>JAJZDV010000093.1 GCA_021846025.1 Pseudomonadota bacterium
GGCAGGAAGGCGCTGGCCTGGCGGTTGCCCAGGGTGATGGTGCCGGTCTTGTCCAGCAGCAGCACGTCGACGTCGCCCGCGGCCTCGATGGCGCGGCCCGAGGTGGCCACGACATTGGCCAGCAGCATGCGCCCCATGCCGGCGACGCCGATGGCCGAGAGCAGGGCGCCGATGGTGGTGGGGATGAGGCAGACCAGCAGCGCCACCAGCACCGTGAGCGTGACCGGAGCGCCGCTGTGGCTGGCGTGCACGGCGTCGAGGGAAAACGGCAACAGCGTCACCGTCACCAGCAGGAACACCAGGGTCAGTGCCACCAGCAGAATGGTCAGCGCGATCTCGTTCGGAGTCTTGCGCCGCCTGGCGCCTTCCACCAGGCCGATCATGCGGTCGAGAAAGGACTCGCCGGGGTCGGCACTGCAGCGCACCACGATCCAGTCCGACAGCACCTTGGTGCCGCCGGTCACGGCCGAGAAATCGCCGCCGGACTCGCGGATCACCGGGGCCGACTCGCCGGTGATGGCGCTCTCGTCCACCGAGGCCACGCCCTCGATCACCTCGCCGTCGCAGGGCAGCAGGTCGCCGGCTTCCACCAGCACCACGTCGCCGCGCCGCAGGCTTTCGCCGGGGACCTGCGTCCAGGCGGCGCCAAAGCGCGGCGCGGCCAGCTTCTTGGCCAGCACGGTTTTCTTCATGCCGCGCAGCGAAGCGGCCTGGGCCCGCGCCCGCCCTTCGGCCAGGGCTTCGGCGAAGTTGGCGAACAGCACCGTGAACCACAGCCACAGCGTCACGGCACCGATGAACCAGGCCGGCGCTTCGCCATGGCCAGCCAGCGCCTGCAGCCACAGCGCGCTGGTGAACAGGCTGCCCACATACACCACGAACATCACCGGGTTGCGCCATTGCAGCCGCGGGTCGAGCTTGGTGAACGACTCCAGCAACGCCGTGCGCACCAGCGCGGGGTCGAGCAAGGGTAGGGACTTGCGTGTCATGCCGTTCTCACGTCCAGAGCTGCAATTGCTCGACGATGGGGCCCAGCCCCCATGCCGGGAAAAAGTTCAGTGCCCCCACCAGCAGCAGCACCCCAATGAGCAGGCTGATGAACAGCGGGCCATGGGTGGGCAGCGTGCCGCCGCCTGCGGGAATGCGTTGTTTCGCCGCCAGCGAGCCGGCCAGCGCCAGCGTCGGCACCATCACCCCAAAGCGCCCGAGCAGCATGGCGACGCCCAGCCAGCCGTTGTAGAACGGCGTGTTGGCCGACAGTCCGGCGAAGGCGCTGCCGTTGTTGTTGGCGGCCGAGGTGAAGGCGTAGAAGATTTCCGAAAACCCGTGCGCGCCCGGGTTGGCCGGGCCCGCCAGCCCCGCCGGCACCACCACCGCCAGGGCGGTGCCGAGCAGCACCAGCGCGGGCATCAGCAGCACGGCGATGGACACCATCTTCATGTCGAAGGCCTCGACCTTCTTGCCGACGTATTCCGGCGTGCGGCCGATCATCAGCCCGCCGACGAACACCGCCACCAGGGCGAACACCAGCATGCCGGCGAGGCCCGAGCCGACGCCGCCGAACACCACCTCGCCAAGCTGCATCAGCGCCATCGGCACCAGCCCGCCGAGGGGCGTGAACGAGTCGATCATGGCGTTCACCGCGCCGCAGGATGTGGTGGTCGTCACCGCGTCGAACAGCACCGAGGCGGCGATGCCGAAGCGGGTTTCCTTGCCTTCCATGTTGCCGCCGGACTGCAGCACGCCGTGGGCCTGGTTCACCCCCAGCGCGGCAATGGCCGGGTTGCCCTGCTGCTCGGCCGCGGCCAGACCGGTGACGGCCACCGCGAACACCAGCACCATGGCCGCCAGCAGCGCCCAGCCCTGGCGCGTGTCGCCCACCGCCAGGCCGAAGGTGCAGACCAGCGCGGCGGGAATGAGCAGCACCGCAACCATCTCCAGAAAATCGCTCAGCGCGTTCGGGTTTTCGTACGGATGGGCCGAGTTGGCGTTGAAAAAGCCGCCGCCATTGGTGCCCAGTTGCTTGATCGCTTCCTGCGAGGCCACCGGCCCCATCGGCAGGGTTTGCTGCGCCACCGTCACCGTCTGCCGCACCGCCTGGCCGGCGGCGTCGTTCACCGGCTGCCCGGCGGCGTCGAGCTTGGGTGCCGTGTAACTTGTCGCCTGCAGCGTGGTGACCGGCATGTCGGCGGCAAAGTTCTGGATCACGCCCTGGCTCACCAGCGCCACGGCCAGCAGCAGCGACAGCGGCAGCAGGGCATAGGCGGTGATGCGATAGAGGTCCACCCAGAAGTTGCCGATGCCGTGCGCGGAATGCCGCGCGAAGCCGCGGATCAGCGCGAAGGCCACGGCAATGCCCGAGGCCGCCGAGAGAAAGTTCTGCACCGCCAGCCCCAGCATCTGCGTGAGGTTGCTCATGCTGGACTCGCCGGCGTAGCCCTGCCAGTCGGTGTTGGTGACGAAGCTGATGGCGGTGTTGAAGCTGGAGTCGGGGCTGACCGCGCCGAACTGCTGCGGGTTGAGCGGCAACCAGCCCTGCAGGCGTTGCAGCGCGTACAGCAGCAGCGTGCCCAGCAGGCTGAACACGATCAGCGCCACGGCGTAGGCGCGCCAGCTCATCTCGACCCGGCGCACGCCGCACAGCCGCAGCAGGCCATCCTCCAGCCGCGCCAGCGGTCCCCAGGCCGGGCGGCCGTCCATGACCCAGCCGAAAAAACGCCCGAGTGGGCGCGCCGCGCCGACCACCACCGCCAGCAGCGCCGCCAGCAGCGCGAAGAATTCGGGAGTCATCCAAAATCCTCCGCGCGAAACAGCGCAACCAGCAGGTACAGCAGCAGGGCCAGCGCGCCCAGGCCGCCAATCCAGTCGAAGGTGTTCACATCAGTTCCTTGGCAGCAGGCGGTCGCAAAACCACACCAGGCCGAGCATGGCGGCGTAGAGCGCAAGAATCAGGGCCATCCAGAGTCCATCCATGGGGTTCGTCGTGTGCGCGCCGCCAGCAGCCCGCAAGCGGGCCTCCGCGACGGGAGCAAGAACGCGCCGGTGTCGGCCTGTGCGTCGTTGTGTGTGTCGGCATGTCGAAAGCGTAGGCGGGCGCGTGTAAACCGCGTGTCAAAAGAAGGGGTGGCAGCAGGCATGCGCTGTCGGCACGCAGCCGTCCGTGACGTGGTGCCGCGCACGAGCAACACCCAGAGCCGGGAAGGTCGAAACGGCCTGTGCCTGAACCATCTCGGAAAGCCCCCTAAACTGAAGCCAACCCAGACAGGATGCCCTGGCCCGCGCGGCACAGCGCGATCGGCCGCCAGGCACCAAAGCCTTCAAACCCTGCATGAAACCCACGACCGACCCCACCCCCGTGACCCAGACCGAGGCCGAAGCCGCCATCCGCACCTTGCTGCGCTGGGCCGGCGACGACCCGTCGCGCGAAGGCCTGCGCGACACCCCTCGGCGTGTGGCCAAGGCCTACCAGGAATGGTTCGCCGGCTATGCGCAGGACCCCACCGCCTATCTGGCGCGCACCTTCGAGGAGGTGGCCGGTTACGACGAGATCATCGTGCTGCGCAACATCGAGTTCGAGAGCCATTGCGAGCACCACATGGCGCCCATCATCGGTCGCGCGCACGTGGGTTATCTGCCGCGCAACCGCGTGGTCGGCATCAGCAAGCTGGCGCGGGTGGTGGACGCGTATGCCAGGCGCCTGCAGGTGCAGGAAAAGTTGACGGCGCAAATCGCCCAGTGCATCCACGACACGCTGCAACCCATCGGCGTGGGCGTGGTGATCGAAGCCAGCCACGAATGCATGACCACCCGCGGCGTGCACAAACGCGGGGTGAGCATGGTGACCAGCACGCTGCTGGGCTGCTTCCGTGAGGACCACCGCACGCGCGACGAGTTCATGCGGCTGATGCGGGGGTGATGCGGGGGTGAAGTGAAGCGGGGTTGGTCTGGTCCAGCCCGGTTCGACGCTGCGAGGGTCCGAGTTCGGCGACGCATGGGCCGGTGGTCGTGGCGATGCGCCCGGCCAGCTTGCATTCGGCAGGGCGACGAGCGGTTCGCCGGCGCGGTTGATGCCGACCGCATCGGTGTTCCGAGCCCTGCCCTGCGCGATGGCCACGGCTTGCCCGGAGCTCCGATTCCGGGGTTGTTGCAAATTTTTGCATCGGCCTCAGGCCCGCCTGTCGGCATGGGGCTGCGGCGTGCCGTTGCTGGCTGCATTCCACCCCCGGTCCGCAGGAGCATGCCATGGTTGCAGCCTCCCCACCCCGCATGCTGCGGGCGACGCGCGCCGTGCTCCTGGCCATCGCGTTGTCGTGCACGGCCTGGCTGGGCGCCTGCGGCGGAGGCGGCAGCTCGCCGGCGCCGCCCTCGTCCAGCAGCCCCACGGCGGCAGCAGGGACCATCAAGCCCACCCTGATCGGCCTGGTCACCATGGGCGACGAGAGCTGGGTGGGCACCGCAGGCGGCCTGCCGCAGAACCGCTTGCTGGAGGCCAACGCCCATCCCGGCGTGTATGTCGCTGCCGTGATCCAGGCCACCTGGGCGCAACTCGAACCGCAGCCCGGAGTGTTCGACGACAGCGTCATCGACGCCGCGCTGCAGAACATCGCCACCTACAACGCGCAGTACCCAAGCACGCCGCTGGTGGGCAAGCTGCGCATTTTCGCCGGCCCCAACACCCCGGCCTGGGTGATGCAGCAGGTGGGTTCGGTGACGCTCACCGAAAGCAGCGGCAACGGCGCGGTCGTTCCCGACTTCTGGACCCCTGCCTACAGCGCACTGTGGACGCAGTTGCAGCAGCACCTGGCCTCCGTGTACGACGCTCACGCACAGATGGGCGAGGTGGCCATTTCGGCGTGCTCATCGATCACGGCCGAACCCTTCGTCGTCCCCGGCAGTGCCAGCAATCAGCAGGTCCTGGCCAACGCCGGCTTCAGCGCTGCACAGATGGAGCAATGCCTGTCCGATGCCCCCAACGACTACGCCGCCTGGCAGCAGACACCGCTGGACTACACCTTCAACCCCACCGTGTTCGACAGCGCCGGCGACGGCGGCAGCGCCTTCGCCATCCAGGTGATGCAGCAGTTCCGTCAGGCGCTGGGCACGCGCGCGGTGCTGGCCAACCACGATCTGGACGACCCCATCCTCAGCACCGAAACGCAGGATTACGCCGAGTTCCAGGCGCTCGACGCCCAGGCACAGGCCGCCTCGCCGCCGGCGCTGTCGCCGCTGGAGTTCCAGACCGCCGGGCCAACCGTCGACTGGCCGACCGTCATCCCGTTCGCCATCGGCACCGATCACCCCACCGAAATCGAAGTGTGGAACACCACCGCCACGGCGGGTGGCCTGGCACCGGTGACGCTGGTGGAGTTGCAGCAGTGGTCGGCGCAGATCAAGGCGGCGCATGGATGACGCGCGTCCGGATGGTGGTTTTGCCCCGCGGCGCCGGCCCGAACCCTGGCGATGGAACCGCGCCCGTTGCATCGGGTTGCTGCCATCCGGGTCAAGACGTGCCACCGCTCGCACTTCGCCAAAGGCGGCGCCAACCCTTTGCTGCATCTGGACGCAGATGAACGACTTCGGCTCATGTCCGGCTCGAACCGCCGAACTCCGGGGAGCACGGAGTCAAGTCGCCTGCCAGAACGCCGCGGCGACGAGCACCGCCACCAACACCCAGCCGCTGGCGGACGGCATCCATGGCGCAACGATCCACGCCAGCGCCACGGCCAGCATGACCGAGGCGACATTGCGGGCGTCACCAACAACGAGCTGAAAGATTTTTCTCATGGACGCGCTCCCTGTGTGGCGAGTTGCGGCACGCGCAGCTTGAAGGCGGACAGCCGCCCGGCCACCGCGTAAACCGTGAACAGCAACAGGAGCGTGGCATCGCCCAAGGGCCAGACCTTGGCTTCGTCGAGCAGGCCGCCCAGGCTCCAGAAGGTGCCGAAGGCGAGCAGGGCGCAGGCGACGGTGAACTTGAGAGTGTTCTCCGGCACTTGGGTCAGCGGCTTGCGCAGCACCAGACCCACGGCGATGACGGCCAGCAGCGCGGCCATGGCGCTCCCAGCGGCCTGGCGGTAGCTGATGGAGCGGCCCAGGGCCACGACCAGCAGCCAGACCTCCAGGCCTTCGAGCAGCACGCCTTTGAAGGCCACCGCCCAGGCGACGCGGGTTTCGGCATGGTCGATCCTTTCGCGCGCTTGCGCGAACTCGTTCGCTTCGTCGTGCAGCTTGGTGCGGCCGGCGTAGCGGCGGATGGCCTTCACGTACCAGCGCAGGCCGAACAGCAGCAGGAACAGGCCGATGGCGGCGCGGATGATGCGGATGTCGGCCTGCACCACGTTCAGCCCCGCGCCGGTCACGGCAATGAGCGCTGCGACCACGGCCAAGGCCGCAGCGGCGGCTCCGGCGGCGCGTGCCCAGCCGATGGACAGCGCCACCGCCAGCACGATGGTGAAGGCCTCCACCCACTCGACGGCGGAAGCCAGGAAGACGGCGGTCATCCCGCCCCATTGGGTTGCATTCATCCAGCCAGTTCCTCGGTTGTTGCCGTCGCGGGGTAAAGCAAAGCCTGCGCCGCGGCGATGCGCAGGGTGATGGTGCTGCCCGCCGCTTGGCGCAGCGCCTCGGGCCGCGCGTCCGGTACGGGCAGGCGCAACGGCACGCCAAACAGGTCGATGCGCAGTTCGGCGTGTTCGCCCACGGCGAGGTGGCCGAGCACGCGTGCCTGCGCTGACCAGCACGGTGTGTCGCCGCTGAAGTGGGCGTGTGACAGATGCAGCGCCGAGGCGCGCAGGTAGAGGGTGTATTCGCCGTCGGGCTGCTGCGCTTGAGCAGGGCTTGCGGCCACCTCACCCCAGGGCGCCTGCAGACGGCCCGCCAGCAGGCGCACCGGCCAGGCTCCAAGCGCGCCGGTGAAGCGCGCCACGAACGCCGTGGCGGGATGCCGCAGCAGGTCGCGCGGGGTGCTCAGTTGCAGCAGGCGGCCCTGCGCCATCACGCCCACGCGGTCTGCCAGGGCCAGCGCCTCGCGGTGGTCGTGGGTGATGTAGAGGGCGCTGATGCCGTGCTCGCGCACCACGCGGCCAATCAGGTCGCGCAGCTCCTCACGCAAGCCCGCGTCGAGGTTGGACAGTGGCTCGTCGCACAGCAAGAGTCGGGGCCGCACCGCCAGCGCACGCGCCAGCGCCACGCGCTGCTGCTGCCCGCCTGACAGGGCATGCGGATGACGGTCAGCCAGGTCAGCCAGCCCCACATCGGCCAGCATGGCGCGAGCGCGCTCGCGCGATGGCTTGCGCCCCAAGCGATGCAGGGGCAGCGCGACGTTGTCCAGGGCGCTCAGGTGGGGCCACAGCGCGTAGTCCTGAAACACCATGCCCAGTTGCCGCTGCTCCGGCGGCAGGAAGGGGCCGTGCGCCGCGTCCACCACGGTGGTGTCCAGGCGCATGCTGCCGCCGTCCAGCCGCTCCAGTCCGGCGACCAGGCGCAGCAGCGTGGTCTTGCCCGACCCGGACGGGCCGAGCAGACAGAGGATCTCGCCTTCCTGCAATTGCAGGCTGACGTCGTGCAGCGCGATGGTCGCGCCGAAGCGCTTGCGCGCGGAGTCGATGTGCAACAGCGTCATGGTTCAGAGCGTGCCAAGTTGTCGCCAGGCCACAGGGGTGAGACGCTGATACGCCCACCGCGCCAGCAGGGCAAAGGCCAGCAGCACGGCCATGCCCAGCACCTGCAGGCGTGCCTGCTGGTGCAACTGGAAGCCGCCGGCGTACTGCAGCAGCGCCACCGCCAGCGGTGGGTGGCCGGCGGGGTAGAGCAATTCGGAGGCGGGCAGCTCGAACGCAATCGACAGCACCGTCAGCAGCCAGGCGTAGAACAGCGGCCCGGCCAGGAGCGGCAGATGCACATGGCGCAGGGTTTGCGTGCGCGTCAGCCCATGCACCCGCGCAGCGTCGGCCAGCGAGCGGTGCAACTGCGCCACCGGCCCCAGCAGAACCCGGCTGGTGGCCGGCACCGCCAGTGCCACATAAGCCATGCCCAGCAGCAGGCTGCCGCCATACAGCGGCGCGTAGGACTGGTTGTAGGCCTGCAGGTAGGCGGCCGCCAGCACGATGAGCGGCAGCGCCATCATCGCCAGCAGGGTGACGTCGAGCATGCGGCCCACCCGCCCCGGGCGGGCAATCAGCCAGGCGATCGGCAGGGCGATGCACACGGTCAGGCTGGCCGCCACCAGCGCCAGTTGCAGCGAATAGCGGATGGCGGCAAGCAATGGAGGGAGCGACGCGGCAATCGGCGCCCAGCCGGCCTTCGGCCACGCCATGCCCAGCGCGGCGAAGGTGGGCAGTGCCAGGGCGAATGCGGCCAGCGCCAGCAGCAGCGCGCCATGCAGCAGTTGATGGCTGGCCTGCAGCCGCACCCGCGCCGCGGGCCGGTGCTTGGCACCCAGGGTTTGATGCTGGCGGGCGCGCCGCCCCACGCGGCTTTGCAGCACCAGTGCGGGCAGCACCAGCGCCAGCAGCAGCCAGGACGTGGCCGCCGCCAAGGGGAAGTTCAGCGGCATGCCGTTCACCGCCTGATCGATGGCATACGTGCCCATGGTGAAGCCGCTGCTCGCGCCCAGCGTGGCCACGACCGCAAAGTTGCGCAGCGACTCGGCGTAGGCCATGGCGAAGCCGGCGGCCAGTGCCGGCAGCAGCGCGGCCAGCCCCAGGCGCAGCCGCCGCAAGCGCGACAGGCCGTGCACCCGCGCGGCTTCCTGCAGCGCGGCGCTGCTGTGGCGCAGGCTGCCTTGTGTCACCAGAAACACATAGGGCACGACCTTGAGGGTCAGGGTGAGGATGATGCCCACCGGGCCCAGCAGCCGTTGCGCGGCGTGCAAGGCCATGGGCCAGGCCGCCAGCGGGCCGATGGGCGCGGCCAGCAGCATCCAGCCGGAGGCGAGGAAAAAGTCCGGGAAGATGAGCAGCAGCCACGCCCCGGCTTCGATCCAGCCGCGTCCGCGCAGATCGGTGCGCTCGCGCAGCCAGGCCAACCACAGGCCGAAAGGCAGCGACAGCACGCCCACGGTGAGCGCCACCCACAGCGAGTTCCACAGCGCATGCAGTGCATAGCCGTGGAAGGCGTGGCGCAGCGGGGCAAGCGTTGGTCGCAGATCACCTTGCAGGACATGCGGCAAGAGCGCCGTGAACAAGAAGCCCAGCAGGGGATAGGCCCACAGCGCGACGAACACGGCGGCAGCGAAGAGCAGGCCCAGACGCCGTGCCCAGCGCCGGGTGACTGCGCGCATGGCTTGGAGGCGGTCGGCCTGCTTTGCCACGGATTGGGTTGGCCAGATGGCTCCGGAGTGCTGTGTGCTCATGGACCTGCCTCGCGGGGAGACCCTGGCGTGGCGCGGGTTTGTGGCATGGGGGCGGTGGGATGGTGCGGACAAGACTTTCGCCACCCCGATCCTCCCCACGCGTGGGGAGGTGAGCCGGCTGGCGCAGCCGCGTTTTTTCCCCTGCCTCGTGCGGGGGAAGTTGGGAGGCGGAGCGGGCGGGTCGTCATCGTGTGCCGCCTGGGTTCAACGCGCAATGTGCGCGGTGAACCAGTCGATCACGCGCGGCTCCTGTGGCCCCCACTGCGCCGGGTCCAGCACCAGCGGCTGTACCGTGCCGAGCCGCTTCAGGCCGGGCAGCGCGGCGACGCCGTCGATCAGGGGCAGGTCGTTGGAGTCGGCATCGACGTCGCCCTGCTGCATCGCGGTCTGCCCGGCGCGGGACAGCACCCATTGCACGAAGCGCCTCGCCTGCTGCTGCAGCGTGCCCGACACCTGTTTGCCGATGGCCAGATCCGACGGCAGCACGGTAGCCGGTGCCGGCGCGGCGATGTGCAGCGCAGGCATCTCGTGCAGGAAGCCGATGGCCGCCGAGCTTTGCACCACGGCGGCGTCGATCTGGCCGTACTGCAGTGCCCGCAGGGTCACGCTGTTGGTGGGAAACACCTTCAAGCCGTTGGCTTTGAGACGCTCGAAATACGCCTTGCCCGGCTTGTCCCCCAAGTCTTGCAGCAGGCCCGCCACCAGCGGATAGGTGGGGCCGGAGATGGCCGGGTTGTCCATGCCCACCTTGCCGCGCAGTGCGGGCTTGGCGAGATCGGCCCAGCTCTTGGGCCAATCGGCCGGGGCGATGGCCTTGGGGTCGTAGAGGATGACCCCGGCATAGGTCACGCCCACCGGCTGCCAGCAACGGCTGGGCGGCAGGAGTTGCCGGCCCAGCGCGGTGTAGCGCACGGCCGGCGCCCAGCCGCACTGCAGCAGGCCTTGCTGAGCGAAGGTCTGCATCGCCTGGTTGCCGTCCATCCAGAGCACGTCCCACTGCGGGTTGCCGCTCTCGGCCTGCACCCGCGCCAACAGCGGGCCGGTGCTGAGGTGAATGAGGTTGACGGGAATGCCGGTGGCCCGCGTGAAGGCTTGCACCACATGCTGGTCGTAGCCCATCGCGCCATAGACGGTGAGAGTGGCGGCTTGTGCCTGCGCGGTCGCGCCAAGGCCGAGAAGCGTGG
>JAJZDV010000094.1 GCA_021846025.1 Pseudomonadota bacterium
TGACGGCATGCTGATGGCGGGCCAAACAGGCATGCCCCTCGGTTAAACTCGATTCATGTGGATTTTAGTCAACGCTGCCGCCTTCGTCCTCTACCTGCTGGCCTCTTTCCTGGCTCGCCCGCGCGAACCGCAGATGGCCGGAGTCGGTGCGTCCGGCATGCTCTGGTACCGCGACGCAGCCACCCTCGCGATGCTGCTCGCCTGGCTTGCGCACGCTGGCACTTTCGTGCTGGTGCTCAAGGGTTTGCATGATCCCGATTTTGGCTTTGCTCCGGCTTTGTCGCTCACGTTCTGGCTGGTCGCCGCGGTGTATTGGGTGGAAAGCTTGTACTACCCGTTGCAGGGCTTGCGCGCCTGGATTTGCCGACTTGCGGCAACTTCCCTGTTGCTCACCTGGTTTTTCCCGGGTGACCGCCTGGCGCCTGCCGGCGCCGGCATGGCCTTCTCCCTGCATTGGGCGATGGGCATAGCCGCTTACGGTTTATTTGGTGCCGCGGTCTTGCATGGCGTCATGCTCTGGTCTGCGGAGCGTGCCTTGCACCGGCGCAAACCCACATTGGCCGGTCTCGGCCCCGCCTTGCCTCTGCTGACGCTGGAGAAAATCACCTACCGGCTGGCTGCTTTGGGTTTCGTGATGCTGACGGCCTCGCTGATCTTTGCCGTCAGTTTCAGCGAGACCTTGTTCGGTCATGCGTTCGAACTCAACCACCAGACCATTTTCGCCGTTGCCGCATGGTTGCTGTTTGCCGTCTTGCTGCTGGGCAGGGGCGTGCTGGGCTGGCGCGGGCGCCAGGCCCTTCGCTGGCTGTTTTCGGGCTCGGCGCTGCTCTTGTTGAGTTATGTCGGCTCGCGCTTCGTCCTCCAGGTCATCCTGCACCGATGAAATATCTCGTTCTCTTCGTGGTGGTGATCGTCGGGCTGATGCTGTACAAAAAAGGCCAGCAACAACGCTCGGCCCCCGGGGGGCGCAAGCCCACCAAACTGCCGGCACCCGA
Organism: Pseudomonadota bacterium; assembly: GCA_021846025.1. Classification (GTDB taxonomy): domain Bacteria; phylum Pseudomonadota; class Gammaproteobacteria; order Burkholderiales; family Burkholderiaceae_C; genus Thiomonas_A. The sequence goes on from JAJZDV010000094.1 coordinate 996, forward strand.
GCCCATGCATGCCTGTCGGCACTGCGGCGTGCATGTGCCGCAAAGCCGTTGTGTGTGGAAGGGCGACCAACCCTACTGTTGCTCCGACCATGCCCGCCTGGGCTGAATCACGCAGGCATGGTGCTGAAGCCGATAGCGGCTTCGCTTTTTCGCAAGCGGTCCCAAACGCATCCCAGCCGGCCGCATTGATCCATCGCCTGATCTCCGGTGCCGTGCCGAGCCACGAGCGCTTGCGCGCTTTTCGCGTGCTGGGCGGAGCTCGATTGCTCATGGGTCTGATCCTGCTGGGATGGTTCGTGCTGGTGGCATGGGATCGAGGGCGCAGCCCGCAGTTGCAGGTCGGCCCGGGAATCTGGATCGCTCTGGGCTATGTGATCCTGGTGCTGACCCAACTCGTTGTCAGCTTGAGCACGGCGCGTGGTTTTGCCTGGCAGGTCCTGCTTGCGGTGCTTGCCGATTTGGTTGTCTATGCGGTGTTGCAGTCCCTTGCTGGGCAACCCTCGCGCGAATTCGTTTTGAGCTACACCTTGCCGGTACTGGCCGCCGGCGTTTACGGCACCCTGCGCTTCACGTTGGCCACGGCGGCGTCGGTGTCGCTGATCCTGTTGTTGCAGGCGCTGTGGATGCTGTCAGGCAGTGGCGGCATGGCCGACCCACAGTTTCTGGGCGCTGGTTTTGTCGGCGCAGCCTATTTCGCCATGGGTGTGCTGGCCTGGCAACTTTCGCAGCGCCTGGTACGGCAGGAGCAGCGCGCTCGCCTGAGCGATATTCGCGCCGGCCGGCAACTGGCCATCAACCGCCATGTGCTGTTGGAGCAACCCGATGGCGTGTTGGTGCTCGACGCCGATCTGCGGGTGGAAACAGCCAACCCAACGGCTGTGCGCATGCTCGGACTGGATGATCGGCAACAGCCAGGTGCTGCGCAGATCGGCCTGAGCACCTATCCCGGCGCTCGTGTGCTGGCCGATGCCGTGCACCAGCACACCGCTTCGGGCCTGGCGTTAGCGCCGGTCACCTTCGAAGGTGCCGACGGCCTTCGCGTGCAAGCCCGGGTGCAGGCTTTGCGCCAACTGCCGGGCGGGCTCGGCTATGTGGTGTTCATGCAGGATCTGCGTGAGATCACGCATCAGTTGCAACAAGACAAATTGGCCGCGCTGGGACGGCTGGTGGCCGGGGTCGCGCACGAAATTCGCAATCCGTTGGGTGCGATCGCCCAGGCCAATCAACTCGCTGCCGAGCCTGACTTGAGCCAGGCGCAGCGCGAGCGCATGTCGGCCTTGATTGCCCAAAACGTCGACCGGCTCAACCGTATCGTCGAGGACGTGCTTGACCTCGGGAGGTCCACAGCGCGCGAGGGCATTGCACTGCAGCCCATGCGCATGCTGCTCGAGTTGGTGGCCGAATTCGACCACGACACTCCAGGGCGCGTCGCGCTGCTGGCCGACGACGCCGACGCAACGCTGGATTTCGACCCGCTGCACTTGCGCCGCGTGCTCGTCAACCTGCTCGGCAACGCGCGCCGCTTTGCCAGCCATCGCAAGGGCGCGATCCGCATTCGTCTGCGCGGGGTGCGGAGGGTGCGCGAACTCAGCGTGGCCAACGACGGTCCGGTGGTTGCCCCCGTCCTGCGCACGCAATTGTTCGAACCCTTTTTCACCACAGACAGCCGGGGTACCGGTTTGGGTCTGTATATTTCTCAGGAGTTGTGCTCGCGCTACGGGGCGCGGCTCGAGTACCGGGTCCGGCGCGAACACGAGCCCAAGGCGTTCGGCGAATTCGTCATCTGCGCATCAACGGCCCCGGGCCAACCGTCTGCAGTGGTACAGGCCTGATGCGTCCAGCCACCGATCCGTGGACGCCGACTGCACGCTCGACGCCGAACGAAGCAACATCCTGACCGCGAGTGCCACGCACCATGCCCGAACCCGCAGCACCCATCCGCATCCTGGTGGTCGACGACGAACCGGATCTGCGCGAGCTCTACACCCTGACGCTGGTGCGCGAGGGCTGGCAGGTCGACGAAGTTGCCAGCGTCGAAGAGGCGCGCAGCCGCATGGAGCAGCAGCGCTTCGACGTGGCGATCGTCGACATGCGCCTGCCCGATGGCGAGGGGCTCGACATCCTGGCCTGGTCGACGGCGCAGCGGCGCGGTGAACGCATCATCATGGCCACGGCTTATGGCAATGCGGCGGTGGCGGTGCAGGCGCTCAAGATGGGCGCATTCGACTACCTCACGAAACCCGTGGACTTGCGGCAGTTGCGCCAAGTGGTGCGCTCCGCCCTGGTTCAGGGCCAGTCCACCGGAGCACAGGGGCAAGACCTGCAGCGCACCGCGCTGCAGGCCATGGTGGGCGAGTCGGCACCCATGCAGGCGGTGAAGGACACCTTGCGACGCAGTGCGCGCGGCATGGCGCCTGTGCTGATCCACGGCGAGTCGGGCACCGGCAAGGAGTTGGCCGCGCGCGCCGTGCACGAACTCAGCAACCGGGCTGCAGGCCCTTTCGTTCCGGTGAATTGCAGCGCCATTCCCGAGCACATGCTCGAGGCGGAATTTTTCGGTTACCGCAAGGGAGCCTTCACGGGGGCGATGGCGTCGCACGAGGGGTTTTTCTCGGCGGCCGCCGGGGGCACGCTGTTTCTGGACGAGATTGGCGAGCTGCCGCTGTCGATGCAGGCCAAGCTGTTGCGCGCGGTGCAAGAGCGCAAGATTCGCGCCTTGGGCGAAACCGCGGAAACCCCAGTCGACGTGCGACTGGTCAGCGCGACCCACCGTGACCTGCAGCGCTGTGTCGCCGAAGGCACGTTTCGGCAGGATCTGTACTACCGGCTCAATGTCATCGGCGTCACGTTGCCGCCCTTGCGTGCGCGACTGGACGATCTGCCCCTGCTGGTGGAGGCTCTGCTGGGGCGCATTCGTCGGGAGCACGAACGTCCCGGCCTGCGCCTGAGCCCCCAGGCGCTGCAGCAGTTGCGCCTGTATGTTTTTGCCGGGAATGTGCGTGAACTGGAAAACCTGCTGCATCGTGCCACGGCGCTGGCCGCCAGCGACCTCATCGGCGCGAACGATCTGGACGCCCCGGCCGAGGCCGCGCCGATGCCACCCCAGCAGGCGACGCCGTCGCTCTCGGGCATGCACCCGCAGCGCTCCGGCGACCCCGGTTTCGGGCGCAAGCCGCCGTTGACGGCTGGCCTGGATGCCGCTTCAGCCCAGATGGGACAGGCCGCCTGGCAAGCGCCCGCGTGGCCGCTGGACCTGTCGGCCTATCTCGACCAGATCGAGCGCAATCTGTTGCTGGAAGCCTTGCGCCGCACCCGCTTCAATCGCACCGCCGCGGCACAACTGCTGGGTCTGAATCTGCGGCAGATCCGCTACCGCATGGAGCGCCTGCAAATTCGCGACGATCACGCTGATCCGGATCCCTACGATGGCATGCGTTGATGCTCTGTTCCAGCAGGGCTGGTACCGCTATGCGGGGCACCGGCCGTCGCCCCATTGCGATGCACGACCCGAGGGCATGCGTGCCGAACTGCTGGTCCTGCACAACATCTCCCTGCCTGCCGGGAAGTTCGGCACCGCTTGCGTCGATGCCCTGTTTCTCGGCAGCCTGGACACCCAGAACCAGCCGGAATTTGCCGCACTGCAAGGCCTGCGCGTGTCAGCCCATTTCTTCATTCGGCGCGACGGCAGCTTGCTGCAATACGTCTCGTGCGACCAGCGCGCCTGGCATGCGGGAGCATCCCGTTTTCACGGGCGCAGCCACTGCAACGATTTCAGCATCGGCATCGAACTCGAGGGTACCGACTCGGTGCCGTTCGAGCCGGCTCAATACGACAGTCTCGCTGCTCTGGTCGGAGCCTTGCTGCAGGCTTACCCGATCCAGTCGCTCGCCGGGCACAGCGATATCGCGCCCGGACGCAAGACCGACCCCGGTCCTTGCTTCGACTGGCCTGCCCTGCACCGCGCCAGCGCATTGGCCCTGTCGAGCTTCCCGGCGCTCGAGAGCTGACACGGCCATCCACCCGCCGGGCCTGATCCCGGGTTGTGGACAAACGGTGTAAACCCTGTGTATTGCCTGTGGCCTAGCTGTGCATGCGCAGGACACTAACTGTAGGGCCTTGCCATCCATCCCAACGCTAGATATAGTGCCTGCAAGAGCGGCGTGTGCTGATCGGCAACGTTGGTTTGTGCTGGGTGAATCCGTCGGATGTTCGGCTTGAAAGCGTCCGGATCGCCAGCACGAGGCAACCCAACGGCGACCCATCAGCATCCCGCCATGGCCCATCGCTTCAACCTTGCGGCATCGCGGCCTCGGCACCATCCGCGATCACGGCTGCAAGGGCGAGCGTCCGAACACTGCCCAGGAGAACCCGCGTGAATTTGACATCCAACCCCATTGGCACCGACTCGCTGACCGCCATGGTCCGGCTAACGGCCGGTCCTGAAGCTCCCGATCAACAAACCTTTGTCGACTACAAAATCATCCGCCGCAATGGCGCCGTGGTGGCGTTCGAACCGGCCAAGATTCAAGTGGCCATGACCAAAGCCTTCCTGGCCGTGCAAGGCGGGCAGAGTGCCGTCTCGGCGAGCATGCGCCAGCAGGTTGAGGACCTGACCCAGGCAGTGGTGCGTGGCCTGTTGCGCAGCAGGCCAAGTGGCGGCACCTTTCACATCGAAGACATTCAGGACCACGCCGAACTCGCGCTGATGCGCTCGGGTCACCACGAAGTCGCGCGTGCCTACGTGCTCTACCGCGAGCGCCGCGCCCAGGAACGAGCCAAGCACAAGCTCGAAGCCGCCGCCCCGGCGACGCAGGTCCTGCATGTCACGGACGACGGCGTGCGACGACCGCTCGACCAAGCCGCGCTGGGGGCTTTGGTGCGTTCGGCGTGTGCCAATCTTGGTGCCGATGTCAAGGCCGAGCCGATTTTGAGCGAGACCGAGCGCAACCTGTATGACGGCGTGCCGCTGATCGAGGTCTACAAGGCCGCCATTCTCGCTGCGCGCACCCTGATCGAGAGCGATCCCGGCTATGCCAAGGCCACTGCGCGACTGCTGCTGCACACCATCCGCAGGGATGTGCTTGGCGACGATGTGGTGCAGGAGCACATGACCGCACGCTACCCCGAATATTTCCCGCAGTTCATCAAGGAAGGCGTCTGCCTGGAACTGCTCGACGAGCGCCTGGGTCAATACGACCTCGCCCGCCTGGGCGCGGCGCTCAAGCCCGAGCGCGATCTGCAGTTCGATTACCTCGGCTTGCAAACGCTTTATGACCGCTACTTCCTGGCCAACCGTGCAGACACCCGCCACAACAAGGACGGCCGACGCATCGAACTGCCGCAAGCCTTTTTCATGCGCGTGGCCATGGGTCTGGCGCTCAATGAAGTCGAGCGTGATGCTCGCGCGATCCAGTTTTACGAAGTGCTGTCAAGCTTCGACTTCATGTCGAGCACTCCCACACTGTTCAATGCCGGAACGCGGCGCTCGCAGCTCTCCAGCTGCTACCTCACCACCGTGGCTGACGACCTCGACGGCATCTACGAAGCGATCAAGGAAAACGCGCTGCTGAGCAAATTTGCCGGTGGGCTGGGCAACGACTGGACCCAGGTGCGCGCCTTGGGCAGCCACATCAAGGGCACCAACGGCAAAAGCCAGGGCGTCGTGCCCTTCCTCAAAGTGGTGAACGACACCGCCGTGGCCGTGAACCAGGGCGGCAAGCGCAAGGGAGCGGTCTGTGCTTACCTGGAAACCTGGCATCTCGACATCGAAGAGTTCCTGGAATTGCGCAAGAACACCGGAGACGACCGCCGCCGCACCCACGACATGAACACGGCCAACTGGGTGCCCGACCTGTTCATGAAACGCGTGATGGAAGGTGGCAACTGGACGCTGTTCTCCCCTGCCGATGTGCCCGATTTGCACGACAAATTCGGCCTTGCGTTCGAGCAGGCTTATGTGCGTTATGAAGAGAAAGCCGCGCATGGCGAACTCAAGCTGTACCGCACCATCCCCGCGGCGCAGTTGTGGCGCAAGATGCTGACCATGCTGTTCGAAACCGGCCATCCCTGGATCACGTTCAAGGATGCCTGCAATGTACGCAGCCCGCAGCAGCATGTCGGTGTGGTGCATTCCAGCAATCTCTGCACCGAAATCACACTGAATACCGGCCCCAGCGAAATCGCCGTGTGCAATCTGGGCTCCGTCAACCTCGTCGCGCATCTGAAGCAGCAGGCCGATGGCAGCTACGCGCTCGATCACGACAAGCTCAAGCGCACTGTGTCGGTGGCCATGCGCATGCTCGACAACGTCATCGACATCAACTATTACGCGGTGGCCAAGGCGCGCAACTCCAACCTCAAGCATCGCCCCGTGGGCTTGGGCATCATGGGTTTTCAGGACTGCCTGCATCAGGCGCGCATTCCCTACGGTTCACAACAAGCCGTGGAGTTTGCCGACCGCTCGATGGAGGCTGTGTGCTATCAGGCCTACTGGGCATCCACTGAACTGGCGCAGGAGCGCGGGCGTTACAGCAGCTACCCCGGTTCGCTCTGGGATCAAGGCATCCTGCCGCACGACACACTCAAACTCCTCGGTGAGCAACGCGGTGGCTATGTCGAGATCGACGCGTCCACCAGTCTCGACTGGGACGCGCTGCGCGCGCGCGTCCGCACCCACGGCATGCGCAATTCCAACTGCGTCGCCATCGCACCCACGGCCACCATCTCCAACATCATCGGTGTGGATGCCTGCATCGAGCCCACCTTTCAGAATCTCTACGTCAAATCCAATCTGTCGGGCGAGTTCACCGTGGTCAACCAGTATCTGGTGCGCGACCTCAAGGCGCGCGGCTTGTGGGACCAGGTGATGGTGGCCGACCTCAAGTATTTCGACGGCAGCGTGCAGCCCATCGACCGCATTCCGGCCGATCTCAAGGCGCTCTACGCCACGGCCTTCGAGATCGATACCCAATGGGTCATCGAGGCCGCAGCACGACGCAGCAAGTGGATCGACCAAGCGCAATCGCTCAACATCTACATGGCTGGCGCCTCGGGTAAAAAACTTGACGATACCTACAAACTCGCCTGGCTGCGCGGACTGAAAACCACGTATTACCTGCGCACCACGAGCGCCACCCATGCAGAAAAATCCACCGTCAAATCCAGCAAACTCAATGCCGTGCCCCAAGCCGCGACAACGGCTCAAAGTCACGCGCCGGCCGTTGCACAAGTGCCGGTGCCGCCGACGGCGGGCAGCGATATCACATTCTGTGCCATTGACGACCCCACTTGCGAAGCCTGTCAATAATCCCCTGACCGGCGTCGCCGCGACCCGCTGGAGGACCTGAACGAAGCTCCCACGGGTCGCATCATGTGCGGCGCTCGTTGTCGGCCGTTGGTTTTGCGCATCAGCAATGCCGCCACAAGCGCTTTATCTGCAAAAGAATGCGGCACACCATATTGAACGTGTTCCATAAACACACGATAATGACATGAAGGAAAAGCTATGCTGAGTTGGGAAGAAAATACTGCGAACCCCAGCACCCCGTCACTGCACGGGCCCCTCTCCTTTTCATCGGAACCGCCGGCCGCGCCCACGTACGCCGATTTAGGCTCCATCGGGCGCCCTGCAGAAGTCACCGCTTATACCCAGCGCGCAGCATCGACAGGGCGCGTCCAAGCCGAAGACAAAAGCATCATCAATTGTCGGGCCGACGTCAACCAACTGGTCCCTTTCAAATACAAATGGGCCTGGGACAAATACCTGGCTTCTTGCGCCAACCACTGGATGCCGCAAGAAGTCAATATGTCCCGTGACATCGCCCTCTGGAAAGACCCGAACGGCCTGACCGAGGATGAGCGCCGCATCGTCAAGCGCAATCTCGGCTTTTTCGTCACGGCAGATTCCTTGGCGGCCAACAATATCGTGCTCGGCACTTACCGCCACATCACCAACCCGGAATGCCGTCAATTCTTGCTGCGTCAAGGTTTCGAAGAGGCCATACACACCCACGCCTATCAGTACATTGTTGAATCTTTGGGGCTTGAGGAAGGCGAGATTTTCAATGCCTACCACGAAATTCCATCCATTCGCAACAAGGATGAATTTCTCATTCCTTTCATCGACACACTCACCAATCCCGAGTTTCGGACTTCGGCTTTTGGTGGTTCCGAGCGCAACGATCAAGAATTGCTGCGGTCCATCATCGTTTTTGCCTGTCTGATGGAAGGGCTGTTTTTCTACGTCGGATTCGCCCAGATTTTGTCCATGGGTCGTCAGAATAAAATGACGGGCGCGGCTGAGCAGTATCAGTACATCTTGCGGGATGAGTCGATGCACTGCAATTTCGGCATTGACGTGGTCAACCAGATCAAACTCGAAAATCCCCATCTCTGGACACGCGCTTTCAAGGACGAAATCACGGCTCTCTTTCACCGTGCCGTCGAACTTGAGTATGCCTACGCCGAAGACACGATGCCGCGGGGTGTTCTGGGTTTGAATGCTTCCATGTTCAAAGGTTATTTACGATTCATCGCCAATCGTCGTGCGCAACAAATTGGCCTGGAACCGATGTTCCCAAACGAGGAAAATCCTTTCCCGTGGATGAGCGAAATGATTGATCTGAAAAAAGAGCGTAATTTCTTTGAAACCCGTGTGATCGAGTATCAATCGGGTGGAGCGTTGTCCTGGGAATAATGACACCATGCAGCCAGCAACAGCAGAGGCCGTCGCCATGCCTTGTCCGGGATGTGCAGTTGAAGCGCTGTAGATCCCATCCGGTGTCACAGCAACCGGTCCTTGGTTTCGAGAGAACCGCTAGCATCGGCCGGTTTGGAGTGGGGGCGACCTCGTCAGGCGCCGCGCCTTTACTCGACAATGCCCATATTTTTCAAAAGCGATTGCATGCAAAAATCGATTTCGTCATGCGATGCAATGCTGAAATAACGCCCTCTGCACGCTATTCCCGCGTTTTTCCGAGATTCATCAAAGCGTCGCCCAACGTCATGCGACGCTTTGTGAATGACCCCCGGGCTGCCAGCGCTGGCAGCCCGGGGGTTTTGCCCATTCGCGCATTTTCAAATGTCCCGTGTCGGAAACCGCCGGGAGGCGGGGCCTTGAGGAGCTTTGGATGTTGTGGATGAGGTTCAATTTCAATAACACTTGATCAAGGAGAATTGTCATGGCAACTGCAATGAAGAAACCTGCTGCGAAGAAGGCTGCTCCGGCGAAGAAGGCCGCTCCGGCGAAGAAGGCCGCTCCGGCGAAGAAGGCTGCTCCGGCGAAGAAGGCTGCTCCGGCGAAGAAGGCCGCTCCGGCGAAGAAGGCTGCCCCGGCGAAGAAGGCTGCCCCGGCGAAGAAGGCCGCTCCGGCGAAGAAGGCTGCCCCGGCGAAGAAGGCCGCTCCGGCGAAGAAGGCCGCTCCGGCGAAGAAGGCCGCTCCGGCGAAGAAGGCCGCTCCGGCGAAGAAGGCCGCTCCGGCGAAGAAGGCCGCTCCGGCGAAGAAGGCCGC
>JAJZDV010000095.1 GCA_021846025.1 Pseudomonadota bacterium
TACGTCATCGAGACATGCGCCGCAACCGCCGTCAACAGGGATTGCTCGAACAGGCGCCCGCCCAGACGTTGCCCCAGCGCGTAGGCCTGGATCGCATGCAGCAGATGGACCAGGAGCCGATCCTCATGGGGCATCAGCCTGGACGCCAGCTCGATCGGCCTGGTGTCCACGCTTTCCCCGAGGGCCTGCGCAAACAGGACTTGGGGCAGGGTCAGGAACAATCCCTGCAGCGGCGCGTTCCACGAGGTCGAGAGCGTGTCGCCATGCGCAAGAAAGCGAAACCGTCCAGGCTCGATCAAGCCCGAGACAGGGCGACCATTGAGGCGGCTCCAGAATCGCACCGGGTCCGGCCCCACGGGCAGCATCAGGATATGGGCGTCGAACGTGTGCGCCCCCAGACTGCCGGCCTCCACGGCGCGATGCTCGAAGGCGTAGGAGCCATCGCCCCCACCGCTTGCGACGGGCGGGACAGCAAAATAGGGAACCCGTGCTTGCTCGTCCGTGCGGATAAAAATCCGTGGCAGCTGGTCGTCAGACATGAATCCCCCCTCGCGACGGATACCGAACGACGGCAGCGTTGACACCCTGTCGTCGATGTCGGCAGCAGCATCCAAGCCACGCTGGCCGACCCGCTTCGCTTCAACACATCCAGACGGCCGATCGAGTCTGCCGATCCGGCGTGTGGTCAGGCCTGGCGAGCCACGCTTGCGCACAGAATGCCCACAGCATAGGTAGGGAATAGGGCCCGGCATGTAATTTTTTGAAACGAACTCGCCGCACGACCGCATGACCGATCGGGGCGGACATCCGGCTTGCAACGTGGTCCGAGCGACGACGCCGAAACCACGAGTTTCAGCGCCAGCCGAACACCATGCGGTTTTGCAACAGCCTTCTCAGGGGTGGCAGCAGGGTGAGGGCGGCGAGGCCGGAGGCGCGCAGCGCAGCGGCGCCGGGGGCTTGCCAGGTGAAGCCGCGCGCCAGCAGATCGGTGAGGCCGAGGAGCACGGCGCGGTCGGGCAGGCGGCTGCGGTCGCAGCGCCGCAACTGGGTGTCGAGGCCGGCAGAGGTCGACGTGGTGGCGGTCGATGCCGTGGCGAGTGCGCGAGCCAGGGCGGCGGCGTCGCGCAGGCCGAGGTTGAGGCCCTGGCCGGCCACCGGATGCAAGGTTTGCGCCGCGTTGCCGAGCTGCACGATGCGGCCCTGGCGCGTGCGCCACTGGGCATTGAGGCCCAGCGGGTAGCCGCCTGCAAGGTGCAGTTCGGTCACACGGCCGCAGGCCGCAGGCAGCAGGGCTTGCAGTGCGGCGATTTGCGCTGCGGCATCCCATTGCCGGATGGCATCCGCCTCGGCGGGAGGGACGCACCACACCAGCGCATAGTCCGCGCCGCGCGGCAGCAGCGCCACAGGGCCGCCCGGGGTGAACCGCTCGATCGCCAGGCCGGCGTGCGGGCGGTCACAGCGCACCCGGCCGACCAGGGCCTGCTGGCCGTAATCGCGCCGCAGGGCGCGTGCCGCTTGGGTGTGGAAAGCGCCGCCCTCGGCGAGGATGGCGAGGTCGTAGCGAGAAGCTGCGCTTGCAGGCACAGGTCGGTCGGGTGCGCTGTGGCTGCCCGCCGGGGGTGGCGCAGACGCGGCATCGGCCCGGTTTGGCGGTGACGGCGTGGCGGCAGGGGTGTGGCGGTTTGCCCCGGTCTCGTCTTGCGAGGACCTGGCTGCGGCAGCCGACCGCACGAGGTTCACAGGTCCACCGTCGAGGCTCGGTACGGCCCGCACGGCTTGGCCGTACTGCACCTGGATGCCGGCGTGCAGCGCCGCGGCCTGCAGCGCGGCGAGCAGTTCGCCATAGCGCACGGTGTAGCCCAGGGCCGGCAACTCGGAGTCGTCGGCCTGCAGCAGCACGCGCGGCAGCGCGGCCAGACCCGGCGCCAGTTGCGACACATGGATGCGGCGGATGGCGGTGGCCGACTGCTCCGGCCAGGCACCGACGGCGGCCAGCAACTGCCGGCTGCCTTCGGACAGCGCCAGCACGCGCGGGTCGCCCAGCGCGGCAGCAGCGTCGGCTTGGGCGTCGAACACGTCAACCTGGAGCGCAGCGCCCAGTTGGTGCAGTTGCAGCGCCACGCTCAGGCCCACCGGGCCGGCGCCGATGATGGCGATGCGCAGTGGGGCGGCGCCGGCAGCGGCCGCATGGCTCGTCAGCACGGGGCTGGGCTGGGTCATGGCGGCCATGGGGTTGGCTTGCCGGCAGGGCGTGCAGGTTTTGCCACGGCGCGCGCGTCCGGTGTTGCCATGGTGTGCCTGCCGACGCTGCAGTTCTCGCCCGTCATCATGCGCGCATCAGGTCTTCGATCTCGGCCACGGTCTTGGGTGCGGCGTGGGTCAGCACCTCGCAGGCGGCGCCGCCTGCGCGCACCAGCACGTCGTCCTCGATGCGAATGCCGATGTCGTGGAACGCGGCCGGAAGGTCGTCCGCCGCGCGCACGTACAGACCGGGCTCGATGGTCAGCACCATGCCGGGACGCAACACGCGCGAGGCCGGCTTGAGGCTGCCGTCGGGCTGCGGTTGCGGCGCCTCGCCCGGTTCGGTGTAGTCGCCGCAGTCGTGCACGTCCATGCCCATCCAGTGGCTGGTGCGGTGCATGTAGAAGCGGCGGTAGGCGCCGGTGGCGAGCACGGCGTCGACGTCGGCCGCGGCGTCGCGGGCAATCAGCCCGGTGTCGAGCAGGCCCTGGGCCAGCACGCGCAGCGCGGCGTCGTGCGGATCGTTGAAGCGCTGGCCGGCGCGTGTGGCGTCCAGCGCGGCGCGCTGTGATTCCAGCACGATGTCGTACAGCGCGCGCTGCGGCCCGCTGAAGCGACTGTCCACCGGAAAGGTGCGGGTGATGTCGCTGGCGTAGCCGTCGAGCTCGCAGGCGGCGTCGATCAGGCACAGGCTGCCGGGCGCGAGCGTGGCGTCGGCCGCGCGGTAATGCAGGATGCAGGCATTGCCCCCCGCGGCAACGATGCTGCCGTAAGCCGGCGCCTGCGCCCCGCCGGCACGGAAGGCATGCAGCAATTCGGCTTCGAGGTGGTACTCGCGCAGGCCTTCGGCAGGCGGTGCGCGACGGCCTTCGGCCGCGCGGCGCATGGCGCGACGGTGGCCTTGCGCCGAGATGGCGGCTGCGCGCCGCATCACGCCCAGCTCGTAGTCGTCCTTGAACAGGCGCATGTCATCGAGCACCGCGCACAGGTCGTACTGCGTGGCGGGCGCACGGTGGCCGGCGCGGGCCTGGGCGCGCACGGCGGCGAGCCAGCCCTCCACCTGCGTCTCGAAGCCGGCGTGCACGGCGAACGGCCACCACACCGCAGGCCGGTCGGCGAGAAAGGGCGGCAGTGCGACGTCGCGCTGGGCGATGGGCAGGGCGGCGTCGAAGCCGAAGGCCTCTTTCGCCGCCCCGGGGCCGAAGCGAAAGCCGTCCCAGATTTCGCGCTCGGCATCTTTTTCGCGGCACAACAGCGTGGCCTGGTGGCTGCCGTCGGCCTGCACCGTGAGCAACAGCAGGCTCTGGGGTTCGGTGAACCCCGTGAGGTAGTAGAAGTAGCTGTCGTGACGGTAGGGAAAGTCGGCGTCGCGGTTGCGCAGGACTTCCGGCGCGGTCGGCACGATGGCCACGCCGCCGCCGGCGTGCGCCATGTGCGCCGCCAGCCGCGCGCGTCGCTCGGCGCAGCGCGCGAGCAGTTGGGGGTCGGGTGTGTTCATGGGTCGGGAGGGATGCGCAGCGTGTGGCGCCGAAGTCGTGGTTCGATCAAGTCGGATGACAGCTTAATCCGCAGGATTGGGCCGTGGCGCCGCGGTGGCTTTGCGGCTCCAGACCGGTTCGGTCAGCGCCTGGCCGCGGCGGCACGCAGCTCCGCGTCGAGCGCGGCCAGTTGCTCGGGTGTGCCGAGGTTGTGCCAGGCGCCGCGAAAGTGCTCGCCGCTGACGCGACCGGCATCGACTTGCGCCAGCATCCAGGGAAACAGCTTCCACGCCTGGCGTGCCGGCCGATCGGCAAACAGCGCGGGGTGGAACACGCCGATGTTGCCGTAGTTGAGCCGCTGGCCGTCGCGCTGCACCCGACCCGAGGCGTCCAGGGCCATGTCGCCCTGCGGATGGTGCGGCGGGTTGTCGGTGAGGACGAAATGCGCCAGGGTGGTGTGCGGCGCGGCGGCGATGCGCGCGGCGGCGGCATGCAGCCGGGCGTAGTCGAAATCGGTGTGAATGTCGCCGCTCACCACCACGAACGGTGCGGCGCCTGCGCCCCCGAGCAGCGGCAGCGCGGTGGCGATGCCGCCGCCGGTCTCGTACGCGTCCTGGGGTTCTTCGGAATAGGCGATGTGCACGCCCAGGGCGCGGCCGTCGCCCAGCGCGGCGGGAATGTGCGCGCCCAGCCAGCCGAGGTTGATGACCAGGTCGACGATGCCCGCGTCGCGCAGGCGTTCGATCTGCCAGACGACGATGGGCTTGCCGGCGAGCGCCAGCAAGGGCTTGGGGGCATGGTCGGTGAGCGGGCGCATGCGCTGCCCGCGCCCGGCTGCAAGGATGAGGGCGCGCAGGCCGGGCTCGGGCCCCTGTCGGGAGTGGTTCGGCACGTTGGCGTGACGTCGAACTTGCGCGGCGCTCAAAACGTGTAGGCGCTGCGCGACCGCACGTCCTGCAGCCGGTCCAGCAGGCGCATCAGGGGGTTGAAGTCGTGGTAGCGCGCCGCTGTGGCGCGGGTGTAGGCCAGCACCATGGGCAGGTCGTCGAGGTATTGCGCTTTGCCGTCTCGGTGCCACAGCCGGGCGAAGATGCCCAGCACCTTGAGGTGACGCTGCAGGCCCATCCACTCGAAGTCGCGGTAGAAGACGGAGAAGTCGGCGTCCACCGGCAGGGCAGCCTTGCGCGCGCGTTCCCAGTAGCGGATCGCCCAGTCGAGTTGCCGCTCTTCGGGCCAGGCGATGTAGGCGTCGCGCAAGAGCGAGGCGAGGTCGTAGGTGATGGGGCCGACGACGGCGTCCTGGAAGTCGAGCACACCGGGGTTGCCGTGCTCCTGGCCCGCATCCAGCAGCATGAGGTTGCGGCTGTGGTAGTCGCGGTGCACCAGCACCTGCGGCTGCGCCAGGTTGTTGGCCAGCAAGGCATCGAACACCTGCTGCAGTCCGGCCTGCTCATCGGCCGTGAGCGTCGCGCCCAAGTGCTGGCCTGCATACCAGCGGGGGAACAGTTCCAACTCGGTGCGCAGTCGCGTCGCGTCGTAGGCGGGCAGTTCGGGCGCGGGGATGGACTGCAGGCGCACGAGGCTGTCGATCGCGTCGAGCATCAGATCGTGGCAACGGGGCGGGTTGCCGGCCGCGCGCGCATCTTGCAGCGCCTGCAGATAGGTGATGCGGCCCAGATCGGACAGCAGGATGAAACCCTGCTGCGCATCGCTCGCCAGCACCTGCGGCGCCGAGATGCCGCCGGCTCGCAGCAGCGCGTCGACCTGCAGGAAGGGACGAATGTTTTCCTGCGGCGGCGGTGCGTCCATCACGATGCAACTGCCGGACGCGGGCGCCGCGAACTGCACGCGGAAGTAACGCCGAAAACTGGCATCGCTGGAGGCGGGTTGCAGGCTGGCGAGATCGACGTGCAGGCCGTCAGGAGCGTCTGCAAGCCACGCGTCGAGGGCTTGCAGGCGCGCATCCTCCAGGGCGTCGGGTGCCTGGGGTTTGGACGGCAGGGGGTGCGGCTGGGGCATGGGGCTCAAGGTCGTGTGGGCACTGGGCGTCGACGCAAAGGCCCTTGGCGCGGGCGGGATGCGGTTCGAGATCAGGTACGCGTTGCTGGATGGGGTGCAGGGGAGGACGCTGGAGTGGGGCGCAGGGTGGTGCGCAGCGCGGGCGCGCGGCAAGCGCCAGCTGGACGGCTTCCTATAATCCGCGAGGATTTTAGGGTGCGCTTGTGTCTCGCTTCTCGCTGGCGAGCGCCCCGGCTCCCGTCGTCCGGTCCGCAGTCTTCGGCCCGCGTCCAAGCAACCGCGTCGCCCGTCCTGCAGCATCCAGCCCCGCCGGCCCAAACCGCTCACCCCCGCCCTGTGCCCAAGTCTCCACCGACCCCTTTTTGCCTGCCGTGCAGGCCGCGCCTGCGGCTGCTCGTGGCGACGCTGGGTCTGGCGCTGATGGAGTTGGCGCCGGCTGGCGCGCAGCAAACCCCCGAAGCCGCAGCGCCGCCCTCTGCGCCGCAGCGGGCGGCGGACACACTGCAGCTCACACCCAGTCTGGATCTGGCGCAACGGCTTTCACCCGCGGCGCAAATGCGCGAGCCCCTGTTCATCTGGGCCGACCAGCTCTCCGGCCAGACCGACATCGGCATGAACGCCCGTGGCAACGTGGAACTGCGCAAGCACAGCGTGGTGTTCAAGGCCGAGCGCCTGCACTACGACATGGCTGAGGACGCGATCGATGCTCAGGGCGATGTGCGCGTCGTGCGCGATGGCAACGTCTTCAGCGGCCCCAGCCTGCAATACAACCTGGCCTTGGGCACCGGGCAGATGCCACAGGCGCACTATGCCTTCAACCGCACGCAAGGTCACGGTCAGGCCGATGTGGTGACCTTTCTGAGCCACAACCGGATCGAGGCCAAGCATGCGACTTACACCACGTGCACCGCCAGCCCGCTGGACTGGTTCATGCAGGCCGCCGATCTGGAGCTGGACTCGGCCGACAACACCGGCGTGGCGCGCGACGGGCGCGTGGTCTTCAAGGGCGTCACGATACTGCCGCTGCCCTATGCCAGCTTTCCGCTGAGCGATGCGCGCAAGTCGGGCTTCCTGCCGCCCACCATCGGCCTGGACAGCCAGAATGGCCTGGACTACGCCCAACCGTATTACTGGAACATCGCGCCGAACTACGATGCCACCCTGACCCCCAGACTGCTGCAGCGCCGCGGCGTCATGGGCAGCGCCGAGCTGCGCTGGCTGGAGCCGAGTTTCTCCGGCCGCAGCTTCATCGACTACATGCCGTCCGACAGCGCGGCGGGTGGCAGCCAGCGCTGGGCCGGCGTGTTCCAGCAAAACGGTGCCCTGGCGCCCAGCGTGAGCTACGGCCTGAACCTGCAGCGCGTCTCCGACAACAACTGGTGGCAGGATTTCGGCGGTGTCGACCCCGTCATCGGCGCCAACCGCATCTTGCCGCAACAAGGCCAGGTGACCTGGAGCCAGCCCAACGGCTCCATTCAGGCCAGCTTCAACCGGTGGCAGACCTTGCAAAACCCGGTTTCGCCCATCGGCGTGCCCTACAACACCCAGCCCCGGCTCTACGGCACCTGGCACAGCGAGAACTACACCGGCCTGCAATGGCAGTTGCAGGCCGAGGCTGCCCGCTTCACCAACTCCACGCCCGGGCTGCTCTCGGGCGATCGGGTGTACATCAACCCCAGCATCAGCCGGCCGTTCATCGCTCCCGAGGGCTTCATCACGCCCAAGCTGTCGTTCAACAGCACCTACTACAGCACCGACACCGCGATGGCCAACGGCGCCACCACGGCCACGCGCAACCTGCCCACCTTCAGCCTGGACTCGGGGCTGGTGTTCGAGCGCAAGACGCGCTTCTTCGGTCATGACGTGACGCAGACGCTGGAGCCGCGGCTCTACTACGTCTACACGCCGTACAGCAACCAGCAATACCTGCCGAATTTCGACAGCGCCCCGCTGGATCTGAACCTGTCCACCATCTATGTGGACAACGTCTTTTCCGGCAGCGACCGCATCGCCGACGCCAACAACATCACCGGGGGCATCACCACCCGTTTTCTCGACAACGCCACCGGCGCCGAATACGCCCGGCTGACCTTGGCGCAACGCGTGCTGCTGCGCGAGCAGCGGGTCACCCTCACCGGCCCGCCCGTGCCGGCGGGGCTGAACGACAGCTTCGCGCTGGCCAGCGTTTCGCTCGATCCCCGCTGGAGCGCCAACGCCGCCATCGACTACAACACGCGCCTGCGCCAACTGGTGCAGGCCGCCGTGGGCGCGCAATGGAACCCCGATGCGTTCAAGCGCGTGAGCGTGTCCTACCAGGTGCAAAGCGCCACGGCAACGCAGATTCCGTTGAAATATGTCAACACCGCCTGGCAGTGGCAGTTGTCCAACCGTTGGTACTCGGTCGGCCAAGCCAACTACAGCATTCTGGACAAACAGTTCAACGATGGTCTGCTGGGTTTCGAGTACAACGGCGGTTGTTGGCTCGCACGCATCGCGGTGCAGCGCAATTCCCTGTCGACGTTCACGGCATCCACCCGCCTGTTGTTCCAGCTCGAGCTCAGCGGCTTTTCCCGCCTGAGCGTGATCGGCAATCCGTTGTCGGCATTCGAGCAGAATATCCCCGGTTACCAACTGCTGAACCAACCCACGGCGCCTCCCAGCCGTTATCTCAACTATGAGTAATTTCTTCCTGCGCCGCGCATCGGTCCTGGCTGCCTTGCTGCTCAGCAGTGCGGCCGGCGCCCAAGGTCTTGGCTTGAAGTCCGGCCCCGGACTCGCGGGTCAGGGCTCGGCATTGATGCAGACACCACAGTTTCCCGCCACGCCGCAAGCGGCCTTGTCCGAGGGCGGATCGCAACAAGGCGGTGACGGCATTGCCGCCGTGGTGGGCAATCAGGTCATCACCCAGTACGACCTGAACCTGCGGGTGCGCGCGGCCGAGCAGCAGATTGCGGAGCAACGGGCGCAAATGCCGCCCATCGCGCAGTTGCGCGCCGAGTTGTTGAACCAGCTGATCGACCAGGTGGCGATGGCGCAGTACGCCGAGGACAGCGGCATCGTCGTCAGTGCCGATGCGGTCGACCGCGCCATTGCCCAGGTGGCTGCCGGCTACAAGCTCAGCCCCGAGCAATTTCGCAAGCAGATCGCCGCCGAAGGGCTGGGCTGGAGCGAATACCAGGCGCAGGTCAAGCGTGAAATGTTGATCGGCCGGCTGCGGCAGC
Source organism: Pseudomonadota bacterium (assembly GCA_021846025.1). GTDB lineage: Bacteria > Pseudomonadota > Gammaproteobacteria > Burkholderiales > Burkholderiaceae_C > Thiomonas_A. The sequence goes on from JAJZDV010000095.1 coordinate 8,960, forward strand.
AGGAGGTGGCCGCGCGCATCAAGATCAGCGACCAGGAGGTGGATGACTATCTGGCCAAGCAGGCCCGGCAGCCGCTGGCCGCGCAAACCCGGATTCAACTCGCACAAATTTTCATTCCCCTGCCCAGCCAGCCCACGCCCGAACAGGTGGCGCAGGCGCAGGCGCGCATCGACGCCGTGCTCGGCAAACTCCGGCAGGGGCGAGATTTCGGCAAGCTGGCGATGGAAGACTCGCAGGGCCCGGAGGCGAAAGCTGGCGGCAACCTCGGCGTGCGCCCAGCCAGCCAATGGCCCGGTCTCTTCATGGACGCGATTCGCGGTCTCAAGCCGGGTGAGATCAGCGGCGTGATCCGCAGCCCCGCCGGCTTCCACATCCTCAAGCTGGTGGCCGAGCAGGGCGGGCAACTGGGCGCCGCCACGGCGATGCAAAGCCGGGTGAGCGAGATCGTCCTCGACGTCAACAGCGGCAAGTCACGCCAGGCCGCCGTGAACGAGCTGACGAGCATTCGCGACGCTGTCGAGCAGGGCAAGGTGCAATTCGCCGACAAGGCGCGTGAACTTTCGCAGGATGTGGCCACGGGCAAGAAAGGCGGCGATCTCGGCTGGGTGCTGCCCGGACAGTTGCCCCCGGCGCTCGATGCCGCGCTCAACCGCTTGAACCCTGGGCAGGTGTCCCAGCCCATCACGCTGCCCGGCAAGGTGGTGCTGCTGCAACTGGTGGATCGGCGCGAGCACGCCCTTGGCAAGGATCAGGAGCGCGCCGTGGCCCGCAACATCCTGCTGCAGCGAAAAGAAGAGAAGGACTTCAACGAACTGGTGAAAGACGTGCGCGCGCGCACCTATGTGCGGATCCCTGATGCGGAGTCCTGATGCCGCGCTGAGCGCGCCGCCGGTCATGCCGCCACAGCGCACGGTCACCCATGCGATGCCGCGCCGCCGCCATGGCCGGTTCTAGCCGACACGGCAAGGCGGCCGGCCCGACCCGCATCGACGGGCACACCGCACGCAAGCGATTCGGCCAGCACTTTCTCACCGACAGCGCGGTGATTGCCGCGATCGTCGGCCTCATCGACCCGCGTGCCGGTGAGCCCCTGGTGGAAATCGGCCCCGGGCTGGGCGCGCTCACCTGGCCGGTGCTCGACCGCGCCCGGCAACTGACTGTGGTCGAGCTCGACCGCGACCTCGCAATGCGCTGGCGCACGCGCGAGCCCGAACGCGTGCGCGTCATCGAGTCCGATGCGCTGGCGCTGGACTTTGCCGGTCTCGGCTCCGGGCTGCGCGTTTTCGGCAACCTGCCCTACAACATTTCCAGCCCGCTGCTGTTCCATCTGATGCAAGCGGCAAGCGCGGTGCAGGACCAGCACTTCATGCTGCAGAGCGAGGTGGTGGCGCGCATGGTGGCACCGCCCGCCTGCGGCGACTACGGCCGGCTGTCCGTCATGCTGCAGTGGCGCTACGCCATGTGGGATGTCATGACGGTGGGGCCGGATGCGTTTTCGCCGCCACCCCGGGTGAATTCGGCCGTGGTGCGCATGCGCCCACG
>JAJZDV010000096.1 GCA_021846025.1 Pseudomonadota bacterium
AACTTCCGGCACATGCCCGAGCTGGACTTTCCCTGGGCCTATCCGGCATTGATCGTCTTCACCCTGGGTTTGTGCGGCGGCCTGTATTACTGGCTCAAGCGGTCCCGCTGGTTGTAGCCGGAGGCCGCCCGTGCAGACGCCATACTGACCCGTTGCGACCGCACTCCCGTCCATGCCCGACATCCACCACTTCGCCCTGTTCCTGCTCTCCGGCCTGCTGCTCAACCTCACGCCGGGGGCGGACATGTTGTTCATCATCTCGCGCAGCGCCGGGCAGGGGGTGCGGGCGGGCGCGATGGCGGCGCTGGGGGTGGGGGCGGGTTGCCTGGTGCACGTCACCGCGGCGGCAGTGGGCCTGTCGGCGCTGATCGCGGCGTCGGATGTGGCGTTCGGCGTGGTGAAGTGGCTGGGTGCGGCGTATCTGGTGTGGCTGGGCATCGGCCTGCTGCGCGCGAAGACGCCGGCGCAAGGGTCTCGCGCGACGGCGGAGCCCATGCCCGCCGCGCCCTTGCGCGCGGTGTTCTGGCAAGGCGTGCTGACCAATGTGCTCAATCCGAAGATCGTGTTGTTTTTCCTGGCGTTTCTGCCGCAGTTCGTCGGCCCGGCGCCGGGTGGGCAGGGCTGGGCCTTCCTGCTGCTGGGCGTGGTGTTCACGGTGAACGGCACCCTGTTCAATCTGGGCGTGGCCTGGGTGGCGGCGCGGGCGCGCGGGCGCATGGCGGGCGTGGGGCGCATGCAGCGCCTGGCACTGTGGGTGCGGCGGGTGACGGGGCTGGTGTTCGTCGGCTTCGGGCTGCGGCTGGCTCTGGCGTCGCGGTTGTAGTCCGGCCGCAGCGAAGTCGCATCAAGGCTGCATCACTCGTCCGCGCGGACCCGCAGATAGCGCGCGAATCGCGGCACTCCGGCTTGGGTGAGGGCCTGGTAGCGGTAGGTGAGGAGGGTGCCGATGGGGGGCGGATTGCGGCGCAGAGCGTCGCTCAGGCCGGAGCCGAGGCGGAAGGTCTTGCCGTCGGGCATCTGCATCGTGAGCGCGCCAGTCAGCCCCAAGTATTTGCCTTTGCCCGGCGTGTAGCCGATGACGGTGGCTTCGGCGTCCTGCCAGGGTTTGAGCTTGAGCAGCACGTCCTGGCGGCCGGTGCGGTAGGGCGCGTCGGCGCGGTGCAGCATCAGGCCCTCACCGCCGTCCTTCACGACCTGATCGAGATGCCGCCTCAGCGCGGCGGGGTCGGACACGCGGAACTGCGGAATCATGCTCAGCCAGGGCGCCTGCGCCTGTTCCACCAGCGTGCGCATGCGGGCGAGGCGATCGGTGAAGCTGCCCGGGGCATCGGGGAGCTCGAACACCATGTAGCGCACCTGCTTCCAGTCGCGGTCGTCGGGCGGATGGCTGCGGACGATGCCCGAGACCTGTTCGAAGCGCTCGCGTGCGATCCACAGCTCGCCGTCCAGCGGCTGTGGGGGCAGTGGGGCGGTGAACCATGCAGGAGCGGGCACCAGGTTGCCGCTGCGAAAACGCAGTACCCGACCGTCCCAGACGGCGCGCACACCGTCGAGTTTTTCGCTCACCCAGTAGGGCGCCGGATCAAGCTTGCCCGAGGTGGTTTCGGCCAGCAGCAGAGCAGGGGGCTGAGGGTTTGGCGCCTCGGCCAGCGCCCAAGGCAGTCCGGCCAGCAGCAGGCAACACAGCAGCAGCGGGCGTAGCCCGCCGAAAGACGGGACAGGACAGAGGCGTAGCGGATGGCGCATGGTGTGGGGTGGAGCCAAAGAGGGGAGAGGTCGCGGGGTGATCTTATGGGCCTCGATGGGGCTGCGGCAAACCGATAGAATGCGGCACTCCCCGAGGAGCGTTGCAACGCACGGCGGGCCGCGTGACGACGTTCATCGGCCCATGCAGGCCGTCGCCAGGCTCGGGACTTTGATCGCAGGTGGCTCGCTCAAGGCAGGGGCCGCTTTCCTTCAACGGCGCTCATCCAACCCGTGCCGGGCGCGGGATGCGGTGTGCATCCGTTCCCGGCCACTTTGTTCGGAGTGTGTATGAACGCTGTGGTCGATTTGAAAACTTCCCCTGACTTTTGTGTTGCCGATCTCAAGCTGGCCGACTGGGGCCGGCGCGAGATCGCCATTGCCGAGAGCGAAATGCCCGCGCTCATGGCCATCCGCGAGGAATACGCCGCCCGCCAGCCGCTGCGCGGCGCGCGCATCACCGGCAGTCTGCACATGACCATCCAGACCGCCGTGCTGATCGAAACCCTGCAGGCGCTGGGCGCGCAGGTGCGCTGGGCCTCGTGCAATATTTTTTCGACGCAGGACCACGCCGCTGCGGCCATCGCCGCCAGCGGCACGCCGGTGTTCGCGGTGAAGGGCGAGTCGCTCGACGACTATTGGCTCTACACCCACCGCATTTTCGAGTGGACCGATGGCGGCTACTCCAACATGATCCTGGACGACGGTGGCGACGCCACGCTGCTGCTGCATCTGGGCGCGCGGGCTGAAGCCGATGCCGCGGTGCTCAACCACCCCACCAGCGAAGAAGAGCGCGTGCTGTTCGCCGCGATCAAGGCCAAGCTGGCGACGTCGCCCAAGTGGTATTCCACTCGCCTGGCGCAGATCAAGGGCGTGACGGAAGAGACCACCACCGGCGTGCATCGCCTCTACCAGATGCACCAGCGCGGTGAGCTGCGCTTCCCGGCGATCAACGTCAACGACAGCGTCACCAAGAGCAAATTCGACAACCTCTATGGCTGCCGCGAAAGCCTGGTGGACGGCATCAAGCGCGCCACCGATGTGATGGTCGCCGGCAAGATCGCCGTGGTCGCAGGCTATGGCGACGTCGGCAAGGGTTCGGCGCAGGCCTTGCGCGCGCTGAGTGCCCAGGTCTGGGTGACCGAGATCGATCCGATCTGCGCCCTGCAGGCGGCGATGGAAGGTTACCGCGTGGTGACCATGGACGACGCCTGCGAGCAGGCCGACATTTTCGTCACGGCCACCGGCAACTACCACGTCATCACCCACGACCACATGGTCCGCATGAAGAACCAGGCCATCGTCTGCAACATCGGCCACTTCGACAATGAAATCGACGTCGCCAGCATCGAGCAGTACCCGTGGGAAGAGATCAAGCCCCAGGTCGATCACATCCTCTTTCCCGACGGCAAACGCATCATCCTGCTGGCCAAGGGCCGCCTGGTGAACCTGGGTTGCGGCACCGGCCACCCCAGCTATGTCATGAGCTCCAGCTTCGCCAACCAGACCCTGGCGCAGATCGAGCTGTTCAGCAAGACGGCCGACTACCCCGTGGGCGTCTACACCCTGCCCAAGCATCTCGACGAGCATGTGGCGCGCCTGCAGCTCAGCACCCTCAATGTGCAGCTCACCACCCTGAGCGACCAGCAGGCCGCTTACATCAACGTGCCGAAGGACGGTCCGTACAAGACCGAGCATTACCGTTATTGATCACGCTGGATCGCTGGTATTTCGCCGCATGTGGGGCCTGCCCCGGCCGAGGCTGGAGTCGGCCCCACAGGCCATCGATTGGCATGTTTCACGGCTTTGGCACGCATGAATCTCTCCCATCTCAGCTTCGAATTTTTCCCGCCCAAGACGCCCGAAGGCGCCGTGAAGCTGCGCGCCGCACGGCAGCGCCTTTACGCCCATGACCCCGAGTTTTGTTCCGTCACCTTCGGCGCCGGCGGCTCCACCCAGGACGGCACCCTGCACGCCGTGAAGGAGATTGCCGAGGAAGGCGTGGCCGCCGCGCCGCACCTCTCCTGCGTCGGCGCCAGTCGCGACAGCGTGCGCGCCTTGCTGCAGCGCTACCGCGCCGCGGGGATCCGCCGCATCGTCGCCCTGCGCGGCGACTTGCCCTCGGGCTACGGCCTGGGGGGCGAGTTCCACCATGCGCGCGACCTGGTGGAGTTCATCCGCGCCGAGACCGGCGACTGGTTCCACATCGAGGTGGCCGCCTACCCGGAAGTCCACCCGCAGGCACGCAGCCCGCAGGACGATCTGCGCCATTTCGTCGACAAAATGCAGGCCGGCGCGAACTCCGCCATCACCCAGTATTTTTTCAACAGTGACGCTTACTTCCGTTTCGCGGACGACGTGCTGGCGGCGGGTGTGGACGCGCCCGTCGTGCCCGGTGTCATGCCCATCACCAACGCCACCCAGCTGCTGCGCTTCTCCGACGTGTGCGGCGCCGAGGTGCCGCGCTGGGTGCGCCTGCGTCTGCAGAGCTTTGGCGACGATCGCGCCAGCATCCTCAGCTTCGGCCGCGAGGTGGTGACCGACCTGTGCGATCAACTCGTCTCGGGCGGCGCGCCCGGTCTGCACATCTACACCCTCAACCAGGCCGAACCCACGCTCGGCCTGTTGGCCGATCTCGGCACGCGCTGAGTGCCGCGGCGCACGTCGAGCCGCCTGAGGATCGACGGAGTCTGGCGCACTTCCGCGGACGCAAGCGCGACCACCCGCAGATGGATGGGCCCCCAGGCGCTGGCCACGGTGCGGCCACGGCCACGCAGCACATGGCTTTCGCCCGGGCGCAGGAACACATCGTCCGCTTCGCCTTCTTCGGTCAGCCACAGCAGCGGTGCCTGCTGCCCCGAGCAGGGCGGCGCGGCCGCCTCCACCCGCAATCCGGGAGCGCCGCGCAAGAGCAGCGAGTCGCCGGTTTGCAAGGCCACCCAGGCGCGTTGCACCTGCAAGGTATTTTGATTCCATTCACGCATGATGAACTCCGTCGCTTCCGGGCCTTGCAGTCGCACTTCAACGCACGCTGCACAGCCTGAATTGGGTTGATCCTGAGTGCAAGCTTAGGCGTCCGACGGCACTTGCAAAAGCGGTCATTTCGTCGTCTTATGATGCAAAAAACGCATGATGAAGGGCCCCATGCCGATCACCACCCCAACACCTCCGCGCCGCCCGAGCCGGCGCATCGACACGGGTTTTCTGCGCGCGTTCGAAGCCGCTGCGCGCCTGGGCAGCTTCACCGCCGCAGCGCACGAGCTGTCCATCACCCAGTCGGCGCTCAGTCGGCAGATCCAGGCCCTGGAGGCCGAGGTGGGGTTGGCGCTGTTCACGCGCGACGGTCCACGCATTCGCCTCGCCCCGGCCGGCGAACGCCTGGCCGCGACCTTGCGCCCGCTGCTCGCCGCGCTCGACGACACGGTCGCTGTCCTGCGACGCGGCGTGCAGCGCCCCAGCGTGCGCATCACCACCTTCCCTTCCTTCGCCAGCCTGTGGCTGATGCCACGCCTGCCGCTGTTCCAGGCCGAGCACCCGGAGGTGGACATCGCCGTGGAAGCCTCCGACCGCATGGCCGATCTGGAGGTTTCCGGCCAGGATGTGGCGCTGCGCCTGGTGCACCCGGACAACCCGCTGGCCCGCACGCCGGGCACCCGCGCCTTGTTCGAGGAGCGCATCGCGCCGGTGTGCAGCCCGCGCCTGCAGGCCGAGTTGCAGGCGCGCGGGGGCTTGCGCACGCCTGCGGATCTCAAACGGGCCACGCTGATTGCCGATGTCGGCAGCATGGGCCCCCAGGCAGGCTTTGGGCAGCAGCACATCGACGCCCTGTCCTGGCCCGGCTGGTTCACCACGATCCGCCAGCCGATGGTGGAGCCGCAAAGCTGGCTGCACCTCAATTTCACCCACCAGGCGGTGCAGGCGGCGCTGGCCGGGATGGGCGTGGCGATGGGGCAGATGGTGCTGATGCGCCATCTGCTGGCCGATGGCAGCCTGGTGCTGCCGCTGGGCGAACCGCAGGCCAGTGGCTATGTCTACCACCTGGCCCTGCGCAGCGACGCCATGCGGCGGCCCGAGGTCGCGGCTCTGGTTCAATGGCTGCAGACGCAATTGCTGCCGGATGGCGCAGGCACGGATTGACAGCCCCCAGCCGGTTGCGGGGCGGGTTTCAGGCTGCCGAGGCGGCAGGCCGTCATCATTCGGCCAGCAGGTCTTCAGCGCCATCGGCAACGCCAACCACGACTTCAGCGACACCCACCCGACCATGTCCCACCCCACCACCCCGAGCACCCAGCACACCAGCGTCGACAGCGCGCTGGCCCAGGTTCAGGCCCTTTACGCACAGGGCGTGGCACGGCTGCACGAGACGCTGCATCGTTTTCTGGCCGGCGACGAGCCGGTGCAGCCGGTGCATGCCTTCTACCCCTGCGTGCGCATGCGCACCACCAGCAGCGCCCATGCGGACTCGCGCCTGAGCTACGGCTTCGTCTCGCGCCCCGGCGCGTTCGAGACCACGCTCACCCGGCCCGATTTGTTCGGCGACTATTTCCGCGAGCAGTTCCAGCTGCTGCTGCGCAACCACGGCGTGCCGCTGGAGGTGAGCGAGAGCACCACCCCCATCCCGCTGCCCTTCACCTTCGCCGACCACGAGCCCTTCCAGTCCCAGCTCACACCGGCGCAGCGCGACCGTTTGCGCGAGTTGTTCGACGTGCCCGATTTGTCGGTGATGGACGACGGCATCGCCAACGGCACCTTCGAGCCGCAGCCCGGCCAGCCGCGCCCGCTGGCCCTGTTCAATGCCCCGCGCGTGGACTACTCCCTGCACCGCCTGCGCCACTACACCGGCTGCGATCCCGCGCATGTGCAGAACTTCGTGCTGTTCACCAACTACGGTTTCTACATCGACGAGTTCGTGCGCTTCGCCCGCGATCTCATGCGCACGCCGGCGCGGGGCGCGGACGACTACATCGCCCTCGTCGAGCCGGGCAACGTCGTCACCCGCCGTCTGGGCGAGGCCGCCGAGGCCTGCGACGCCCTGGGCGCAGCGCCTGCGCGCATGCCGCAAATGCCCGCCTACCACCTGCTGCGGCGCGACCGCAGCGGCATCACCCTGGTCAACATCGGCGTCGGTCCGGCCAATGCCAAGACCATCACCGACCACATCGCCGTGCTGCGCCCGCATGGCTGGCTCATGCTCGGCCACTGCGCCGGCCTGCGCAACAGCCAGCAACTGGGCGACTACGTACTCGCCCACGGCTATGTGCGCGAAGACCATGTGCTCGACGAAGACCTGCCGCCCTGGGTGCCCATCCCGCCGCTGGCCGAAGTCCAGGTCGCCATCCAGGAGGCCGTGGCCGAGGTCACCCGGTTGCAGGGCTACGAACTCAAGCGTGTGATGCGCACCGGCACCGTGGCCACCACCGACAACCGCAACTGGGAGTTGCAGCCATTTCACGGCCCCTTGAGCACGCCCGAGCGCCGCTTCAGCCAGAGCCGCGCCATTGCCCTCGACATGGAAAGCGCCACCATCGCCGCCAACGGCTTTCGCCTGCGTGTGCCCTACGGCACCCTGCTGTGCGTGAGCGACAAGCCGCTGCACGGCGACATCAAGCTCCCCGGCATGGCCGACCGCTTCTACCGCGAGCGCGTCGACCAGCACCTGCGCATCGGCATCCGCGCCCTCGAAAACCTGCGCCGCCAGCGCATGGAACAACTCCACAGCCGCAAGCTGCGCAGCTTCGATGAGGTGGCGTTTCAGTAAGCCGCGCCAGCGGGCGGCATGCGCTTTCTGGTCCTGGGCCTGGGCCTGGGCACCGCGGCTGATCCCGGTCGGCCGGGTTGAAGCGGTCTTGCGTGGCCACTCCGGGTGGAATCGTCGTCCAATCCAGGCATGCCATGGCGCCGCTGCAACCTCGGCGTTCCGTCTGTCCATCCTTTCGCCTGCAAACCTCAGCACGATGATGAAGATCGATCTGCGCAATTCCTGGATACGTGCCGGCCTGCTGCTGGTGGTCGTCGGCTGGGTTCCGTGGGCGCTCATCGCCCTGGTGACGGCGCTGGGCGGCTGGCCAGGTCTGAACCCCATCGTGCCCCGGCTGCTGTTCATGTTCACCGGCTGGCCGGCGGTGGCTTGCCTGATCACCGGGTTTTTCCAGGTCAAGCGTGATCGCGCACGGCTCCCGTCGGCCGCTGCGGCTGCGCCGCACCCGCAGCGCGCTGCCGCGCGGCGGCCCTGGATGCAACGCCCGGCGGCGCGCCGGGCCTTGGGCGCCATCGGCCTGGGGCTGGTGATGTACGGCACGAACGGCATGCTGCACCGCCAGGGGCGCAGCGCGGCCGTGGCCCTGGCGGTGGGCGTGGTTGCCGTCTACTGGGCGTTCGTTGGACGCCTGCCGCTGCGCTTTCGGCGCTGAGCCGCGCGACCGGTTTCAGGCATCCGGGGTGCCGTGGTGCAGCAATCGGCGCAGGCCGAAGCGGCCAGGGGCCAGGGCCGCGAGCAGGTCGCGCTCCAGCGGCGCCGGCTCGCCTTCGATGTGGCTGGCGATGCACTCGGCCGCCAGCATCGCCAGGGTCAGGCCGCGCGAGCCCAGGGCGGTGCTGAGGTAGAGCCCCGGCTGGGGCGGCAGTTCATCGGCCGGACGCTGCCGGGCTGCGGGCCTGGCGCGCGCCAGGGCCTCCCAGTCGGGCCAGGGGCCGGCGCAGGGCAGGCGATCAACCGCCACGGCACGCACACCCCGGAACACACGCGCCCCGTCGGGAGGCGCAGCAGGCAACGCACCCACGAGCGGTTCGAGCTCCCGGGTGATGTGCGCCCAGGCCGCAGCCACCGGCATCAGCGCCTCGGGGTCGTTCTCGTAGGTGGCGCCGAGGAGTTGCCAGGGTTCTCCGGCAGGCAGTTCCAGCGCCTGCAGCGCGGCAGGCGGCAGTGGCAGCACGTAGGCGTCGCCGACCAGGGGCCGTTGCAAGCGTGCCAGCCGGGGCAGGGAAGAGGCCGGCACGAGGAAGGCCTGTCCCGCCTGGGCGCGCAACGGCAGACCGGGCCAATCCTGCCGACATGGACCGCCTGGGTCGAGTCCGCTGGCGCTCAGCAGCCGGGCCGTGTCCAGCGCGCTGGCCAGGATGCAGACCGGCGCCTGCGCCAGGACACGCCCGGTCGCGTCCAGCGCCTGCCAGGGTGCCCTGGCCGGGCCGGAGCTGGCCGGGTGCGTGGCGGTCAAGCCTGGCGCGCGCCGCAAGCGCTGCACCCGCACACCGCTTTGCAGCCGCACGCCAGGCGTGGCCAGCCAGGCGCGCACCAGGCTGCCGGCGGCGGCCACGCCACCTGCGGGCCACCAGCCGCCCTGGTTGACTTGGGCGCCGGCGCGCCGGCTCGCCTGGTCGGCCTCCACGACCTCGGCCACACTGGGCGGGAGTGCCAGGGCCGTGGCGATGGTGGAAAGCTCGGCCAGGGCGCAGCCTGGCTCGGCCAGCAACAGTCCGCCGCCCTGCCACAGGGCATGGCGCTCGGGCCCGGGCAGGGCGGCGAGCAGGGCCGCCAGGCCGGCGCGGCCGAGGCGGGCGAGCCGATCATCATCGGCAGAGATGCGCGCATGCGCCAACCCGGCCGGTAGCCCCGAAGCGCCTGCCGCAGCGCCGCCGGCGTCGAGCACATCGACCGTCCAGCCCCGCCTGGCCAGGGCTTGCGCGCTTGCCGACCCCGCCAGCCCGGCGCCGATGACCAGGGCATGGCGCTCGACCCATTGGGCCGCGTCGCGCGGCTCCAAGCGCCGGGTCCGCCAGCGCGGCGCATAGGCAGCTTGCAGGCGCTCGGCCTGGGTGGTTTCGCACGGCAGTTTGCGCAGCGTGAATCCGGCTTGTCGCAACGTGGCGCACAGCTCAGGGTCCACGCTGGCGCTGGCCAGGCGCGCACCGGGTCGCGCCAGCCGGGCCGCGGCCTTGATGACGCCGGGCTCCCGCAGGGCCGGGTTGCCCAGGGCGGTGAGGCCGCCGAGGTAGATGGCATCGGCGCCGAGGTCGAGCCGGGGCAGCAACTCGCGCGCGTCGCCCAGGGCCAGCGTGAGCTTGACGCGCCCGGCGGCGAATGGCAGTTGGTGCAGCCCGCGCATGGCGGGAGGCCAGGCGGCGGCGAGTTCGTGCGCCAGGGGCAGCAGGGACGGGTCGGCGCACGCCGCGATCAGGTCGGTGGCGGCGAGGGGATGCCACTCCACGCAGACGCAGTGCAGCGTGTCGGGGCGGGCCGCATCGGCCAGCCAGGCTTGCCAGGTGGCGAGGAAGCGGGTGCCCCGGCCGAAGCCCGTATCCAGCACCACGAATTGCCGCCGCCCGGCCCAGGCCGGGGGCGCGTCGAGCAGGCCGCAGCCACCGAGGTACACGGCGCGCGCCCGGTCCAGCGCCGCCGTGGCGCCGACGTGCGTCTCGCCAGCGCGCGCGCTGCAGGGCTGGCCCTCGGCGTTGCACCCCAGGGGCTGTGGATGGATGGGCGTGGGGCGGCTCAACGTTCCCGCGCGTCCAGCAGGCCGGCACCCAGGCCGAAGCGTCCGGTTTCGGTGAGGATGAGGTCGAGCAGATGGTCGTGCGGTTCGGCGCGCAGCGCGTCGAGTTCGCAGAGGTCGAAGGCCAGGCCGATGGTGTAGACGTCGCCCCGGCCGGCCAGGTAGCGGTCGTAGTAGCCGCCGCCATAGCCCAGGCGCAGGCCGGCCGGGGCGAAGCCGACACAGGGCAGCAGCAGGGCATCGGGCTCCACCCTGCGGCTCTGGTCCA
>JAJZDV010000097.1 GCA_021846025.1 Pseudomonadota bacterium
CCGCTCCAGCTCGTGCAGGATGTCGAAGTGGTTGCACCCGGGCAGCACGTGCAGTTGCGCCGGCTCGCCCGCGGCCTGCAGCGCTGCGGCATAGGCATGGCTCTGGCGCTGCAGTTCAGGCAGTTCGGCCGCGCCGCAGGCCACCTCGGTGGTGCAGCCTGGCTGGATGCAGCGCTGCGGACTGCATGCAGCAATCTCCATCTCGCTGAGCTGCAGGGCATCGTTGAGGGCGCCGCGTGCAATCGGCGCCAGTTCGAACACCCCGCTGATGGCGAGCACCGCGGCAACCGCCGGATGGGTACGGTGCATGGCCGCCAGATGGCCGCCGGCGGAATGCCCGGCCAGCACGATGCGTGGCTGCCCCTGCGGCTGGCCGAGCACCGAGTGGGACTGCAGTGTGTCCAGCAGCAAGCCGATTTCGGCGACGATGCCGAGCATGCGCGCCTGCGGTGCCAGGGTGTACTCGCCCAGCACCACATGGAAGCCGGCCGCCAACGGGCCCGCAGCGATGCAGGCGAAATCATCCTTGCTGCGCCATTGCCAGTAACCGCCGTGGAGAAAGACAAGGATGGGCGCAGCGCTTGCGGCAACCATCTCTTCCGACGGCTGCGTGGGCGCGAACCAGTCGAACACTTGACGCGGACCCGGGCCGTAGGGGATGTTGCGCAGGCAGGCATGCTGCGCATACACCGCCTGGCTGCGGCTGAGCAGGCCGTGCAGCAAGGCCGGGGCGTTGGGGACGGCCGCCGAGTTGTCGTAAGCGGCGGTGTGCTGCTCACGGGTTTGCAGCGGCGTGGGCAAGGGGTCGGACTTGGACACCAACATGGGCTAGGGACTCGGCTGGAGGTGAGGCAAGGCGCAGCGATGGACTCGCGGCAGGTCGGCGGCTGCTCAGCGTAGTGCCAAAACCAGCCTGGCGTCTGCCAGGCCTGGCGGTTTCGGGCCACGGCTTCGCCCCGCTGCCTGCCGCCAGTCGCGGCCGATCTCCACCGGCGGCCTCGGCTGGTCATGGGGCGTGGCGGCCCTTGTGACTAAACTTGACGTATACGTCAATTTGATGCCGAGTTTCCGGTTCATCGTTCCATGGCCAAACCGCTGCCGCCGCACTACACCATCGCCGAGCTGGCGCGCGAATTCGAACTCACCCCGCGCGCGATTCGCTTCTACGAGGAAGCCGGCCTGCTGCACCCGGAACGCGAGGGGCGGCAGCGGGTGTACTCGCAAGGTGACCGCACGCGCCTGAAGCTCACACAGCGCGGCAAGCGCCTGGGGTTGAGCCTGGCCGAGATCAAGGAGCTGGTGTCGATGTACGAATCGCCGCGCGACACGGCACCCCAACTGCGCCGCTTCCTCGACGTCTTGAGTGCCCACCGCCGTGACATCGAAGAGCGCATGGCCGAACTGCAGACCACGCTGGATGAGATCGGCGGCCATGAAACCGAGGCTCGTGTCCTGCTGGCCAAGCAAGGCACCGGGCATGCCCGGTAGGTGCAACCTGCGGCATTCGTGACGGCCGGCTGCTACGATTGCCGTTAACGTAAACGTCAATCAACCGCCCAGCTTGTCCTGCATCACGCCCACGATCCACACCAGCCGCCATCGCGTGCCCCCAACCATGCAGCAGACCACCACCGGAACCGAAGGCTCGCAGGCCGCCGTCGCGACGCTTTCCCCCGCGCAGGACACCGCCGTGCGGCAGAGTTTTGCACGCCAGGGGCTGATGCGGCATTGGGACGCGCGCATCGAGCATCTGGCACCTGGCAGGGCCGACATCCGGCTGCCGCACTCCGAGCGTGTGAGCCAGCAGCAGGGCAGCTTTCACGGCGGGGCGATGGGCGCCCTGGCCGACATCGCCGCCGGCTACGCCGCCATGACTGTCGCGCCCGAAGGCATGGAAGTGACCACGGTGGAGTACAAGATCAATTTCCTGGCGGCCTGCCGCGGTGGCACCTTGCTGGCGCGGGGACGCGTGCTGCGCACCGGGCGGCGCATCATCGTCACGGCGGCGGACGTGGTTCACCAAGCCGACGATGGCCGCGAGACGCTGTGCGCGGTCATGCAACAGACCATCATGCCGGTGCCGAAGGCTGATGGAGCACCCCTGCCCGAAGCTGCGCGGTAGCAGCACCCGCCACGAACGGGATGACACCCAAGGAGACTTGCGATGAACCTGCCAGGCCTGGACTTTCAACTCGGCGACGACATCGATGCGCTGCGTGAGGCCGTGCGCGACTTTGCGCAGGCCGAGATCGCACCGCGTGCCGCGGACATCGACCGCAGCGACCAGTTCCCGATGGAGCTCTGGCGCAAGTTGGGCGACCTCGGGCTGCTCGGCGTGACCGTGCCGGAGTCGGAGGGCGGCAGCGGCATGGGCTACCTGGCGCACATGGTGGCGATGGAGGAAATCTCCCGCGCCAGCGCCTCGGTGGCCTTGAGTTACGGCGCGCACTCCAACCTCTGCGTCAACCAGATTCGGCGCAACGGCCATGCAGCGCAGAAGGCGCGCTACCTGCCCAAGCTCTTGTCGGGTGAGCATGTGGGCGCGCTGGCCATGAGCGAGCCGGGCGCTGGCAGCGACGTGGTCGGCATGAAGCTGCGTGCCGACAAGCGCGGCGATGCCTACGTGCTCAACGGCACCAAGATGTGGATCACCAACGGGCCCGACGCGCAAACCTTGGTCGTGTATGCCAAGACCGACCCGGCCGCGGGCAGCAAGGGCATCACCGCCTTCATCGTGGAGAGCGGCTTCAAGGGCTTTTCCGTGGCGCAAAAGCTCGATAAATTGGGCATGCGCGGCAGCCACACCGGCGAGTTGGTGTTCCAGGACGTGGAAGTGCCGGCCGAAAATGTCCTGGGCAGCGTGGGAGGCGGCGCGAAAGTGCTGATGAGCGGGCTCGATTACGAGCGCGCGGTCCTGGCAGGAGGGCCGGTTGGCATCATGCAGGCGGTGCTGGACAACGTCGTGCCGTACGCGCATGAACGCAAGCAGTTCGGTCGCGCGATCGGCGAATTTCAGCTCATTCAAGCCAAGCTCGCCGACCTGTACACCACGCTGCAAGCCGGGCGCAGCCTGCTGTACACGGTGGGCAAAAACCTCGACGCCCTCGGCGACGGTCATGCCCGGGGCGTGCGCAAAGACTGTGCCGCGGTCATCCTCTGGTGCGCTGAAAAAGCCACCTGGATGGCGGGTGAAGGCATCCAGATTTTCGGCGGCAACGGCTACATCAACGACTACCCGCTGGGACGGCTCTGGCGCGACGCCAAGCTCTACGAAATTGGCGCCGGCACCAGTGAAATTCGCCGCATGCTGATTGGCCGCGAGCTGTTTGCGCAGACGGCCTGAAACGCGGTCGCATCCCGTGCCAGCGCGCATCCCGGGGGTATCACGCCATCTGCGGCTGGGTCTGTTGCACAGGAACCAGGCCCACGGTGTCGAACGCGGCCTCGAGCCGGCGCGCGGCCGCGGCGACGTCAGCCCACTTATCGAGGCCGAACAAGCCGATGCGGAAGCTCATGAAATCGGCCGGTTCGTCGCAGGCCAAGGGCACGCCCGCTGCAATTTGCAGGCCGGCGGCGACGAACTTCCTGGCGTTCTGGATGTCGGGGTCGCGGGTGTAGCTCACCACCACACCCGGCGCCTGAAAACCGGCGGCCGCGACGCTTTTCACGCCACGGCGTTCCAGCGCAGCACGCACCGCCCGGCCCAGTTCGATCTGCGCCGCCTTGAGCTTGGCCAGGCCGATGGCGCAGGCCTCGCGCATGACATCGCGGGTCTGCTCCAGCGCCTGGGTCGGCAGGGTGGCATGGTAGGCGTGGCCGCCCTTGACGTAGGCCTGCATGATCTGCTGCCACTTCTTCAGATCGCAGGTGAAGCTGTCGCTCTGGGTGGTGTCGAGTCTGGCCGCCGCGCGCTCGCCCAGCATGGCGAAGCCGCAGCAGGGCGGACCGCTCCAGCCTTTTTGCGGCGCCGAAACGAGCACGTCCACCAGGGTGTCCTGCATGTCCACCCACATCGCGCCGGAGGCGATGCAGTCGAGCACGAACAGGCCGCCGACTTCGCGCACCGCGGTGCCGATGGCGCGCAGATAGTCGTCGGGCAAGATCATGCCGGCGGAGGTTTCCACATGCGGGGCGAACACCACGGCAGGGCGCTCGCGGCGAATGGCGGCAACCACCTCGGCGATGGGCGCGGGCGCGAAGGGCGACTCGCTGGCCTCGGCCGTGCGGCGGGCCTTGAGCACGGTGACCTGGTCGCTGAGCTTGCCCTGTTCGATGATCTGCGACCAGCGGTAGCTGAACCAGCCGTTGCGCACGATGAGCACGCTCCGGCCTTGCACGAACTGACGCGCCACGGCTTCCATCGCGAAACTGCCGCTGCCGGGCACGATCACGGCGTCCTGCGCGTTGTAAGCGGCTCTCAGCATGTCGGACAGATCGCGCATCACCTGCTGGAAGCGCCTGGACATGTGGTTGAGCGAGCGGTCGGTGTAGACGACCGAATATTCCAGCAGGCCGTCGGGGTCGACATCGGGAAGCAGTCCGGGCATGGCGCGTCTCCTGAAAGTGTGAGGATGGATGATGGGACTGGCCGAACCCGGCACAGCGTGCGACGCGTCGCGACCGGCTCGCGTTCTGCTGCAGTGCAGCGGGTCCGCCCGACCCACACAGGGGTCATGAGCCTAGCACGCAGGCTGCCGCGGGGCATGGCGGCGAGCCCCGTTCCCGAAACGCTGGCGCGGGTACAGTCGGAGGCGTCGTTGCTTTGTGGGCGCGCCCGATGAACCAATTTCCACCCCGACTGGATTCGCATGCCGCGTTCGCCATCGCCCGCGCCATGCTCGACGGCTTCAACAAGCATTACCGTCTGTTCCGCGAGGTCAGCCGCGATGCCAAGGTGCGGTTCGAGGCGGCCGATTGGGTCGGGCAGCAGCGGGCACAGCGCGAACGCATCGCGTTCTACGACACCCGGGTGGACGAGGCGACCGAGCGGCTGCAGACCGAGTTCGACGCCGGGCATCTGGACACGGCCATCTGGCACCAGGCCAAGCTGCATTACATCGGCCTGCTGACCAACCATCTGCAACCCGAACTGGCCGAAACCTTCTTCAATTCGGTGACGACCAAGATCCTGCACCGGCAGCATTTCCACAACGACATTCTGTTCGTGCGTCCGGCTCTCTCCACCGAATACATCGAGTACGACGAGCCGGCTGCGCAACCCACCTTCCGCGCGTACTACCCCACGCGTGAAACCCTGCGTGACACGCTGGTGCGCATCATCCACAACCACCAGCTGCAGCTTCCCTTCGAGCATCTGGAGCGCGACATCGACCAGGTGATGCAAGCCGTGGAGCGGCGACTGGAGGGTTCGCGGCTGCGCGGCAATTTCCAGATCCAGGTGCTGTCCTCGCTGTTCTACCGCAACAAGGGCGCCTATGTGGTGGGCAAGATCATCAACGGCTTCTGGGAGTTTCCGCTGGCGTTGCCCATCCTGCACAACGCGCGCGGCCGGCTCGTCATCGACACCGTGCTGCTGCATGAGGACGACATGCTGCTGCTGTTCTCCTTCGCCCGCGCCTATTTCATGGTGGACATGGCGGTGCCCTCGGCCTATGTGCAGTTTTTGCGCACGCTGATGCCGCGCAAACCACGCTCCGAGCTCTACAGCGCACTGGGCCTGGCCAAGCAGGGCAAGACCTTGTTCTACCGCGATTTCCTCTACCACTTGCGGCATTCGAGCGACCGCTTCACCACCGCCCCCGGCATCAAGGGCATGGTGATGCTGGTGTTCACCCTGCCCTCGTTCCCCTTCGTGTTCAAGGTCATCCGCGACTTCTACCCCGCTCCGAAAGACACCACGCGCGAGAAGATCAAGGCCAAGTATCTGCTGGTCAAACAGCACGACCGCGTGGGCCGCATGGCCGACACGCTGGAGTATTCCAACGTGGCCTTCCCGCGCGAGCGCTTCGATGCCGAACTGATCGCCGAACTCCAGGCCACCTGCGCCTCGCTGGTGGAAGACGAAGGCGACCTGCTCATCATTCGCCACTGCTACATCGAACGGCGCATGATTCCGCTCAACATCCATCTGCAGGAAGCCACGCCGGCGCAACTGGAGGCTGCAGTGATCGACTACGGCAACGCCATCAAGGACCTGGTGGCGGCGAATATTTTCCCGGGCGACATGCTGTGGAAGAACTTCGGCATCACGCGCCACGGCAAGGTGGTGTTCTACGACTACGACGAGATCGAATACATCACCGACTGCAACTTCCGCCATGTGCCCGCGCCGCGCTGCGAAGAAGACGAAATGGCCGCCGAGCCCTGGTACCCGGTGGGTGCTCACGACATCTTTCCCGAGACCTTCGGCACCTTCCTGCTCGGCAACCCCGAGGTGCGCAACGTTTTCATGCGCCACCACGCCGATCTGCTCGACGCCGCGTTCTGGCAGCAGCAACAGCAGCGCACGCGCGAGGGCCATGTGTTCGACGTGTTTCCGTACGACACGACGCGCCGCTTCGGCCATCGGCCGGCGCAGTCCGTGTCCGCGCCGGCGAGCGCGACACCCGTCTCAACAACCGCTCAGGAGGCATCATGAATTCCGATCCCATCGTCATCGTTTCCGCTGCGCGCACCCCCATTGGGGGATTGCTCGGCGACTTCGCCGCCGTCCCCGCCTGGGAACTGGGCGCGACGGCCATTGCTGCGGCCGTGCAGCGTGCCGGCATCGACGGCGGCGCCGTGAACGAGGTCCTCATGGGCAATTGCCTCATGGCCGGCCAGGGCCAGGCCCCGGCGCGGCAGGCTGCGCTCAAGGCCGGGCTGCCGCAATCGGCCGGGGCCGTGACCCTGTCGAAGATGTGCGGCTCGGGCATGCGGGCGATGATGTTCGCCCACGACATGCTGGCGGCGGGCTCGGCCGAGGTGATGGTGGCCGGCGGCATGGAGAGCATGACCAACGCGCCACATCTGGCCTTCGTCCGCAAGGGCGTGAAGTATGGCCTGGCGCAGTTCTACGACCACATGGCGCTCGATGGCCTGGAAGACGCTTATGACCGCGGCAAGGCCATGGGCGTGTTCGCCGAAAGCTGCGTCGACCAATACGGCTTCAGCCGCGCCGAGATGGATGCGTTCGCCATCGCCTCCACCGAGCGCAGCAAGCAAGCGAACGAGAACGGCAGCTTCGACTGGGAACTGGCGCCGGTCACCGTGGCGGGTCGTGGCGGCGACACCGTCATCCGCCGCGACGAACAGCCCTTCAAGGCCAAGCTCGACAAGATTCCCGGCTTGAAGCCCGCGTTCAAGAAAGACGGCGCCATCACCGCCGCCACCTCGTCGAGCATTTCCGACGGGGCCGCCGCACTGGTGCTGATGCGCCAATCCTCCTGCGTCAAGCTCGGCTGCAAGCCCGTTGCCCGCATCGTCTCGCATGCGGTGCATGCGCAGGCGCCGGAGTGGTTCACCACCGCGCCAGTGGGCGCGATCCGGAAGGTGCTGGACCAATCCGGCTGGAAGGCGACCGACGTGGATTTGTGGGAAGTCAACGAGGCCTTCGCCGCCGTCACCATGGCGGCGATGCGCGAATTCAGCCTGCCGCACGACATCGTCAACGTGCATGGCGGCGCGGTGGCTTTGGGCCACCCGATCGGCGCAAGCGGCGCGCGCATCGTCGTCACGCTGTTGGGCGCATTGCGCAAGCGCGGGTTGAGCAAGGGTGTGGCGGCGCTGTGCATCGGCGGCGGCGAGGCCACCGCCATGACGGTGGAACTGCTGTGAACCAGCGCATCAGCTCCGGCTCCAGCTTCGAAGCCCTTGCCGGCTACAGCCGCGCCGTGGTCGATGACCGCTATGTGCATGTCTCCGGCACCACGGGTTTCGACTACGCCGCCATGACCATCAGCGACGACGCGGTGGAGCAAACCCGGCAATGCTTTCGCAACATCACCGCCGCCTTGCGCGCGGCCGGCTGCACGCTGGACGACGTGGTGCGGGTGCGCTACCTGCTGACCGAAGCCGCCCTGTTCGACCAGCTCGCGCCCATCTTCGGCCAGCACTTTGCTCGCGCGCGCCCGGCCGCAACGGCGCAGATCTGCGGCTTGATCGACCCTCGCATGCGCATCGAAATCGAAGTCACCGCCAGGCTTCCACACTGACCATGCTCCTCGCTGACGACCATCGACTCATCCGCGATGCGGTGCGCGACTACGCGCAAGCGGAAATCGCGCCGCACGCCGCCGCCTGGGCGCGAGAGGCCCGCTTTCCACGCGAGGCCTTGCAGGGTCTGGCCGCGCTCGGCTGCCTGGGCATTGCCGTGCCCGTGCGATGGGATGGCGCCGGGCTGGACTACCTGGCGCTGGCGCTGGCGATCGAGGAAATTGCCGCCGCCGACGGCGCCACCAGCACCATCGTGAGTGTGAACAACTGCCCGGTGTGCTCCATCTTGATGGCCTGGGGCAGCGAGGCCCAGAAAGAGCGCTGGCTCAAGCCGGTGGCGCGCGGCGAGACGATCGGAGCATTC
Organism: Pseudomonadota bacterium; assembly: GCA_021846025.1. Classification (GTDB taxonomy): domain Bacteria; phylum Pseudomonadota; class Gammaproteobacteria; order Burkholderiales; family Burkholderiaceae_C; genus Thiomonas_A. Next base: position 8,519 of record JAJZDV010000097.1, read on the forward strand.
GCCCTGACCGAGCCGCAGGCAGGGTCGGATGCCTCCAACCTGCGCACCACCGCAAGGCCTGTGCGCCGGGACGCCGGCGCGCCGGCTGTGCTCCCCGAAGGCGTGCAGCATGCTCGGGGCGGCCCGGCGCTCGCCACGCTGCAGGGCGATCACTATGTCCTCGACGGCGTCAAGCAGTTCATCACCAGCGGCCAGAACGGCGGCGTGGCCATCGTGCTGGCGGTGACCGATCGGGCAGCGGGCAAGAAGGGCATCAGCGCCTTCATCGTGCCCACCGAGACGCCGGGGTATGTCGTCGAGCGCCTGGAACACAAGACCGGGCAGAGCGCGAGCGACACCGCGCAGATCCGCTTCGACGCCTGCCGCGTGCCGCTGGACAACCGCATCGGGGCCGAAGGCGAGGGCTACAAGATCGCGCTCTCGGGGCTGGAGGGTGGGCGCATCGGTATTGCGTCGCAGGCGGTGGGCATGGCGCGTGCGGCGTTCGAGGCGGCGCTGCGCTACGCCCGTGAGCGCAGCGCGTTCGGCAAGCCGATCGTCGAGCATCAGGCCGTGCAGTTCCGTCTGGCCGAAATGGCGATGCAGATCGAGGCGGCACGGCAACTGGTGTGGCACGCGGCCAGCCTGAAAGATGCCGGCCAGCCCTGTCTGAAAGAAGCCGCAATGGCCAAGCTGTTCGCCAGCACCATGGCCGAGCGGGTGTGCAGTGACGCCATGCAGATCCACGGCGGTTATGGCTATGTGGAAGACTTTCCCGTCGAGCGCATCTGGCGCGACGTGCGGGTTTGCCAGATTTACGAAGGCACCAGCGATGTGCAGAAAATGCTCATCGCCCGGGAACTTGCGTGCACTTGAGTGTTCTGGCCAGCACGGCACCGACCCATGACAATGCAACAACAAAGCCCCCGGAGATCCACCATGCCCGTCAGCCCCATCACCTTGTATTTCGACTTCACCTCGCCCTACTCCTACCTCGCCAGCACCCGCATCGAGGCGCTGGCGGCGAAGCACGAGCGCGGCCTCGAATGGGTGCCCATCCTGCTGGGGCCGGTGTTCGCGGCAACAGGGGTCAAGGCCCTGGTGGACCAGCCGATCAAGGGTGATTACGCCCTCCTCGACTTTCCGCGCTCGGCCCGTTTTCTCGGTGTGCCCTACCGCCATCCCGAGCCCTTCCCCGTGGCCACCTACCAGGCCGCGCGCGTGCTCATCGGGCTGCAACGCGAGCACCCCGACAAGGCCGCGCTCTGGGTGCATGCCGTTTTCGACGCCTACTTTGCCCACAACCGCAACATCAGCGACATGCCGGTGCTGCACGCACTGGCACGGGAACTTGGCGTGGAGCCGGCGCGGGTGGATGCGTGGTGCGGCGATGCGCAGATCAAGGCCCAGCTCAAGGCGAATGTCGATCGCGCGCTGCAAAGTGGCGTGTGCGGCGCGCCGTTTTTCGTGGTGGACGACGAGCCCTTCTGGGGCGTGGACCGCATGCCCCAGCTCGACGCCTGGCTGACGGCGAGGTTCTGAGCGCTCGCCATCAGCCCATCCGACGGCGCCCGAGCGCCGCACCCGAACCCTGGAGACCATCATGACCGTCGCGCTCACCACCAGCCATGCCTGCGGCGACACGCTCGCGCCGCTCATCACCCAGACCCTGGGCGATTTCTTCGATGCGATGGCCGCGCGCCAGGGCGAGCACGAAGCCCTGGTGTCGCGGCACCAGGGCCTGCGCCTGAGCTACGGCGAACTCAAGCGCCAAGTCGACCAGCTCGCCAGCAGCCTGTTGCGCAGCGGCCTGCGCAAAGGCGACCGCGTCGGCATCTGGGCGCACAACGGCGTGGAATGGGTGCTGATGCAGCTGGCCACGGCGAAGGTGGGCGTCATCCTGGTGAACATCAACCCCGCGTACCGCGCATCGGAAGTGGAGTACGCGCTGAACAAGGTGGGCTGCCGCGCGCTGGTGACGATGAC
>JAJZDV010000098.1 GCA_021846025.1 Pseudomonadota bacterium
TCGCGGCCGATCATCACGCCGTCCACATGGTTCAGGTGTCGGTGCACGTCGGCATCGGACTTCACTCCGCCGTTGAGCACGATGGTGAGCTCGGGAAATTCGCGCTTGAGCTGGTACACCAGTTCGTAGCGCAGCGGCGGAATCTCGCGGTTGTCCTTCGGGCTCAAGCCCTGCAGCCAAGCATTGCGCGCATGCACGATGAACACCGCGCACCCCCCCTCGGCCACGGTCCCGACGAAGTCACGCACGAAGGCATAGCTCTCGGTCCGGTCGATACCGATACGGTGCTTGACCGTGACCGGCACGGCATCGCCGATGGCGTCGCGCATGGCAGCCACACCGTCCCGAACCAGTGCGGCTTCGGCCATCAGACAGGCTCCGAAAGCACCGCGCTGCACCCGCTCGCTCGGGCAGCCGCAATTCAGATTGATTTCGGCATAGCCCCAGCTCAGCGCCAGTTTTGCACTCGCCGCCAGATCGGCAGGTTCGCTGCCGCCAAGCTGCAGGGCCACAGGGTGCTCATCTGCACAGAAGTCCAGATGGCGCGACGGATCGCCATGGAGGATGGCGCCGGTGGTCACCATCTCGCTGTACAGGCGAGCATGGCGGCTGAGTTGACGGTGAAAGTAGCGGCAGTGGCGATCGGTCCAGTCGAGCATGGGCGCAACCGTCAGACGCCATGGGTTGTGGGGCACCGATGCACTCATGGCGTCTGCGCATCTGGCCATGCTTGCGCCGTGCCCCGGCGGGCTCGATACCAGCCCAGAAGCTCGTTTGCGGCCAGTGCCGTCAGCACCAGGGCGCCGCCCATCAACGTGCCACCACTGGGTTGTTCGCCCGCGCCGAGCCAGGCCCAGAGTGTGCCGAACACGGTTTCCAACAAACCGAGCAAGCCGACCTCGGCCGGCGCCAGGCGCTGGGCAGCCCACACCGCCAGCAGGCCTGGTGCTGCGAGTTGGAACACGCCCAGAAAACCCAGCCAGAGCAGATCGTGAAGATCGACACCGACGGGCCAGGCGGGAAACGCCACCGCCATCGCCGAGAGCAAGGCGCCAATCAGCACGGCGGCTCGCATCGGCACCCCAGTGCCGGCACGGCGCAGGCTGACCCAGTTCGACGCCGCGGCGATGGGCACGGCCAGGGCGATGAGCATGCCGAGCAACTGCGTGCTGGATGTGGGGCACTGCAGATCGTGCAAAACCATCCAGCCCATGCCGAGCATGGCCAGCGCGATGGCCGCCCAGGTGCGTGCGGGGAGAGGATGACGCAACAGCAGCCAGCCGAGCACGGCAGCAATGAGCGGGCTCAGGCTGTCGGTCAAGAGGGTTTGCGCCACGCTGGTCAGGGTGAGCGCAACCATGAAGGCGGTGAACATCACCGCCCAGAAAAAAGCGGAAATCCAGAGCAGATGCGATGCGCCACGCACATCGAGCCAGGCGCGGCGCAGGCCCTGGCTCCAGGCTAGCCACGCCAGCACAGCCAGCCCCGTGAAGCTGCTGCGCCAGAACACCAGGATCAGACCCTTGTGTTGATGCAACTGGCGCGTGACAACACCAGCCATGCTCCACAGCAGGGTGGCCACCACCATGGCGAGCACGGCCTTGGCGTGCTCAGGCCGGGCAGCGCTCGACATGGCCATCCCGCCCACGCTGAGGCGATGTTGAACCAGATGCCTCAGGCGGCTTGCGCATCCGAGCGCCCTGCGCGCTTGCGCTCGTGTTCGGTGAGGTGGCGCTTGCGCAGGCGGATGGACTTGGGCGTGATTTCCACCAGCTCATCGTCCTCGATGAACTCGACCGCATACTCCAGCGTCAGCTCGATGGGAGGCGTGATCTTGATCGCGTCCTCCTTGCCCGAGACGCGAAAGTTGGTGAGCTGCTTGGCGCGCACCGCGTTGACGATGAGATCGTTGTCACGGCTGTGAATGCCCACGATCATGCCCTCGTACACGGGATCACCCGGTTTGACGAACATGCGACCGCGCTCATCGAGCTTGCCCAGGGCGTACGTGACGATCTCGCCCTGATCCTGGCTGATGAGCACGCCATTCTTGCGCCCGGAGATTTCACCACGGTAGACATCGTAGCCATCGAAGATGTTGCTGATGAGCCCGGTGCCACGCGTCAGGTTCATGAATTCGTTCTGAAAGCCGATCAGGCCGCGCGCCGGAATGCGGTACTCCAGGCGCACGCGTCCCATGCCGTCGGGCTCCATGTTCACGAGTTCACCACGGCGCTCGCCGAGGGCTTGCATCACGCCGCCCTGGTGCTGCTCTTCCACGTCGGCTGTCACCAGCTCGATCGGTTCGTGACGCTGGCCGCCGACATCGTGGAACACCACGCGCGGCTTGCTCACGGCCAATTCGAAGCCTTCGCGGCGCATGTTTTCCAGCAGGATGGTGAGGTGCAATTCACCGCGCCCGGAGACTTCGAAGATGCCGTCTTCGTCGGTATCTTTCACGCGCAAGGCAACGTTGCTTTGCAGCTCGCGGTCGAGGCGGTCACGAATCTGGCGGCTGGTGACAAACTTGCCTTCACGTCCAGCCAGCGGGCTGGTGTTGACGCAGAAGTTCATGTTCAGGGTCGGCTCGTCGACCAACAACATGGGCAGGGGACGCGGGTTGTCGATGCTGGTGAGGGTCACGCCGACGCCGACGTCCTCGATGCCGTTGATGAGCACGATGTCACCCGGCTCGGCGCTCTCGGCCTGTTTGCGCTCCAGGCCTTCGAATTTGAGCACCTGGTTGACTCGCGCCTTGAACGGGGTGGAATCGGGACCGTTGTACACGGCGACTTCCTGCATGGGTTTGAGCGTGCCGCTGTTGATGCGGCCGATGCCGATGCGGCCGACGAACGTGGAGTAGTCGAGTGAGCAGATTTGCAGTTGCAGCGGATCGGTCGCCAACCCTGCATGAGCGGGCACGTGCTGCAGCACGGCGTTGAACAGCGGAGCCAGATCGGTACCAACTTCACCCGGTGTCAGGCTGGCCCAGCCGTTCAAGCCGGAGGCATAAACCACCGGGAAGTCGAGCTGTTCTTCGGTAGCACCGAGTTTGTCGAACAGCTCGAAGGTGGCGTTGATGACGTAGTCGGCGCGCGCACCTGGACGATCGACCTTGTTGATGACGACGATGGGTTTAAGGCCCAGCGCCAGTGCTTTCTTGGTCACGAAGCGGGTCTGCGGCATCGGGCCTTCGACGGCGTCGACCAGCAACAGCACGCTGTCCACCATCGACAGCACACGCTCGACCTCGCCACCGAAGTCGGCGTGGCCGGGAGTGTCGACGATGTTGATGTGTGTACCCTTCCACTCCACCGCACAATTCTTCGAAAGAATCGTGATCCCACGTTCTTTTTCGAGGTCGTTGGAATCCATCACCCGTTCGGCCACTTGCTGGTTCTGCCGGAAGGTGCCGGACTGGCGCAGCAGCTGGTCCACCATGGTGGTCTTGCCGTGGTCGACGTGAGCGATGATGGCGATGTTGCGAATGGATCGTGTCATGGTGTGTTCACTGCGCTTGCAGTTCCTCGTTGCTCAGCAGGCGTTGCGGGGAGAGCACATGCCCGTCCCAGTGCGCAACGCCGAGAAATGAATGAAGGGTCGGGGTCGTGCCATGCACGCGCACCTGCCCCGACGGCAGGCCTGGCGCCAGTTCAGGCACCAAGGCCTGCCCGTGCATTAGGCGTGCGGATTGCGACGCATCCAGATCGATGCGCGGCAGTCCCTGCACCAGCGAGTCGACCGGCAGCAGATGAATCGGCGCAGCGCGGGCATTGAGTTCGCGCACGGCATCCAGCGTGCAGGCCTGACGAATATCGAAGCCACCGCTTGCGGTGCGACGCAAGGCGGCAAGATGGGCACCGCAGCCGAGTTGCAGACCAATGTCCCGCGCCAGCGCACGGATGTAGGTGCCTTTGCCGCAGCGCACGTCCAGCGTGAGCAAGTCGCCTTGAAGCGCCACGAGGTCGATGGCATCGATACGCACCCGGCGGGAGGGCACATCGATCTCCTGGCCGGCACGCGCATAGGCATACAAGGGCTTGCCGGCACGCTTGAGGGCGCTGTAAATGGGCGGAGTCTGCGCGATGGTGCCGACGAAACCCTGCAGCACTTGCTGCAGTTGCTCGAGCCTCCAATCGGGCAAGGCTTTGCGCTCGATGACCTCACCCTCTCCATCGTCGGTGGTGGTGGTCACGCCAAGCTGCAGCACCGCCCGGTAGGCCTTGTCCGCGTCCAAGTGCATCTGGGCGAACTTGGTGGCGGCACCGAAACACAGCGGCAACAAGCCTTCGGCCAAGGGATCCAGCGTGCCCGTGTGTCCGGCCTTCTCGGCACGCAAGGCACGGCGCACCTGCTGCAAGGCGATTTGCGAAGTGCAGCCGCGCGGCTTGTCGAGCAGCATGACGCCATGCACCGACTGCCAGTTGGACCGTTGCTGTTGGGTTGCAGCCATGCATTTCTGGACTGAGCGCCGTGCGCTCAATCGTCCTTTGCCGTCGTGGCGACGGCCTGGGCGATGAGGGCATTCATGTCGCTAGCCTTGCGGGTGGATTGGTCGAACACGAAATGCAGCGTCGGCACGGTGTGAATGTGTAGCCGCTTGAACAACAGGCTGTGCAGATAGCCGGCACGCTCGTTGAGCGCAGCAGCCACGTGCTCCGGCTCTCCGCCCAGCACGGTGAAAAAGATGCGTGCGTGCGCGTAGTCGGGCGTGAGCTGGACATCGGCAATGGTCACCAGGCCGATGCGCGGGTCACGCAACTCACGGGGGATCAACTCCGACAGATCACGCTGGATCTGGTCGGCGATACGGTGAACGCGGTGTGGACTGCTGGCCTGACGTGGCATGGGCTGGGTGAATCGCGATGGGAACCGAGATGGAATCGCTGAAGCAGTGGCGGCTGCAGCGCAATGCGCGCGCCGCGACCGCCTTCGGACGGTCGCGGCGCCAGGGCTGCTGTCTTAGAGCGTGCGCGCCACTTCCTTGACTTCGAACACTTCGAGTTGATCGCCCTTTTCCAGATCCTGGAAATTCTTCAACGACAGGCCGCACTCGAAACCTTCCTTGACTTCGCGCGCATCGTCTTTGAAACGCTTGAGCGAGTCGAGTTCACCGGTATGGATCACCACGTTCTCGCGCAGCACCCGTACTTGGGCCGAACGCCGGACAAGGCCGGACAACACCATGCAGCCCGCCACGGTGCCCACCTTGGTGATGCGATAGACCTCGCGCACCTCGACCAAGCCCAGGGTCTCTTCTTTCTTCTCCGGCGTGAGCATGCCCGACATCGCAGCCTTGATCTCGTCCACAGCTTCGTAGATGATGTTGTAGTAGCGGATGTCGATGCCGTTCTGCTCGGCCAGCTTGCGTGAGCCGGCGTCGGCGCGGGTGTTGAAGCCGATGATCACGGCTTGCGAGGCGATCGCCAGATTCACATCGCTCTCGGTGATGCCGCCCACCGCTGCATGCACCACCTGCACCTTGATCTCCTCGGTGGAGAGCCTGGTCAACGCATGCACCAGCGCCTCCTGCGAACCCTGCACGTCGGACTTGATGATGAGATTCAGGGTTTGCATGCCTTCGACCATCTGGTCGAACATGTTCTCGAGCTTGGCGGCCTGCTGGCGCGCCAGCTTGACATCGCGGAACTTGCCCTGGCGGAACAGCGCGATCTCGCGCGCCTTGCGGTCGTCCTGCAACACGATGATTTCCTCGCCCGCGGTGGGAACTTCCGTCAAACCCTGGATTTCCACCGGGATGGATGGCCCCGCGCTCTGCACCGGCTTGCCGGTTTCGTCCAGCATGGCACGCACGCGGCCATAGCTGGAACCCGCAAGCACTGCGTCGCCACGCTTGAGCGTGCCCGAAAGCACCAACACTGTGGCAACGGGGCCGCGGCCCTTGTCCAGCCTGGCTTCGATCACCAGCCCCTTGGCGGGTGCGGCTACAGGCGCGGTGAGTTCCAGCACCTCGGCCTGCAGCAGCACTTGTTCCAGCAACTCGTCGATCCCTTGGCCGGTCTTGGCTGAGACTGCGACGAACGGTGATTCACCACCGTATTCCTCGGGCACGACCTGCTCGGCCACCAGTTCCTGCTTGACACGATCAGGGTTGGCATCCGGTTTGTCGATTTTGTTCATCGCCACGACGATGGGCACGCCTGCAGCCTTGGCATGGGCGATCGCCTCTTTCGTCTGCGGCATGACACCATCGTCGGCAGCCACCACCAAGATGACGATGTCGGTTGCCTTGGCCCCACGCGCCCGCATGGCCGTGAAGGCCTCATGGCCCGGAGTATCGAGAAAAGTGATCATGCCGCGAGGCGTGGTGACGTGGTAGGCACCGATATGCTGGGTGATGCCACCTGCCTCGCCCGATGCAACCTTGGCACGACGGATGTAGTCCAGCAGGGACGTTTTCCCATGGTCGACATGGCCCATCACGGTGACCACCGGCGCACGCGGAAGGAAGGTCAATTCCTGCGGAACCAGTCCTTCTTCCTCGAGGAAGGTTTCGGGATCGTCGAGTTTGGCGGCAATAGCAGTGTGGCCCATCTCCTGCACGATGATCATTGCGGTTTCTTGATCCAGCACCTGGTTGATGGTCACCATCTGCCCCAGTTTCATCAACACCTTGATAACCTCCGAAGCCTTCACCGCCATCTTGTGGGCCAAATCGCCCACGGAGATGGTTTCGGGCACATGCACCTCGCGGACCTGCGGCTCGACGGGCGCCACAAAACGGGGCGCTTCCTTCTCGCGGGAATCGCGGCGTGAACCACCCTTGGCACCGCGCCAAGCAGCCGTGCCGCCCGTGGTGTCGCCACGAGTCTTGATGGCACGGCGCTTGGCCGCCTCATCAGCCCAGGACGATGACAACTGCTCCGACTTGACCTGTTTTTTATCCTTCGCACCTGCCGCCGCGGTGGCGGCTGCAGAGCCCGCGGGTTTGGCTGCCCCAGCTGCAGGCTTGTGGATGGTGCCCTTGATGGTGGCACCCGCCTTGGCAGCAACCTCAGCGGGCTTGGCCGCTTCAGGCTTGGGAGCGTGCAACACCGCGCGAGGGCGCGAGAGCATGTCACGAATCGCTGCGGCCTCGTTCTCGGCGGCCTTGCGACGCACTTGCACGGACTGGATTTCAGCCGCGCGGGAAACGGAAGCGGCGGCGTCCGCAGCACGCTTGGCATCAACCTTCGCCGCGGCTGCAGCATGTTCTTGAGCTTCCAGCTCCGCCGCCTTGCGCGCCTTCTCATCGTCCTGTTCGGACGGCTGCTGCGCGGTGACCGCGGCCTTGGCCTCGGCTTGCAGGCGGCGCTCTTCAGCCAGTCGCTCCTGTGCCGCAGCATGCGCCTGGGCAGCCGCTTCTTCCTCGCGCTGACGCTTGCCGAGTTCCTCGGCCTGACGTGCCAACAACTCGGACTGATGCTTGGCCTCTTCTTCGCGCCGGCGAAGCTCCGCTTCGTCGACAACCGGTTGCGTGGCGACCGGTGCCATGGGTTCAGCAGGGGCAACCTCGTCGCGCTTGACAAACACGCGCTTCTTGCGGACCTCGACCTGGATGGTGCGCGCCTTGCCGGTGGAATCGGCCTGCTTGATTTCGGTCGTCTGCTTGCGCGTCAGCGTAATTTTTTTGCGATCGGCGCCAACCACGCCATGTGCCACACGCAGATGGTCGAGCAAACGCGCCTTGTCGACCTCGCTGATCGAGTCGTCGGGCGTTTGCTTGTGCACACTGGCAGCCGCCAGTTGCTCCAGCAACTGGGTGGCGGGAATGTGCAGTTCTGTGGCGAGTTGCGCGACGGTTGTTTGTGCCATGGGTGGTTCCTTGCTCCGCAGTTCTCAGGCGTTGAACCAATGTTCGCGAGCCTGGAGAATGAGCGCGCTGGCCTGGGCCTCTTCAGCCCCGGTGATGGCCGTGAGTTCGTCCACGGCCAGATCGGCCAGGTCGTCACGGGTTTGGATGCCGGCATCGGTCAGCTTCGCGATATCGTCGCTGGACAGGCCTTCGAGACTCTTGAGGTCCTGCGACACTTCCTCGAGCTTTTGCTCGCTGGCCAGTTCTTGCGTCAGCAACGCATCACGGGCTCGGTTACGCAGCTCATGCACGGTCTCCTCGTCGAAGGATTCAATCTCCAGCATTTCCGGCAGTGGCACATAAGCCACTTCCTCGAGGCTGGTGAAGCCTTCCTGGATGAGGATGTCGGCGACTTCCTGGTCCACATCAAGCTTGGTTCGGAACAGCTCGCGCATGGTTTCGGTTTCAGCCGTGTGCCGGTTCTGCGACTCTTCGGCCGACATCAGGTTAATGGCCCAGCCTGTCAGTTCCGACGCGAGGCGCACATTCTGTCCGGCACGGCCGATGGCCAGTGCCAGGTTCTCCTCGTCCACGGCCACTTCCATGGCGTGCTTGTCCTCATCGACAACGATGGACTGCACATTGGCCGGTGCCAGCGCACCGATGACAAACTGCGCTGGATCTTCGGACCACAGCACGATATCGACGCGCTCGCCGCCCAGCTCATTGCTCACGGCATTCACGCGCGAGCCGCGGACGCCGATGCAGGTGCCGATCGGGTCGATGCGGCGATCGTGCGACAACACAGCGATCTTGGCACGCACACCGGGATCGCGGGCGCAGGACTTGATCTCCAGCATGCCCTGCTCCATCTCGGGAACCTCGAGGCGAAACAGCTCCTTCATGAATTCGGGCGAAGTCCGCGACAGCTCGATTTGCGGGCCTCGGGCCTGGCGGTCGATCTTGGAGATGACGGCGCGCACGCGGTCGCCGGCACGCACATTTTCCTTCTGGATCATGTCGCCGCGTCGCAGCCGGGCATCGACCTTCCCCGACTCAACGATGGCGTCACCCTTGTCCATGCGCTTGACCGTGCCGACGAAAATCTTGTCGTTGCGCTCAAGGAAATCATTCAAGATCTGCTCGCGTTCGGCGTCACGAATTTTTTGCAGGATCACCTGCTTCGCCGCCTGGGCGCCGATGCGGCCGAATTCCACGCTCTCCACCGGCTCTTCGATGTAATCCCCGACCTCGATGTCGGGGATTTGGTCGATCGCCTCGAAATGCAGGATTTCGGCGTCAGGCTGCTGCAGTCCGGCTTCGTCCGGCACCACGAGCCAGCGGCGAAAGCTCTCATAAGCACCGGTGTCGCGGTCGATGGCGACGCGAATGTCGACCTCGCCGGAATAGCGCTTCTTCGTGGCCGAAGCCAGAGCGGCCTCGACCGCACCGAACACCACATCCCGCTCCACGTTCTTTTCGTGCGCCAGCGCATCGACCAGCATCAGCAGCTCACGATTCATGATTTTCGACCCCTAAAGTCAAGCACGGGCACGAGGCGGACTTCGCGCGCCTCGACCATGGAAAAACGCAATTCATGCACATCTCCCGTGGCGCTGCTCGCCTCCGGGGCCACACCGTCCGCGCCACCGGGTTGGGCCTTTTTCGTTGCAGGCTTGGCAGCTTTCAGTTTTTTCCCTCCCGGCTTCGCTGCCGCAGCAGCCGCCAGCAACGCGTCGTCCCAGACAATGGCATAACCGTCAGCCTGAGCCGGCGCTTCAACGCACCCGTCCGCGGCCGCCGCTGCCGGCGGCTGCAAGACGCCGCGGTATTTCTTGCGGCCCTTGTAAGGCGCGCGCAAGGTCACCTCCACTTCCAAACCGGCAAAACGCTGCCAGTCGTCGGGCAGCTTCAGCAGGCGATCGAGCCCGGGAGACGACACCTCAAGGCGCCGGTAGTCCAGACCTTCCACTTCCAGCGCGTACTGCAGTTGGCGCGTGACGCGCTCGCAATCGTCGACCGTGACGAACTCGCCGTCGAGACGGTCGATCGTGATGCGCAGCAGGCCGGCCGCAGCCCAGGCGATCTCGACACAGGCATAGCCGATCCCGCGGACGGTTGTCTCGATGATCTCTGCATTCTGCATACCGCGACTGCCTTGCACCCTGAAGCCACCATCAACCTTGAAAGACACCCAGCCCGGCTCGCCACCACGTACCGACAAAAAAAAAGGGCGATTGGTGTCGCCCATTTGTGTCGCCCATCTGGCCAACCCGGCTCTCTTGCACACCCACCCTGCAGAGGCCGATACCTCAAATCAAACGTTCATGCAGGACAAAAGTGGATTACAGCCTTGAGATGTTACGAGAACAAGCGAATTTTGGCAAGTTGGAGTCTTGCCCAACGCGGTATGAGCCTGGGGACGAGGCCACGATTCCAGCGAGTTGCGAGGCTGGTGGGGCTGAGACGGGCGGCTGAGCGGCTGACGGGCCACGAGCCCGC
>JAJZDV010000099.1 GCA_021846025.1 Pseudomonadota bacterium
CATCGGGAGGTTGTTCGACCTGCCGGCGGACGCGGTGAAGCTGCTGCAGGTGGTGCCGTACAAGGGCTCGCTGCCCACCGCCGTGCCCACCGACCCGCTGATCTACCGCTTCTACGAACTCGTCAGCGTCTACGGCACGACCTTCAAGGAGCTGATCCACGAGGAGTTCGGCGACGGCATCATGAGCGCCATCGACTTCAGGATGGACCTCACGCGCGAGCCCGACCCCAAGGGGGACCGCGTGCACATCCGCATGAGCGGCAAGTTCCTGCCCTACAAGACGTATTGATCGGCCTTGCGCGCGGCCCCGGCGGTGGCGGCGCTGCGCGCGCCGGGGAGTGCGCTCATTTCACCAGGGGCCGGATGGTGGTGAAGCCGCCGTCCACCGCCATGACCTGGCCGGTGAGGCGCGAGGCCGCGGCCGACAGCAGCCAGGACATGGCCTGCGCCACGTCGCCGGCGCTTTGCACGCCACCGAGCGGATATTGCCTGCCCGCGCCGTCGCGCATCGCCGGCACCTTGAGCATGCCGGCGGTGAGCGGTGTGTCGGTCATGCCCGGAGCGACGGCGTTGACGCGCAGGCCGATGGGCGCATAGGTGGCCGCAGCGCTGCGCACCAGGGCCTCGATGCCGCCCTTGGCCGCGGCAATGGCTTCGTGGTTGGCCACACCGATCTGCGCCACGACCGAGCTCACCAGCACCGCCGCACCCGGCTGCTGCGCGCTTCGGCAGGCCTCGATCCAGGCGCCCAGCATGCACAGGGCGCTGTCCAGGTTCACGCGCAGCACCTCGCGCCATTGCGCCACGCTGGTGCGGTGCAGTGGCGCGATCAGTGTGCTGCCCACGCAATGGGCCAGATGGCTCGGCGCGCTGCCGAGCATGTCCTGGCATTGCCGCACGGCCGAGGCCGCACCTTCGGGCGTGGTGGTGTCGGCGGCGATGCGGGCATCGGCCGGCACATCGGCCAGCCGGGCCGCGTCGCGGCCGACCGCGGCGACGCGCCAGCCGTCCGTCGTGAGCTGCTGCGCCAGGGCGCGGCCGATGCCGCCGCGTGCGCCGGTGATCAGGACAATCGCTGGGTCAGACATGGAACAAGTCTCCTTGGGTGGAACGGGGCTGGGGATTGGGGTGGCGCGCTGGCACCCGGGACCAGTACGCGGAGAACGAGCGGCAGCGCTCCGCAGGCTCGTCGAAGGCGAGCGGCGGCTCGGCCAAATCCAGCGCGGCCAGTGCGGGGCCGAGATGCGGATTGGCCCAGCCCCGAACCGAACCGGCCGCGGCCAGTGCAAGCCGCAGTTCCGCGCCGGTGGCGAACCAGCGCAAGGGCGTCATCGCGGCCATGCGGGCGGCGACCCATTGCCAGCGCGCCGCCGACCAGGGCCAGCGCGCGTGAACGTCGGCATCGCACACCGCCACGGGCAAGCAAGCCGCAGGCACCTCGCCCAGCGACCAGGGATGGACCAGCCAGACGTCACGCCCGGCGATGGCGTGCGCCTCGGGCAGGCCGAACCCATGCGCGGGCGGGCTGCGCAGCAAGTCCGGCTCGGTGACGCCGCCGTGCTCACCGGGTTCGGCCCCGCCATCGCGTGGCTGATGCGCCAGGGCATGCAGCGTCTCGTAGCTGGCATCGATGACCGTTCCGCGGCTGTGCCAGGCTGTGGGCGCGTACTTGGCGACGTTGTCGGCGTTGAACCGATACGGTTTGCTGCTGCCGGTGCCCGCCACCCATTGCCACGACAGATGGTTGCTGCCCAGGTCGCCATCGAGCAGATGGCCGACCATCCAGTCGGCCCCGGCGCGCCAGTGCACCTTGCGCACATGCACGCAGTACGACGCCAGCCACATGCGCGCGTGGTTGTGCAGATAGCCGGTGGCATACAGCGCGCGCACCGCCTGGTCGATGGCGGGCACGCCGCTGCGGCCCTGGCGGATGTCGGCGGGCAGTTCCGGGGCATAGGCGGCTTCGGGCAACGGGCCGGGGTGAATCGAACGGAAGATCGCCTCGCCATCGTGCCGCCAGGCGTGCTGAAAAAAGGCCCGCCAGCCCAGCTCCTGCACCAGCTTGTGGTCGGGGCCGATGCCATGGCGGTCATGCAGCCATGCCACCACTTGCGGCAAGCTCAGGAAACCGTGGGTGAGGTAGGGCGACAGCCGCGTGACCGCGCCGTCGAGGTGGTTGCGGCTGCGCGCATAGTCGCCCGGGCGCAGCGCCGCCAGTCGCGCCCGGGCCGCCTGCAGCGTGGGCGGGAACTCGCCCGGCGTCATGTCGCCTCCTGGCGGATGGACGCGGCTTGGGCGCGGATGCGCGTGCGCTCCTCGGCGCTGACGCGGGCGAGGTTGCGCACCTGCATCGCCGTGCGCGGGTTGACGGCCAGGCGCTGTTCGTGCCGCAGCAAGAAGTCCCAATAGAGCGTGGTGTAGGGGCAGGCGCGCTCGCCCACGCGCTGCGCCGGGTCGAAGCGGCAAGCGGCGCACAGGCTGCCCGCGCTCATGCGCTGGATGTATTTGCCGCTGGCGATATAGGGCTTGCTCGCCATCAAGCCATCGTCGGCGGCCTGGCTCATGCCCAGCGTGTTAGGCAGTTCCACCCACTCCACCGCATCCACATACACCGCCAGAAACCACTGGTGCACCTGCTGCGGCTGCACACCGTGCAGCAGCGCGTACAGCCCGATGACCATCAGCCGCTGGATGTGGTGGGCGTAGCCGAACTGCAGGGTCTGCCGCAGGGCGTCGGCCAGGCAGGCCATGGGGGTGTCGCCGGTCCAGAACAACGCGGGCAGCGGCTCGTGAGCGTCCAGCGCATTGTGCTCGCGATAGCCGGGCATCTGCGTCCAGTAGATGCCGCGCACGTATTCGCGCCAACCCAGGATCTGGCGGATGAAGCCTTCGGCGCTGGCCAGCGGCACCGCGCCCGCGCGCCAAGCCGATTCGGCCGCCTGCACCACCTCGCGCGGATTGAGCAGCTTGAGGTTGAGCGCCGCGGACAGATGCGCATGCCACAGCCACGGCTGACCCGGCCACAGCGCGTCCTGCCAGCGGCCGAACTGCGGCAGGCGCTCGCGGATGAACAACTCCAGCGCCTGCAGCGCCTGTTGCCGCGTCACCGGCCAGCCGAAGTGATCGAGACTGCCGGGGTGATCGGCGAAGCGCTGGTTCACCAAGGCCATCACCTCGCGGGTGATGGCGTCGGGCGCAAAGTGGGCCGTGGTCGGCACCGCTGGCGGTCCGGATCTGGGGAAGGCCTCGCGGTTGTCGGCGTCGAAATTCCACTGTCCCCCCACCGGCAGGTCGCCGTCCATCAACACACCGTGCTGCCGGCGCATGGCGCGGTAGAAAAACTCCATGCGCAACGGCTTGCGCCCGCGCGCATGCGCGGCGAAGTCGCGCACCGTGGCATAAAAATGGCGGTCGTCGCACAGCGCCAGCACCAGGCCCTGCGCGGCGGCGGTGGCCTTGATCGCCTGCAGCACGCGCCAGTCACCCGGCGCGGTCATCACCAGTTGCGCGGGCCGCAGCGTGTGCAGCGCGCGGCTCAGCTCGGCGGCCAGGCTGCCAGCGTTGCCGGCATCATCCAGCCGGGTGTCATGCACGGTACAGCCTGCTGTGCGCAAGTCGTCGGCAAAGTGGCGCATGGCGGCGAGGAACAGCGCGATGCGCGGCTTGCTGGACCAGACATGGGTGGATTCCTCCGCCACTTCCGCCATCCACACGGCGTCCTGCGCGGGATCGAAGTCGTCGAAGGCAGCGGCATGCCGATCGAGCTGATCGCCCAGCACCACAACCAGCTTGCGCAGCGGCCGCGGCGGGCGGGCGGGCGTCATGGGCATGGCCTTTCGGGCTGGCGCTTGCCCCTGTTCTTGCGGCAGGCTGCGGAGCAATGGCGCACCTCGTTCCAGTTGTGCGCCCAGGCGCGGCGCCAGCTCATGGCGCGGCCGCAAACCGTGCAGGGTTTGCTCGGCAGCGCGGCCTTGTTGCCCTTGTAGCCGGGATCAGCACTCATTCGAACAACTCCTGTTGCCGGGGTGCGGCGTCGGCCGCTGCGGGCTTGCGCTTGGTGGCGGTGCCGGCCTTGCCCCGCCCTTGCCCGCTGGACGGCAGGCCGCTTTTGCGCGAGCCGTGGCGCGCCTGCACCGCGTCGGCCTGAACCCGCGCTTCCTGGCTGCGACGTACGGCAAAGACGCGATCCTTGGCCAGCTTCACCGCGCTGCGCTCGTCGACGATGGGTGGCGGGTAGGCGGGTGTGCCCCATTCCGGCACCCAGCGGCGGACGAACTCGCCTTGTGGATCGTGGTCGGCCTGCTGTTTGGCGGGCGAATACACCCGCAGCGTGTTGATGCCGGTGGTGCCCGACTGCATCTGCATCTGGCTCCAGTGGATGCCGGGCTCGAAGTCGAGAAACTGCCGCGCCAGATGCAGCCCCGGCTCGCGCCAGTGCAGCCACAGGTGATAGGCGGCGAAGCTCACCAGCATGGCGCGCATGCGGAAGTTGAGCCAACCCGTCGCATGGAGGCTGCGCATGCAGGCGTCCACCATGGGAAAGCCGGTGCGGCCTTCGCGCCAGGCGTCGAAGTGCTCGCGGTTGAATTCGGCCTCGCGCAAGCCGTCGTACACGCGGGCGAAGTTGCGGGTTTCGATGGCCGGTTCGTCTTCGAGCTTTTGCATGAAGTGGCAATGCCAGCGCAGCCGCCCGGCAAAGCCGCGCAGGTGGTACGCGAAGCTGCGCTCCTGCGCGTCGGCGCTTTGTTTGAGCGCGGCGATGCGCGCCTCGGTGGCCTGGTGCACCTGCCGCACGGACAGGGTGCCGAAAGCCAGATGCGCACTCAGCCGCGAGCAGCCGGTCTGGGCGCTCAAGGGGCTGGACAGGTCCTTGCGGTACTGCGCGCCGCGCCCTTGCAAGAAGCTGTGCAGCGTGTTCAGCGCGGCCTGCGCGCCGCCCGGCGGAATCGGTCGCGGCGCGGTCTGCAACGCCGGCCACTGACGCATCTGCGCCTGCGGCCAGGCGCCTGCATCCAGCGCGGCGGCCGCGCGAAACCCGGCGGGGGCCGGCAGCAGGGGCGCGTCCATGCGCCGCTGCCAGCGTGCAGCCCAGCCGGCACGGTTGCCCAGCCTTCGCACCACGCCCGTCTGCGGCCATTGCTGCCACAGCACCCCGCGCTGCCGGCACCACGCCGCCACGCACAGGTCACGCGCATAGCTCCAGCCGGGGCCGGTTTCCTCGTGGCTGAACAGATGGGTGAAGGCGTAGCGGCGGCGCAGCGCCTCGAACACCTCGGGCAGGGCGCCGTAGCGCAGCAGCAGCGGCAGGCCGAGCGCGGCCAGCTCGGCACGCAGTGCCGCGACGCTGGCGGCGGCGAAAGCCAGGTGCTGCGCATCGCACTCCGGGCTGTCGAGCCACTGCGGCTCGACCACGTACACCGCGGCCGCGGCATCGCAGGTGCTGGCGGCGTGCAGCGCGGCGTGATCGGCCACACGCAGATCGCGCTTGAACCAGACGAGGGCGGAGCTTGGCATGGATGCGATGTTGCCAGCCCAGCGGCGAGCGCGACGCAGCCCCTTGCATTTCTCCGGCGCCGCCCGGGGATATGCGGGCGTGAAGCCTTGGACGAGTCACCCCGGCCACTGCAGCCGCGAAGGCAGGCCGCTGCGGCACCTGCGCGATCCGGGTTGATGCACACGCCACAAGCCGGCCTGGGCGCACGCAAGAACGCGCGGCGCGGCAGGGCAAGGACATGGCGCCAGCGGCGGCGCCGCGGGCAGGGCAAAATCGGCCTGTCGACCACAACACGGAGATGACGATGGATCTGGGCTTGCAAGGCAAGATTGTCCTGGTGACCGGGGGCAGCAAGGGCATCGGCCTGGCGTGCGCGCAGCGCTTTGCCGCCGAGGGCGCGCGCGTGGCCATCGCCTCGCGCGACGCCGCGCATCTGCAACAGGCCGTCGCCACGCTGCGGGCCGAAGGCGTCGCGGTGCTCGCGGTGGCGGTGGATCTGTGTGACGCCGCGCAGGCCGCGCGCATGGTGCGGGAGGTGGAGGCCGGGCTCGGCCCCATCGACGTGCTGGTGAATTCCGCGGGTGCGGCCAGGCGCACGCCACCGGCGGAACTCACGGCGGCGCACTGGCATGCGGCGATGGATGCGAAATACTTCACCACCATCCACGCCATCGATGCGGTGCTGCCGGGCATGGCCCGGCGCGGCCGCGGCGCCATCGTCAACGTCGTCGGCATGGGCGGCAAACTCGCCACCCCGGTCCACCTGGCCGGCGGCGCCGCCAACGCCGCGCTGATGCTGGCCAGCGCCGGCCTGGCGCAGGCCTTCGCCGCGCAGGGCGTGCGGGTGAACGCGGTCAACCCCGGCATCACCGCCACCGGGCGCATGCAGGAGGGCCTGGAGGCCGAGGCGCGACTGAGCGGCAAGTCCGTGGCCGAGTTGCTGGCACAGCGCGAACGCTCCTTGCCGCTGGGGCGCATCTGCACACCCCAGGAGGTGGCCGACGTGGTGGTGTTCCTGGCCTCGGCGCGCGCCGGCTATGTCAGCGGCGCGGTGCTGTCGCTCGACGGCGCCGCCACGCCCATGGTGGTGTAGGCATGGCCGAAGCCACGGCCCTCGTGGCGCTGCGCGAGGACGAGATGGAGTTCAGTGCCATCCGCGCCCAGGGGGCCGGCGGGCAGAACGTGAACAAGGTGTCGAACGCGGTGCACCTGCGGTTTTCGATTCCCCGCTCCTCGCTGCCCGAGGCCATCAAGCTGCGGCTGCTGGGGCTGAGCGACCAGCGCATCACCGAGGGCGGCGTGGTGGTGATCAAGGCCCAGACCAGCCGCAGCCTGGAGCAGAACCGTGCTGATGCGGTCGCCCGGCTGCAAGCCCTGGTGGACAGCGTGGCCACCTTGCCGAAGGCGCGCAAACCCACCCGCCCCACGCGCAGCTCGCAGCGCAAGCGGGTGGACACCAAGGTGGGGCGCGGCGAGGTCAAGCGGCTGCGCGGGCGGGTATCAGGAAGCAGGGATTGACTCGATCGGCACCATCGCCAGACTCGGAAATCGTCGGTCTCCGGGCCACCCTTGCCCGAGATGCGGGGCCACGCGCACATTGATGTGCCCGCAGGGTTTGCGGCGAAAAGACTGATGGCTACGCGTCCTGAAAAATCGTTTCCAGATCAGCAAAGTAACGCGCGCCCTCCAGCTTCAAGCTCTTCTCGATTTCATCGAGATGCTGCAGCATCAGCGCCTCGGCCTTCGCGCTGTCCTTGGCGGCAATCGCGGCGATGATATTGGCGTGATCGTCTGCCCGGCAACTCGTCGCCGTGGGTGCGTCGTACAGAAAAATCGTCAGGCATGTGAGAGAGGACAACTCCCGCATGCAGCGAATCAACGCCGTGTTGCCGGCCAACTCGGCCAGCAGATTGTGGAACTCCCCGGACAGACGAACGATGGCACGTTCGTCATGGAGGCGAAGGGCATCGGCTTCCTTGCGCTGCTGCTCGCGCAAACTCGCCAGCATTTTGGAATCGAGCCGTGACGCCAATCGACGAATGATCCCCGGCTCGATGAGCCGCCTGGCCTCAAAGACGTCGCTGGCCTCTTCAACGCTGGGTTTTGCGACAAAGGCGCCACGCTGCGGAACAAGATCGACGACTCTTTCGTTGGCCAGATGCGCCAGCACATCTCGAATGCGTGTGCGGCTGGCCCCGAAAATCGTTGCCAGGCGATCCTCACCCAGCTTTGTCCCGGGCGCCAAGCGGTGCTCAAGAATGGCCGTGTAGATCTTTTCAGCGATCTCTTCGATTGTTTTTTCTTTGTCCGATTTTTTTGTACGCATGTCCAGCACGAGTTCCTTTGAGCCGCGAGGGCGATAGCACAGTGACCTTAAAAATTGTCACACGTCTTGGCCTGCAGTTGGTGGCATGCCCGGGCCTGCGCCGCGACCACTCCTTGAATCTCGATGGTTGTCGACAAGTGATCGGTGGATTGTTAGCAATTTGGCATGAAACTTGCTGATATTTTCTGTCGGATGCACCACAACAATCAACACATCTCAAGCCAGTCGTTGACGATGCATCAGACCGCGATCAATCCATCACAAAAGATAACAGTATTGTTGACATTTATTTTAATAAAATGTTGACAGTTTTGTCGACAATCGTCTTATGATGGGTTGATGCAACACGCCGGTCCTGTCTTGTGGCGTTGACAGGTCGCGTGGGGTGGCAGTCGGCACTCGCCTCGGGCGCCAGTGGGTGAGGGCCCGAGGTGGTTTCTCGTGATCGCACATCAAGGAACTTGGACCATGGAAACGCAGGGCGTAGCAAAGAGCACCAGTCTTCAAGACGTGGCCCCGACAGGGGTGAGATGGAAAATTTTCTGGATGCTGCTGCTGTTGATTTCGATCAACTACATCGATCGAGCCTCCCTGTCTGTGGCCATGCCGCTGATCTCGAAAGAGTTCCATATCGGGCCCGCGATCGAGGGCTTGCTGCTGAGTTCCTTCTTCTGGACTTATGCCTTCATGCAAATTCCCGGAGGCATGCTGGCCGATCGCTACGGGCCGCGCGTCGTGATTGCGGGAGCCACTGCCGGCTGGGGATTGTTCCAGGCCCTTGCTGCCGTCTCCATCGGCTGGGGTAGTCTTTTGTTGACCCGGCTGGGGCTTGGTGTAGCAGAGGCCCCCATCTACCCTGCGGGCGGCAAGCTCAATGGCATCTGGATGACGAGGAACGAGCGCGGACGGGGTGCAACACTGCTCGATGGCGGTGCGCCACTCGGTTCGGCCCTTGGAGGCATCCTGATATCGGGGCTGATTGCATACCTCGGCTCCTGGCGCCTGTCGTTTGTCATCGCCGGCGTCGGCACCATGGTGGTTGGATACTTTGCCTGGCGCTTCATCCGCAATCATCCAAGCGAGCACTCCGGTGTGAACGCGGCGGAAATCGCGCACATCGAGGCCAGCCATGCCGAAGAACGGGCAGGAGAACCGAAAGTGATCAGCGGCAAGCTGCTCGAGTTCTTCCGCTATCGCTCGGTTTGGGGCATGTTCTTTGGCTGGTTGTGTTTCAACTCATTGTTCTACGGCCTGCTCACATGGATGCCAACTTACCTGTCTAAAGTGCATGGCTTGAATATTCAGCAGATTGGCGGCGCGGTATTCATCATGTTCTTCTCCGGCTTCATCGGCGAGTTGGTGGGCGGCTGGCTGGCAGATTGGTGGAAGGCGTCAGGAGCTCCTGAAAGCAAGGTTCTTCGCGTCCTGTTTGGTTTTGCATCCATTATTGCCACGATCGCCATTTACAGCGTGGCTGAGGTCAAGAGCCCGGTTGCGATTGTCGCACTGCTTTCGATCACTCTCTTTTTTCTGCGTTGGTGCGGTCTGTACTGGTGCATCCCCACGATACTCGGGACGCGTGATCGGGTTGGTTTTCTCGGTGGTGTGATGAATCTTGGCGGCAATGTGGCGGGCATTGGCGTGCCCATCGCGGTAGGACTGATCGTGCAAGCCACGGGCTCTTATTACCTTGCGCTCATGTTGTTTACGGCAGCGGGGATCGGCCTTTTCATTTGCTCGACTTTGCTGATCGATTACAGCAAGAAAATTCCTGTATGACAATCCTCCCTTGACCAGCCGTCAACTGCAGGAGAGCAAAGTAAATTCTGAAATCAAAGATGGCTGTCGCTGTGCATCTACAGTGACAGTCATCAGGATTGACGGCACTGGACATTCGACAGATCAGATTATCATTCGTCACGCTGAACGACCTGACAACATGGTCATCGAACGCAGTTCCGGCCTCATGACCATGAAATTAGATATATAACAAACCTGCGATGTTAAATCAAAAACGCATTGGCGTATTGACACCTTCATCCAATACGGCGCTGGAGCCCTTGACCAGCGCCATGGTGAGCCAGCTTGGGAATGTCTCTGCACATTTTTCACGATTTGGCGTGACAGAAATTTCGCTGCAAGAAGCATCCTCGCGCCAATTCAACAGTGACAAAATCTTAGCTGCTGCGCAGCTTCTCGCAGATGCACGTGTTGACGTCATTTGCTGGAGTGGCACATCCGCCAGTTGGCTCGGATTCGAGAAGGACGAAGCACTCTGCGCACGGATCAACGAAGTCACAGGACGACCAGCAACCACATCGGTCCTGGCGTTGAATGAGGCCATGGCTTTACACCACATCCACCGATTTGGACTGATTACACCTTATATTCAGGAAGTCCATGATCGCATCATCATCAATTACCAAAA
>JAJZDV010000100.1 GCA_021846025.1 Pseudomonadota bacterium
CCATGCCCTCCTTCTGGTCGTGCGTGGCGAACAGGCTGTGGAAGCTGCGGCGCTCGAACAACATGCCTTCGGCCAGCGGCGCCTCGAACGCCCGGTTGACGCATTCCTTGGCCATCATCACCGCCTGTAACGGATGGCTGGCGATGATCTGCGCCGCGCCGAGCGCTTCGTCGAGCAGTTTGTCGGCAGCGACCACGCGCGACACCAAGCCGGCACGCTCGGCCTCGGCCGCATCCATCATGCGCGCAGTCAACACCAGATCCATGGCCTTGCCCTTGCCGACCGCGCGCGGCAGGCGCTGGGTGCCGCCGGCACCGGGGATGATGCCGATCTTGATTTCGGGCTGGCCGAATTTGGCGTTGTCGGCGGCGATGATGAAATCGCACATCATCGCCAGCTCGCAGCCCCCACCCAGAGCGTAGCCGGCTACTGCCGCAATGACCGGCTTGCGCAGGGTGCGCAGGCGCTCCCAGTTGCGGGTGATGAAGTCTTGGCGGTAGGCCTCGGTGTAGCTCTTGTTCGCCATCGCGGCGATGTCGGCGCCGGCGGCGAAAGCCTTGTCGCTGCCGGTGAGCACGATGCAGGCGATGGCATCGTCGGCATCGAATGCCGACAGCACCGCGCCGAGTTCATCCATCAACGCGTCGTTCAGCGCGTTGAGCTGTTTCGGCCGGTTGAGGCGAATGAGGCCGACGCGGCCCTGGGTTTCAATGAGCAGGTGCTCGTAAGGCATGGCGGATTCCGTCTGAAAGCTGGCGATGCCGCAAGCATAGGACGGAAACCGATGGCTGCTGCGGGGTGCGCAATGGCTCGACGCGGGGTTCAGCCAGCGCAGCGGTGCGTGCGCTCTGCGTCGGCTTCGCTGCAGCGCGTGGTCAGGGACCCGACGGTTCCGGCCTCTCGCGCAAGCCAGCCACGGCGGCATGGTGGCACGGTGGCATGCCTCAGATTCCGAGCCAGCGCTTGCGCTGCCGCGCTGCCGCGGCTGAGGCATCTGGCGCCAGGCTGAGCGCCACCGGCCCGGGTGCTGACGCGGGAAGCACCGCCTGAAGTTGCACCAGACGTGCATCGCGCATGGCATGCGCCTGCCAGACATCGCCTGCACCCGCGCGCGCATGCAGGCGCTTGAGTTGGTCCGGGCTGGCGCGCTGGCCGTTGATGGCCAGCAGGATGTCGCCAGGTGCCAGCCCCGCCTGCTCGGCCCAGCCTCTGGCCAGAACCTGCCGCACCTGCGGCCAGCCCTGCGCATCGTCGAGCCTCAGCCCCAGGCTGCTGAGGGCGTCGGGTTTGCCCCGGCTCCAGCGCACACCCGCGCTGGCCAGCAGGCGCTTGAGCGGGAGTGTGTCGCAACCATGCACATGGCGCGCAAACAGGCCGCGCAAATCCAGGCCGCTGACTTCGCGCACCAGCGCGGGCATGGCGTCCTCGGGCACGCCCTGGGCCTGCAAGGGCGCGCCGTCGCGGCCATAGCGCTGCCACAGCAGGCGCATGACATCGTCCAGCGTGCTGGCGCTCCGGCTGCGCAGCGTCAGGTCCAGTGCCAGGGCGAACAGCCCGCCCTGGGTGTAATAGCTGACGGTGGCGTTGGCGGTGTTCTCGTCGGGCCGATAGAACTTGATCCAGGCGTCGAAACTGGCCTCGGCCAGGCTTTGCACCTGCCGACCCGGCGTGGCCTGCACGGCGTTGATGGCACGGGCCAGCAGGTCGAGGTACTGCTGCGGCTCGATCAGCCCGGCGCGGCGGAGGATCAGGTCGTCGTAATACGAGGTGAAGCCCTCGAACAGCCACAGCAGACCGGTGGTGTTTTCACGTTCCAGGTCGTAGGGCGTGAGGGCTTGCGGGCGGATGCGCTTGACATTCCAGGCGTGGAAATACTCGTGACTGCACAGGCCGAGAAGCTGACCGTACCCGGCGCTGCGCTCGGCACCATCGCGCGGATGGGGCAAGTCGGACTCGGCGCAGATCAGCGCCGTGCAATCGGCATGTTCCAGACCCCCGTAACCGTGGGCGGTGGGTGCCAGCAGAAAGGCGTAGCGCTTGAACGGGGCGCGCGGACGCTCGGGCTCGAAGAGGGCGATCTCGGTTTCGCAAAGGCGCTTGAGGTCGAGCGTGAAGCGCTTCGCGTCGACCTCGCTGCGCAGCCGGTCCGCATGGGCGATGACCATCTCGTGCGGCGTGCCGTGGACGCGGAACTGCAGGCGCAGCAAGTGGCCCATTTCCACCGGATGGTCGATGAGCCGGTCGTAGTCGCTGGCCTGATACAGGCCGAAGCCGCGCGCATCGACCCGCAACGCGGTCAGGGTGGTGGCCACACTCCAGTCGGGTTGGGACAACGGCGGCAGGATGTGCAGCAGGTGCGGCTTTGCTTCCCAGCCGGCAGCCGCCAGCAACAGGCTGGACGGGTTGAAGAAGGCCCGCGAGGCATCGAGCCAGGCGGTGCGCACCGAGGCGTCGCGCGCGTACACCACCCAGTTCACTTGCAGCGGCCCCTGGCATGGCGCGGCGCGCCAGCGGTTTTTGGCCACCTTGCGCAAGGCCACCGGCTTGCCCTGGCAGCGCGCTTCGACCCGCAACACCTGCCGGGCGAATTCACGCACCAGATAGCTGCCGGGGATCCACACCGGCAGCCAGAACTCCTGGCCCCGGGGGTCGGGCGCGGCCAGTTGCAGTTCCACGGCGAACAAGTGGGCGTGCCGATCGTCCATCCGCACGCTGTAGCAGGGGCCTTGCGCAGCCGCGCTCGCCGTGGCTCTGGCACCCACGGAGCGAGGGCGCGATGCTGCAAGTCTGGCGGTCTGGGTCATGGGCGATGGTGGTGTCGAATGGGTGTGGGCGCTCCGCAATCCGGGGTCTGGCACGATCGAGCGCGGCAGGATGCACTCGCAGGCGATGCCGTCGCGGCCCTGGCACGCAGCGTGAAGGCGGACATTGTTCGCATCTCGCCACGATTTTTTGCAACAGCCGATTCTGCGGGGCCTCCAGCCTTTGAAACGGCCGGTGCCATGCTAATCTGGCTGAACATACCGAAAGACGGACAGGGAAGCCATGGAACGTGACGTGTTCAGCGAGATTGCCATCCATGCCGGCACGGGTTCCCCCTCGCTTGCGTATCAGCCCCAGGTGCAATACCCGGGCGGCGAAATCGTCGGCCTTGAGGTGCTGTTTCGCTGGCGCGCCGACACCGCACCCAAGCGGCATTCCCCGCTCACCTTCCTGCCCCGCCTGTCGCCGTCGCAAACCAGCGAGCTGTTTTTCTGGGTGGTCGACGAAGCCGTGTCGGAAGCCCGCGTGCTGTCGAACTGGACCGCCTGGCGCGGCTACATCTCGGTGAACATCGAGGCCGACCAACTCGGCGACCCCGACCTCGTGCGCCGCATCGACCAGGTGCTGCAGCGCAACCAGTGGCCCGCCAATCGGCTGATCATGGAAGTCACCGAGCGCCGCCCGATTCCGGTGTTCCCCAGCGTGCTGCGCAACATCACCGCCCTGCAACAGGCCGGCATCCTGATCGCGATGGACGACTTCGGCGAAGGCTACGCCTCGTTCGAATACCTCAAGCGCCTGAGCCCGGCGCACATCAAGATTCCAGCCGGTTTCACCACCGAACTCAACACCGACGTGCGCAACCAGGAAATCGTGCGCTCGCTGGTCGCCCTGGCGCAGCGCCTGAACATCATGATCGTGGCCGAGGGAGTTGAATCCCAGGAAAACGCCGAAGCCCTGCACGCGCTGGGCCTGCGGGTCATGCAGGGCTACCTGTTCGGCGAGCCGCGCGAATTGGAAGACTGGGCCCAGTTCCTCAAGCAAACCGGCAAGATCACCACGGCCTGAGCGACTTCGCGGCGCAATTCCGACCCTCTCTTCACCCCCGATTGACAAGCCCGAACGCTTGGTTAAGATACTCCCACCGAGTTTTAGCCGCTTTGCCCCGACCCGAGTCCATGCCCTCCTTTCGAACGTTCCCCCGCATCTGGGCGTTGGTCTGCGCATTGGCATTGTTGCCTTGGACGCAAGCGGCAATGGGCCAGGCGGCCCCCCTTCCAACCTCGTGCTGCGAAGCGGCGCCGGACATGGCCTCCATGCCGATGCAAGCAGCCCGCCAGTCCATCGCGCTCGCCCATCCAGTCAGCAGGCAGGTCGAACGTGCGTTTTGCCAGGCAGCCTGCAATAACCTGAGCGTCACCATTGCAGCCAGCCCCACCCGGGACCTGGGCACACCCCAAGCGACGCTGGTTCAACGCGTCGTGCTGCTGTTGCAGACTCGACCCATGCTGCCCGCCAGACAGGCCCTGTGGATCGATTCAGCGCCCCCCTTCAAACCGCCTTTCCTCGCGGCTCGCCTCCAGGTTTGACCCCTTCGGCAGCATCCGCCCCGGTGACTCTTCACCGGGCGATGTCCGTGTTCGCCTCGCGAACACCGCTGCGACCTTGCAGCGTTCCATCCGCCGAAGAGGAAAGCGATGTCCTTCATCCTGCAGTGCCGCCGTGCGCAAGCCCGGCGGTTGTCATCCGTCCGGTCTGAACGCCCGGCGGCCATCCCCGTTCTTGTCGGTCTGCTGCTGCTCGCTGGCCTCGTCGCACCCGCGCTAGCCGCACCTCTGACCCTCGGTGCCGCCGAGGCGCAACTGGCGCGCAGCAATCCCAGCCTGGCCGCGGCTGCGCAGCGCATCCGCGCCATCCAGCACCGGGCCGCGGCGGCCACGCAGTTGCCCGACCCGCATGTGTCGCTCGACGCCGTCAATCTTCCCACCAACAGCTTCTCGTTGACGCAGCAGAGCATGACCATGCTGAGCGTCGGCGTCAGCCAGAGCTTTCCGCCCATCGGCAAGTTGGCCCTCGAAGGGAACAAGCTGCAGGCGCAAGCTGCGGAGCAGCACTTCGGCCGTGAAGCGAAGCAGGCGCAACTGGTTCTCGCCTTGCGCCGCGCCTGGCTCGTGGCGGTGTACACGCGCCAGGCCCTGGCGGCGGTGCAGCGGCAGCAAACGCTGGCGCGTGAGAACGTCGACGCGGCCATGGCCAGCTACCGCGCAGGCAACGCAGCGCAGAGCGATGTGTTGCGCGCGCGTCTCGCCGCGGACGAACTGCGCAACGACCAGAGCGCGCTTGCCGCGGATGAAGCGGTGGCCCTGGCCGACATTGCCCAGGCACTCGGCAGCGATCAAACGCCGCAGATCGATCCCGACTGGCCGAGCTTGTCGTCTGGCGCGGCGGCGCCCGCGCAGGCGCCCGCAACCCAGCCGCTGCTGCGCATGGCCCAGGCCAAGGTGCGCATCGCCCAGGCTGGCGTGCAGGTGGCGAAGAAGGATTACCTGCCGGAGATCACGGTTGGCGCCTCCTACGGCAAGAGCTTTTTTCCGGGCTCTCCCAACTTTTTCTCCGCCGGAGTGTCGATGAACTTGCCGATTTTCTCCAGCCATCGGCTGAACCAGGAACTCGACAGCGCTCGCGCCCAGGTGATGGAAGCCCGCTACGACGAGCAGGACCAGCGGCTGGCCTTGCAGCAGCAGATTCGCTCGGCCACGGCGCGCATGCGCAGCCAGCAGGAGAAGTGGCAGCGCCTGCGCGCGCAGATGCTGCCGCTGGCGCACGAGGCGTACGACTCCACCCTCACCGCCTACGGCAATGGCCGAGCCAGCATGAGCGACGTGCTCAAGGCGCAGCAAGCCGTTCTGACCCTTGAACTCCAGACCCTGCAACAGCGCCGGGATCTGCTGGCCACCCAGGCCGAACTCGACTACCTGACAACGCCTTCGGAGCAGCAGCCATGACATTGCGAACCTTCACTCTCGGCCTCGGCCTGTTGCTGGTGGGCATCGGCGCGGGCCTCTGGAGCAGCCGCTGGCTGCCGTACGGCGCCTCGGACCCCGAGACGCCGACCGCCGCGGCGGCCCCGGCTTCCGCAACAGCTTCGGCAGCAGCGCCGGCAAGCCGCCGGGTGCTGTACTGGGCCAACCCGATGGACGCCGCCATCCACGCCGACCACCCGATGAAAGACAACATGGGGATGGACTATGTCCCGGTCTACGCCCCGGCTGCGGCGCCGCAGCGCCGGGTGCTGTACTGGGCCAGCCCGATGAATCCGGCGATCCATTCGGACCGTCCGATGAAGGACAACATGGGCATGGATTACGTGCCGGTCTACGCCCCGGCCGAAGCCGGCGCCAACGACAGCGGACTGCGCATCGACCCGCGCCTGACGCAAAACCTGGGCGTGCGCCTGACGACCGCACAGATGCGTCCCATGGGCCAGGCGATCCAGACCGTGGGCACCGTGGCCGTGGACCAGAACCGCGTCACCACCGTCACCCCGCGCTTCTCCGGCTGGGTGGTGCAACTCAAGGTGCGTGCCGTGGGCGACCCGGTGGCACGCGGCCAGGTGCTGGCGGAGATTTACTCGCCCGAGCTGTACAGCGCGCAGCAGGAATACAGCATTGCGCGCCGGCGAGCCGGCGCGGCCGACGGTCATGCCGACAGCCAGGGCTTGCTGGCCGCGGCCCAACAGCGCCTGCTGCTGCTGGGCCTGCCCGAGGCTGCGCTCAAGCAGTTGGAGGCCTCGGGCCAGCCGATGCGCAACGTTCCCATCCTGGCGCCCGAGAGCGGGGTGGTGATGGCGCTCAATATTCGCCAGGGCAGCTATGTCTCGTCGCAGAACAGCCTGTTCGAGATCGCCAATCTGGATCGGGTCTGGGTCAATGTGGCGCTGTACGACTACCAGATGCCGTGGGTGCGCCTGGGCGACGGCGTGCAGCTCCAGCTTCCGGCCTACCCCGGCAGGCATTGGGATGGGCGCCTGAACTTTCTCTACCCCACGCTGGACCCGCAAACCCGCACCATCACCGCGCGTCTGAGCTTCGCCAACCCCGGCGGCATTCTGCGCCCGGGCATGTATGCCAACGCCACGGTGCAGGCCCAGGCGCAAACCGCGCTGGCGCTGCCGAGCAGCGCGGTGCTGCGCACGCAGGATGGCGATTACGCCATGCTGGCGCAGGCGGGAGGCCACTTCCTACCGGTGCAAGTTGCGCTTGGGCCCGAGGCGAACGGCTGGGTGGTCATCGCCCGGGGGCTCAAGGCGGGTGACCAGGTGGTGGAAAGCGCCCAGTTCCTGCTGTACTCCGAATCGCAGTTCCAGTCGGTCAAGGCGCGCATGCTCGGTGGTCATGCCGGCGCGAGCGGCATGCCCGCCACGGGAGCGATGCCAGGCATGCCGCCTGCCAGCGACCCGCAAGCCAGCGCTGCGGGGCCGACGACCCCACCAACGGTCGCACCACCCGCCACGCCGGCAGCCGCACCCCCGCCCGCCGCCGGGTCGATGGCCGGGATGATCATGGCCCCTGGCCGGAGCGCCCCATGATCCGGCGGCTCATGGAGTGGTGTTTCGAGAACCGCAGCCTGACGGTGATCGGCGCGCTGATGCTGCTGGTCGCTGGCATCCTGGCGGTGCGCAACACGCCGCTGGAAGCCATCCCCGACATCTCCCCCACCCAGGTCATCATCAAGACCTCCTACCCCGGGCAGGCGCCGCAGGTGGTGCAGGACCAGGTGACCTATCCGCTGGAAACCCCCCTGCAGTCGGTGCCGGGCGCGCGCGCGGTGCGCGGCTATTCGATGTTCGGCGACTCCTTCGTCTACGTCATCTTCAAGGACGGCACCAACATCTACCAGGCGCGCAACCTGGTGCTGCAGTATCTCAGCCAGGTGCAATCCAGACTGCCGCCGGGGGTGACGCCGGCGCTGGGGCCGGACAGCTCGGGGGTGGACTGGATTTACATGTACGCCCTGACCGATACCGGCGGCACGCAGGACCTGAGCCAGCTCACGACCTTGCAGAACTGGTTCCTCAAGTACCAGTTGCAGGGCATCCCGGGCGTGGCCGAGGTTGCCACGGTCGGCGGCATGGTGAAGGAATACCAGGTGGTGGTGAACCCGCAAGCCCTGCTGGCCTACAACCTCACGCTGCCGCAGGTGGAGGCTGCCATCCGCGCCGCCAACGGCGAGACCAGCGGCTCGGTGGTGGACATGGGCGAGGCGAGCTATATGGTGCGCACCACCGGCTACATCCGCTCGCTGCAGGATCTGGAGAACGCGCCGCTGGCGGCGCGCGGCGGCGTGCCGCTGACGCTCAAGGACGTGGCCCGCGTCCAGTTCGGCCCGGAGCTGCCCAACAGCGCCGCCGACCTCAACGGCGAGGGCGCGGTGGTCGGCGGCATCGTGATGATGAACCAGGGCTCGAACGCCGATGCCATCATTCGGCATGTCGAGGACAAGATCCGCGCCATCCAGCCGTCGCTGCCGCCCGGGGTGAAGATCGTCACCACCTACAGCCAGGCGCCGCTGATCCAGCGCGCCATCCACACCCTCACCGGGAAGCTGCTGGAGGAGTCGCTGATCGTCGCCCTGGTGTCCTTCCTGTTCCTGCTGCGCGCGCGCTCGGCACTGGTGGCCATCGTGTCGCTGCCGCTGGGCATCCTCGCCGCCTTCCTGGTGATGTGGGCGCAGGGCATTCCGGCCAACATCATGTCCCTGGGAGGCATCGCCATCGCCATCGGCGCGATGACCGACGCCGCGATCGTGATGATCGAGAACATGCACAAGCATATGGAGCAGGATCCCGGCGCCGATCCCTGGATGAAGGCGCGGGTGGCGGCATCGGAAGTCGGGCCGGCGCTGTTCTTCTCGCTGCTGATCATCGCGGTGTCCTTCCTGCCGGTGTTCGCGCTCGGCGGCGAGGAGGGCAAGCTGTTTCGGCCCCTGGCCTTCACCAAGACCTATGCCATGGCCGCGGCCGCCATCCTGTCCATCACCCTGGTGCCGCTGCTGATGGCCTGGTTCATTCGCGGGCCGATCCGCCCCGAGGGGAAGAACCCCTTGAACCGGATGCTGATCTGGCTCTACCGCCCCTTGATCCACGGCGTGCTGCGGGCTCCCTGGGTGGTCATCGCTCTGGCCTTCGTCGCCGTGGCCAGCCTGTATTTCCCCTGGAAGCACCTCGGCTCGGAGTTCATGCCGCCCTTGAACGAAGGCACCCTGCTCTACATGCCGGTGTCGCAGGATCCGTCGATCTCCATCGGCCAATCCGCCGCGATCCTGCAGCAGAGCGACCGCATCATCAAGACCTTCCCGGAAGTGGAGAGCGTGTTCGGCAAGGCGGGCCGGGCGCAGACCGCGACCGACCCGACGCCGATCTCGATGTTCATGACGGTCGTGAACCTGAAGGACCGCAGCACCTGGCCCCCCGGCATGACCACCGCCAAGCTGATCGAGACGATGAACCGGGCGCTGCAGATTCCGGGGGTGTCGAACACCTGGACCCAGCCGATCAAGGGCCAGGTGGACATGCTGACCACCGGCCTGCAGACGCCGCTGGGCATCAAGGTCACCGGCAGCAATCTCGACACGCTGAACCGGCTGGGGCAGGAGATCCAGGCGGCGCTGCAAACCGTTCCGGGAACCCAGAACGCCTATGCGGCGCGGGCCACCGGCGGGCGCTACATCGTGGTCGACACCAACCGGCTGGCCGCCGCGCGCTACGGCCTTTCGGTGGCGGATGTGAACCGCCTGGTCGAGACCGCCATCGGTGGACAGATGCTGTCCACCGCCGTCAACGGCCTGGAGCGCTTCCCCATCAGCCTGCGCTACCCGCGCGAACTGCGCCAGTCGCTGTCCACGCTGATGGAAAGCCGCATCGCCACGCCCGAGGGCAGCCAGATTCCGCTGGCGCAGGTGGCCACGCTGCGCATCGAGGGCGGCCCGCCCATGCTCACCAGCGACAACAGCCGCCTGAATTCCTGGGTGTACATCGACCTCAAACCCGGCGCCAGCATCGGCGGCTACGTGGCCGCGGCGCAAGCGGCCCTGGCGCAGAAGGTTCATCTGCAGCCCGGTTTCACGCTCGACTGGGTCGGGCAGTACCAGGCGCTGGAGCAGGCCGTGCAGCGCCTGAAGATCGTCGTGCCGGCGGTCATCGGGCTGATCGCGCTGCTGCTGTATTTCAACTTCAAGAACCTCACCGAAGTTGCCATCATCCTGCTGACCCTGCCGCTGTCGCTGGTGGGCGGATTCTGGTACGTCGACTGGCTGGGCTACAAGCTCTCGGTTGCGGTGGGCGTGGGCTTCATCGCCACCGCCGGGGTGGCCTCGGAGT
>JAJZDV010000101.1 GCA_021846025.1 Pseudomonadota bacterium
TCGTTCGCCAGCACGAGCACGGCGTCACGTCCGTGGATCTGCGTCACCGCCGCGGGCGGCACGCGCCACATGCCGGCTTGTGCCGGCAGGCTCAGGCGCGCCTGCACCACGCCGCCGGCCTGCAGGCCGCCGGGCTGGGTGACGCGCACCCGCAGCAGCACGCTCTGCCCCGCAGTCAACGCGGTGGATATGGCCTGCACCACCCCGCGCGCATGTGATTCCGGCACATCCACGGCGGCGCCGACTTGCAACGCCGCGGCCTGCTGCGGACTGGCGGCGATCTCCAGCCATAACGCTCCTTGCTGCGCGATGCGGAACAGCGGCGCGGCCATGTCCACCCGCTGCCCCGGCACGGCGGTGACTTCGGTGACGGCCCCGGCGGCAGGCGCGCGCAACACGGCCACGCCATTCAGCCCGGTGCCACCCGCGGCCAGCCTGAGCGCCAGATCGCGCTCGGCCAGCATCGCCTGCGCCTCGCGGTGCTGGGCGCGGGCGGTGTCCAGCCGGGCGCCGGGCACGATGCCTTCGTTCACCAAGGCGGTGTCGCGCTGCAGCTGGCGCTGCGCCAGGTCGAGCCGGCTTTGCGCCTCGCTGCGCTCGCGCTGCAGCTGGGCGATTTGCGGGCTGCTGAGTTCGGCCAGCGCCTGGCCGCCGGTCACCGCGTCGCCGGGGTTCACCAGCAGGCGGGTGATCAGCCCGGCGGCAGGCGCGGCCACCATCGCCTGCTGCGACAGCGGCACCGTCACGCGTGCCGGCAGATCGATCTGCGCGGCCGTGGCGGCCTGCACCAACGCCAGGCGCACGCCGAGCGCGGTTTGCTGGTCGGCCGAGAGGGCGATGACGCCGGGTGGCGCGGCAGTGGCCGTGGTGGGCAGGGTGGCGAGGGCCAGGCCGGCGAGGCCCAAGCGGGCGGCGAGCAGGGCGCTGGCCCATGGCGCGCGCGAAACGGGAGTTGAAGACATTGGTCATCCCGGATGGCCGGGCTCCTTCAAAGGCAGGCAGGGTGCGCGCAACGTGAACCTTCGTGCACAGGGTTCACCTGTGCGGTCGCTCGGTTGCAGCGGGGGTGCGCAGCGGCGGGTGCCGCGTGCAGGCGTCAGGCCAGGAGCGCAGGGGGCGCGTGGCCCGGAGGCGGCAGGCCGGGGGCACCGCGCGAGGCGGGCGAGACGGGCTGCGGGTCGGCGCGGCGGACGCCTTCGGCAAGCGCCTGCCGTGCCCAAGCGAGGGCAGGCGCCGGGTTGGCGTGCAACCAGGGCTGTGGTGCGGGCGCTGGTGTGTGCGCCGAGGTGATGCGCAGAGCGCGCAACACACTCGGCCCCACCGAGACCTCGACCGCGGCCGATTCATGCGCCGGCAGCACGCTGATGCTGTTGCCGGCGCCCTGTGTGCTGGGCGATGCCAGCGGAGCGCGGCCGCCAACGTCCAGCGCGCCGGCATGGATGTGCCAGCCCTGCTGCACGGGTTGCCCCAGATGCCCGTGCACGAACGGCGCCAGCGACAACAACAGGGCCAGCAGGGTCAGGGTGACCCGGCGGATGCTGTGGACGAGGGTGCGGGCGTTCATGGAATGTTGAAGCGATCTGCAACGAAATTTAACAAATGGACGGCCATGGCGCTGCTCCGGGGATTCGCCGCCGGCCCCCGGCCCTTGCGGCCGCACCGGCCTGCCCAGCCCGGCCGAGGGCCAGGAACCGCGCAATCAGCCCATTCCTACAATGCGCCGATGCCTCCCCGACCGCGCCGTCCAGCCGTTGCAGCCGTCACCTTGACGGGAGCCTCCGAGGTCGTGCCGGCGGCATCGCCAGCCTCCCGGTCCAAACCCAAACGCCAACCCCAACCCAAACCCAAACCCGAACCGACTTCGCCCGGCGAGCGACTCGGATTGCGCAGCGACTGGGACCACGCCCTGCACCTGCCGCTGCATTACATCGACGAAACCCGCCTCACCGCCGTCGCTGCGCTGCGTGAAGGGCATGCTGCCGTGGTGCAGGCGCGGGTGGTGCTGGCCGAGGTGGCGGGCGGCGTTCGCAAGCTGTTGCGGGTGCAGGTCGAAGACGCCAGCGGCCAACTCGAGTTGCGCTTTTTTCATTTCTACGCCAACTGGGCGCGGCAGTACGCGGTGGGCAAACTCCTGCGCATTCGCGGCGAGCCGCGCGCCGGCTTGTTCGGCATGGAGATGGTGCATCCCACCTGCCACGTCGCCCGCGCCGACGAGCCCATGCCCGAGCGCCTCACGCCCGTCTACCCGGCGGCGGCCGGCATCAGCCAGGCCTGGTTGCGCAAGGCCATCGCCAGCGCGCGCGCGCGGCTCGACGCGCACGAATGGTTGCCGGCGGCCTTGCTGGCGCAGCAGCAGTTGCCCGACATCGCCAGCACCCTGGATGTGCTGCACGCCCCCACTCCCGAGGTGCCGCTGGCGACGCTGCAGGACCGCAGCCACCCGGCATGGCAACGGGTGAAATTCGACGAACTGCTGGCCCAGCAACTCGCGCAGCAGCAGGCGCGGGCCCGGCGCGCCACCCAGCGTGCCTGGCCCATGGCGGCACAGCGCGGCAGCCAAAGCCTCACACGGCGGCTGCTGCAGGTGCTGCCCTTCGCCCTCACACCCGACCAGCAGGCCTGCGTGGCCGAGATCGCGGCCGATCTGGAACGCGAACACCCCATGCACCGCCTGCTGCAAGGGGATGTGGGCAGCGGCAAGACCGTGGTGGCGGCGCTGGCGGCGACGCAGGCCATCGACGCGGGTTTTCAGTGCGCGCTGATGGCGCCCACCGACATCCTCGCCAGCCAGCACTTGCGCAAGCTGGCCGACTGGCTGGCGCCGCTGGGCGTGCAGGTGGCCTGGCTGCGTGGCGCGCAGAGCCGGCGCGAGCGCGACGCCGCGCTGGCCGCCGCCGCCAGCGGCGCGTCGCAACTGGTGGTGGGCACGCACGCCGTGATCCAGGACAAGGTGCGTTTCGCCCGCCTCGGCCTGGCCATCGTCGATGAGCAGCACCGCTTCGGTGTCGCCCAGCGCCTGAGCCTGCGCGCGAAGGGTGGCGAGGGTGGCGAAGGCACGCAGGCGCCGGGCACGGCCCGCACCGGCCAGCCGGTGCGCGAACCGCATCTGCTGATGATGAGCGCCACTCCCATTCCGCGCACCCTGGCGATGGCGGTGTTCGGCGATCTCGATGTCTCCACCATCGCCCATCTGCCGCCCGGGCGCAGCCCGGTGCAGACCCGCGTGTTCAGCGACGCCCGGCGCGATGCGGTGATCGCCCGCGTGCGCGAACTGGTGGCCGCCGGCCGGCAGGTGTACTGGGTCTGCCCGCTGGTGGAGGACAGCGAGGTGCTCGACCTGCGCAACGCCGAAGCCACCTACGCCGAGTTGCAGGCGGCACTGTCCGGGGATGGCGCCCCGGGCGAGGGCGCGCACAGCCGCGTCGGGCTGCTGCACGGCCGCATGCCGGCGGCGCAGAAAGCGCAGGTGATGGCCGATTTCGCCTGCGCCCGCCTGCGCCTGCTGGTGGCCACCACCGTCATCGAGGTGGGGGTGGACGTGCCCGCCGCCACGCTGATGGTGATCGAACATGCCGAGCGCTTCGGCCTGTCGCAGCTGCACCAGTTGCGCGGCCGGGTGGGGCGGGGCGCCGAGGCCTCGGAATGCCTGCTGCTGTTCAGCGCGCCCTTGTCGGAGCTGGCGCGCGCCCGGTTGCAGGCGCTGCGCGACAGCGGCGACGGTTTCGTGCTGGCGCAAAGGGACCTGGAACTGCGCGGTCCGGGCGAGTTGCTCGGCCAGCGTCAGAGCGGCCTGCAGGCACTGCGCCATGCCGACCTGCAGACCGACACCGACCTGCTCGACGCCGCGCGCGAGGCGGCCATCTGGCTGCTGCGCCACGACCCGTCCGCGGCGCAGCAGCACTTGCAGCGTTGGCTGGGCGGGCGGCTGGACTGGCTCGCGGCGTAGGCCCGGGCCCGCGCCGCAGGGCCTGGCGCGCTCACGCGGCGAGGGATGCCGATGCACTTCGGCGATGCGCTATCGGCAACCACCAATCCATAGCGTCAAACCATGTCTTCGGCGATCTGCTTCAATTCGGACGATGACACTCACCGAACTTCGCTACATCGTCGCCGTCGCCCGCGAGCGCCATTTCGGCCGTGCCGCCGAGGCCTGTTTCGTCAGTCAGCCCACGCTCTCGGTGGCGATCAAGAAGCTGGAAGACGAACTCGACATGAAGATCTTCGAGCGCGGCGGCACCGAAGTCAGCATCACGCCGATCGGCAACGCCATCATCGAGCAGGCGCAGCGCGTGCTGGAGCAGTCGGCAGCGATCAAGGAAATCGCCAAGCGCGGCAAAGATCCCTTGGCCGGCCCGTTGCGCCTGGGCGTGATCTACACCGTGGCCCCCTACCTCTTGCCGCCGCTGGTGCGGCGCATCATCCGCGACACGCCGCAAATGCCGCTCCTGCTTCAGGAGCAACTGACGGTGAAACTGCTGGACATGCTGCGCAACGGCGAACTCGACGTTGCCATCCTCGCCGAGCCCTTTCCCGAACATGGCCTGGCCATCGCACCGCTCTACGACGAGCCCTTTCTCGTCGCCGTGCCCCACGGCCACCGCCTGGCGCATGGCAAGCCGGTGAGCAGCGAGGCCATCAAGGAAGAAACCATGCTGCTGCTGGGCACGGGCCATTGCTTTCGCGACCACGTGCTGGAGGTCTGCCCCGAGTTCGCGCGCTTCTCGCCAGACTCGGAAGGCATCCGCAAGACGTTCGAGGGCTCGTCGCTGGAGACCATCAAGCACATGGTGGCCTCGGGCATGGGCATCACCATTCTGCCCAAGCTGTCGGTGCCGTTCGAGCCCGGCAAGGCGCCACCGGAAGGGCCGGGGCAGATTTGCTATGTGCCGTTTTGCGAACCGGTGCCCACGCGCCGCGTGGTGCTGGTGTGGCGCAAGAGCTTCACGCGGCTCGAAGCGATCGAGGCCCTGCGCCGCGCCGTGCTCGACTGCGAGTTGTCCGGCGTGGTCAAACTGCACCCGGCGCCGGCGGCGACCCAAACGGCCTGAGCAACTTCAGGGTGGGTTTGCGGCGCCGAAGTCGCGCCGAGGGGGTGCCGCAGCCCGCAAGCCCAGGCGAACCGGGGCGTGGCGCAGCGCTGCAAACCGCGGCCGCATCAGGCTTCATTCCACCTGCAGGGCCTGAGAGTTCTTCACTTCTTCCATCACCGCGTAGGTGTGGGTTTCGCGCACACCGGGCAGGCTCAGCAGCACGCTGCCGAGAAACTCGCGGTAGGCCGGCATGTCGGCCACGCGGGTTTTCAGCAGGTAGTCGAAGCCGCCGGCCACCATGTGGCATTCCATGATTTCCGCGCGCGCCTGCACGGCGGTCTTGAACTGCTCGAACACGTCGGGCGTGGTGCGGTCGAGCACGACCTCGATGAACACCAGCAGCGCCGCGCTCAGTCTTTGAGGGTTGAGCCTGGCCTCGTAGCCGAGGATGAATTTCTCACGCACCAGGCGGCGCACCCGCTCCAGCACGGCCGTGGGCGAGAGATGCACAGCCTGGGCCAGTGCCAGATTCGACATGCGGCCATCGCTTTGCAGCAAGGCCAGAATGCGCCGATCGACACGGTCGAGGGCGTTTGTGGGGTCTTTCATGGTCGAGTCTCCGGACAATCGAGGAATGGGTGTGTTGAATTGACGCGTGAGTTGCAGCGAGGATGTCAAGAATCGTGAATGAAATGTGCGTGCCAATTGTCGTTGCAAAACCGCGCAAGCTTACACAATTGGCGCGATGGTTCCCACGATTTATATTTATTTGAGGTAGTCGTGCACCGCCTTGCCCAGCCCGAGGGTGAGGTCGGAGATCAGGTGCACGCTGCTCAGCACCTCCAGCACGGGCAGTCTGGCCACCGGGGCCAGCGCATGGGCGTGCAGTTCCAGCGCCGCCGGGCCGGCCCATGCCCCTTTCACCACCACGTCTTCCAGGTTGTAAGTCACCAGTTCGCAAATGCGCGGCGTGCAATCGACATCGGGAATGATCTTCAGCAGGTAGTTCGCCGCCAGCAGGCTCTTGCGCACTTGTTCGCTGTCCAGCGCCTGATGCTTGTAGCCCATGGTGCCGGTCGCCACGCGCACCGAGCCGTAGTCCAGCGTACCCAGCAAGGTGTCGCTTTCCACGACCAGGCGGGGTTTGGCCAGTTTTTTCGGGAAACCCCAGATTTCACGCCCGCCGGCCAGCGGCGCCTCGTCGTCCAGAAACATGGCGACCTGGTAGGTGCCCGGCTTGCCCTTGTACGTCACGGGAACCACCTGGCCAGATTCGGTGTAGTCGCCAAAGCCGGTGGAGTCGGGCATGCGGATGAACTCGAATTTGGCCGTATCGCCCGCGGGTTGCAGCGGTTCCGGCACCAGTTCGCGCAGCAGCGCGGGGTCGGTGCGGTAGGTGATGATGAGGAATTCGCGGTTGATGAAGCGATACGGCCCGCGCGGGTAGGCCGGGCTCGACAGCGGCATGGAAAAGGCGGACTTCGCGACTTGATCGGCTTGCATGATGGAGATCCTTTCAGGGAAACGATGGGGCATTCTCGACGTGTGCTGACTCCCAGCAGGTGTGCCCGGTGGCCAGACCCTGGAGCAACCCAGGGGAGACAGTATTCAGTCTGTGCCGGGAAAAGCTGGAAAGTTCACGCAAATAGCTCGGTTTCAGTTTGGCTTCATCCGGTCATGGTGGACAAAGGCGACAGCTGTCGGTGTCGCCAAACTTCAGCATGGCATCCAAAAAGCCAAGCCAATGAGCAAAATTAAACGCTAAAAATAAAGACTTAACCAAAGAACTATCGGTCATGGCAGCCCAAATACAACACCCATTTTGGGGGGATGGGCCTACAGTTTCTGCTGTTGCCCCGCCACCGATTTTTCTGCCGAAAACCATGTCCGCCCAGCCCGCCTCGAACCCTCTGCGCGCAGTTGCCTCCTCGCCGGCTTGCGCATCGTCCAGCGTCCCACGCCTGCCCGAACCCGTGCGCGACGAAGCCCTTGTGGTGCGCCAAGTGCTGGCCAGCCTGGCCGGCCTCGACTGGGCCGCAGCCACCGCCATGGCCGAGCCCTGGGTGACCGCCGTGCGCACCAGGCCGGCGCCGTTCTGGGCCCTGGAATCGTTGCTGCGCGAATACCCCATCGCCAGCAGCGAGGGCCTGGCCCTGATGCGCCTGGCCGAAGCCCTGCTGCGCGTGCCCGACACCGGAACCGCGGCCTTGCTCGCCGCCGACCAGTTGGGCCAGGCCAAGTTCGACAAGGACGACGCGTCCTCCACCCTCAAGGCCTTGTCCGGTCGCCTGCTGGGGTTTTCGCGCCGCCTGCTGCCCGAGGACGACTCGGCCACGCGCGGCCTCATCGCCCGCCTGGGCGCCGGCACGGTGGTGGCGGCGGCCGTGCGCGCCATCGCCTTGCTCGGCAAGCAGTTCGTGCTGGGCGAAAACCTGCAGCTTGCGGCCAAGCGCGCCCAGGCCATGCGGCGCGAGCAGCCCAACCTCACCTTTTCCTACGACATGCTGGGCGAGGGCGCCCGCACGGCCGACGACGCCGCGCGCTACGCCGCCTCCTACCGCGCCACGCTGGCGGCGCTGGCGCAGCAACGCACGCCGGGCGGGCCCGAGCTGCGCGACGGCATGTCCATCAAGCTGTCGGCGCTGCATCCGCGTTTCGAGGAAGCTCAGCGCGAGCGCGTGTTCACCGAGCTGCTGCCGCTGGTGGAACAACTGGCGCGCGAAGCCGCCGCGGCGGACGTGAACTTCACCCTCGACGCCGAGGAGAGCGAGCGCCTGGAGTTGCAACTCGACCTGCTCGACGCCCTCGCTGCCCGCCTCGCCGCCGAGCCCGCCACCGCCGCCTGGGGCGGCCTGGGCCTGGCGGTGCAGGCCTACCAGACGCGCGCGCCCGAAACCGTGTCGGCCGTGATCGCCATCGCCCGGCGCCACCGCATGCGCTTCATGGTGCGGCTGGTGAAAGGCGCGTACTGGGACGCCGAAATCAAGCGCGCCCAGGAGCTCGGCCTGGCCGGCTATCCCGTGTTCAGCCACAAGCACCACACCGACGCCAGCTATCTCGCCTGCGCCCGCATCATGCTCGACGCCGCCGCGGCCAGTGACCGCCCCCAGCCGAAGGCCTTGCATCAGCCGCTCCGCGAGGGAGATGCGAACACCTGGAGCGGCCCAGCGCCTGCTCATGACGCCCCCATCTACCCCCAGTTCGCCACCCACAACGCCGGCACCATTGCCGCCGTGCTGCATCTGGCGGCGCAGCGGCCCACGGCGCGTTTCGAACTGCAGCGCCTGCACGGCATGGGCGAGGGCATCTACCGCGAGGTGCTGAACAACAAATCACTGCATTGCCGCGTTTACGCCCCGGTGGGCGAGCACCGCGACCTGCTCGCCTATCTGGTGCGCCGCCTGCTGGAAAACGGCGCCAACTCCTCGTTCGTCCACCTGCTGGCCGACACCTCGGTGCCCGCGCAAGAACTGTTGCACGACCCGTTGTGGCTGGCCGACCGCAGCACGCTGCCCACCCCGCGCAACCTCTACGGCCTGCTGCATGGCGAGCCGCGCCTCAACCCGCCGGGTTTCGACGTGGCCGACGCAACCGCGCGC
This sequence comes from Pseudomonadota bacterium, assembly GCA_021846025.1. Lineage (GTDB taxonomy): Bacteria > Pseudomonadota > Gammaproteobacteria > Burkholderiales > Burkholderiaceae_C > Thiomonas_A. The sequence continues at coordinate 8,630 of JAJZDV010000101.1, forward strand.
GAACCCGTGCTGGCCGCCGCGCGCGCCTTGCCCCTGCCCGCCGTGGCCGAAGCCCGCGCGGAGACGGTCGAGTCCGCCATGCGCACGCTGCACGCGGCCTGGCCGGCGTGGAATGCCACGCCCCTGCCTGAACGCTGCGCCATCTTGCTGCGCGCCGCCGACCTGCTGGAGCAGCGCCGCGACGCCTTCATCGCCCTGATGCAGCGCGAAGCCCACAAGACCCTGGGCGACGCGCTCTCGGAGGTGCGCGAGGCCACCGACTTCTGCCGCTACTACGCGCTGCAGGCGCGCCGCCTGCTGGCCGAGCAGGAACTGCCCGGCCCCACCGGCGAGCGCAATGCCTTGCGCAGCAACGGGCGCGGCGTCTTCGTCTGCATCAGTCCGTGGAACTTTCCGCTCGCCATCTTCGCCGGCCAGGTTGTGGCGGCGCTGGTGTCCGGCAACAGCGTGGCGGCCAAGCCCGCCGAGCAAACCCCGGCCACGGCGCAAGCCTTCGTCGACCTGCTGCAGGAAGCCGGCTTGCCGCCCGCGGTGCTCGCCTTGCTGCACGGCCCCGGCGAAACCGTGGGCGCGGCGCTCGTCGCGCACCCGCTCGCCGCCGGCGTGGCCTTCACCGGCTCCACCGCGGTTGCGCGCAGCATCAACCGCACCCTGGCCGCCAAGGACGGGCCGATTGCGCCGCTGATCGCCGAGACCGGCGGCGTCAACGCCATGATCGTCGACTCCACCGCCTTGCCCGAGCAGGTGATCGACGCCGTGGTCAGTTCCGCCTTCCGCTCCGCCGGCCAGCGCTGCTCGGCGCTGCGCCTGCTGTGCCTGCAGGATGACGTGGCCGACGCCATGCTCACCATGCTCGCCGGCGCCATGCAGGAACTGCGCATCGGCCCGGCCTGCGACTTCAGCACCGACGTGCCGCCCGTGATCGACGCCGAAGCCTGGAGCGGCCTGCGCGCCCAGGCCGAACGCCTGCAGCGCCACGCCCGGCTGCTGGCCCACACGCCCTGGCCGGCTGCGTTGCTGCATGCGGCTCGGCTGGCTCCCCCTCCCGACCTCCCCCCGGCGATGGGGGAGGAGGAAACCCGGCGTCTTCGCCCCGACGCCACGGCCGAGCAGGCCGGCGCCAACGTCGCGGGCATGGAGCGCCGGCAGCTCGACCCCCAGCCCACCCATGGGGAAAGCCCAGGTGCAGAGGAGCGGGCGCCTGTGGAGCAGGCCGCTTGGGCGTTGCGCCTTCCCGAGATCGCGCCGCTTCCCGGTGCACCAGCTTCCGGCATGCAGCCCACCGGCCACGCACAGCCCGTAGCCCGCATGCTGCATTTCATCGCCCCCAGCCTGTTCGCCATCGGCGGTGTGGCCGATGTGGCCAAGGCCCGCGACGAAATCTTCGGCCCGGTGCTGCAGGTGGTGCGCTGGAAGGCGGGTGAACTCGACGCCCTGATCGACGCCATCAACGCCCTCGGCTACGGGCTCACGCTCGGCGTGCAGACGCGCATCGACGGCCG
>JAJZDV010000102.1 GCA_021846025.1 Pseudomonadota bacterium
GCCAGCAGCAAGCCGATCACGCCCACGAGCGGGAACAGCAGCGCCAGCACGAACACCAGCAGCAGCGACAGGATCCGCGGCCGGCGCAGGTTCGCGGGCAAGGTCCACCACACCAGCCAGCTGGCCGCCGCCGAGGCTCCGGCGTGCAGCAGCCAGAAGCCGAGGAAGGCCGCGTCCCCATGCGAACCGAGCAGCCACAGCGCGGCCGACTCCATCGACAGCGACAGGGCGATCAATTTGTAGAACTGCAGCAGGTCCATGGTGTTCGGGCGGGCTCAGAGCAACTGCATGCGCTGTTGCAGGGCAGCGTAGTCGGCGGCGTTGCGCACCGGGTAGAAGTCCACCCCCAGGGTCTGGCTGGGTTGATCGGTGCGCGCGAGAATTTGTTCCAGCGCATCGATCATCTGGCGACGGTAGCTCGTCAGGCTGGCGCCGCTGATGATGGGCAGCAACACCGCCAGAACGAGATGGCCTTTGGCCGTCTGCAGCCGCCACCAGCTGCTCTCGGGGGGTTGCAGGCCGGAGAATTCGTCCAGCACGATTTCGCTCAGCTGTGCCTGTCCCATCCACAGCGCGCAATAGCTGCGCAGGCCCGAAGCCTTGTGCAGCGCCGCCAGATGCGCCCATTCGTGCTGCATGCCGATGGGCGATGCCGGCCATACCGCGCGCACATCCTCCACCAGCAGTTCCAGTTGGGTGAAGTCGGCGTAGGACGCGGCCAGCACCTGCAGGCGACGCAGGTTGATGTCGTCGAAAGCCATGAAGGGCATGGTGTGCACCGCCAGCAGCGCGTCCACCTCCTCGTACAGGTCCAGCCGCAGCGGCGCCGCGAACACCCACTGGTTGTAGTGCGGATCGGCCAGGCCAGCCTGCGCGATATGGGCGATTTCGTGGGTTTCCAGCACATGTTCGATCAGAGGGTGCATCGTGTCCAGCTTGGGCAGGTTCTTGCCCAGGCGCGCCACGGGTGTCCAGTGGGCATCGCCGCTGCGACGCACGAAGATGCCGGCTTCGATCAGGCGGCACGCCTGGCTCAGAAGCTGCAGCAAGGTGCCCGGGTCGGGCAGGGCGGCTGCGGCGCGACTGCCCCTCGCCGGCGTGCTGTGCGCCTGCACCAGGCGGCGCCGCAGGTCGAGCAGCGCGTCGCGCAGAGTCATGGGTCGATCCGTGAGTTCCTGCTCCAGTGTGGCGAGCGACTCCTTCACGACGAACAACCGGCGCTTGGTGCGCTCCAGCCTTGCCGTCAGATCCCGCTGGATTTCGCGGTGACGCACGGACTGCACCTTGTAGGCCGAGCCAAACTCGCCGAGGATGAGGCTGACCAGGGCGCCGCCGAGAAAGAACTCGCCCGGGAAGGTGGCCAGGTCGGGGCTGAAAAACCGGGCCCACATGCCGCCATACAGGGCCACGCCGAACAGGCCGTAGCCCGCGCCGTAGCGCACCGCGGCGAGCCAGGGTCCGAACCAGATCCAGGGAAATCCGGCGTGCAATCCCAAGGGATCTTGCGGGTTGATGCGCCAGCTCAGATACAGCGCCAACGCCGGCAGGGCGGCGCTTTCCAGCGCAGCGATGAGCCGGTCGGCCTGGGCATTGGGCCGCCAGATGCGCAACGCCCGCACCAGCCCCAGCCAGGGCGATGTGCGCTGCGGCTGCAGCCGGCGCGTGATGCGGGCACGCAGGCGGGTGATGCGGCTCATGGGCGACGCAGAGCGGGCACGGCGCGGGGGCGGGTCAGAATCGGCTCAAGCCCGCATCAGGGCCGTGCCGCCGACAGGGAGGCAGGCGGCTCGGCGCCTGGCGCCGCAGACAGGTTGCCCGACGGTCTGGCCGCGGCCCGCGCGGGCGACCCGGCCGTGGCCTGCACCTGCAGCCCGTGCAGCAGCGCGGCAATCTGCGCCTGCCCCACCGCGGCCAGCGCCTGGTAGCCCCAGCCTGAGCGCGCCCCTGCGGCCGACCACACCACCTGGCCGCTGTTCACGTCGGCGATCTGCAGCGTCAGCCCGACTGCAGGCTCGCTGTCCACCCCGGTCTTGTAGCGCCATTCGGTGACGGTGCCCGACAGCGCGTACTGCGCCCCCTGGTTGCGGGCCCAGTCCAGTGTCTGCGCGCTGGAGGCGGCGGGCTGCGCTTGCAGCGGGTTGTCACTCGGCGCCTGCGGGTAGACCAGCACATGCGCCAGTCCTTTTTGCTGCAGCAGTGCCACCGTGATGGCCTGGGCCCGTTCCTGCACCTGCGGTGCCTCGGTGGCGTTGACGAAGGGCAGCACGGCCAGCTTGTCCTGCGCCGTCAGCCGCAAGGACGGGCTGGGTGTGGACATGCTGGCGCAGGCGGCCAGCACCAGGCAGAGGCTGGCGGTGATCCAGAAGCGGGGGGCGTGCATGGCGGACTCCAGAAGAAAGGGGGAATGGGCGCGTTGGCGGCTACGGTTCATGTCGATGCGGTCACAGCGATGCGGGTCATGGCGGGGTGCAGCGGGCGGGTGAGCGTCAGGTTGCGATCAGGGGCCGAACCAGAGGCGGTATTGCAAACTCCATTGCCGCACCAGCCCGGTGGTGTTCTGTTGGCGTTGATAGTGCACGGAGAGCTGGTCGCCGCCGAACACCGGGCCCTGCAGCCCGAGGTCGATGCCGGTGGTGTTGCCGAGCCGGCGCGAACGCAGCAAGTCCACCTCGCCGAAGGGTAGCCAATGCGCACTGTAGCGGTCGGCCAGGAGTTGGTTGAAGGCGAAGCCCACGCCCACGGCGTCATCCCCGGCAGGTATGAAAAAGCCGGCCGCAGGCGGCAGCCCGCCGGGGTCGATGCCGGCATACGCCGGCTGCGCCGCGCCCGTGGCACTGAACTGGTTGCTGTAGCCCAGCAGCTTCAGGGCCAGATCGGGTTCGCCCTGGCGCAGCCACAGACCGGCCTGTGCCTGCAGGCTACGGCCCGAGCCGAGGCTCTCGCCCAGACGGGTGGAATACTCCGACACGCTCTGGCTGACGCTGGCCCAGAAGCGGCCGACGTTCTTGCTCAGGCTGAGCTGCAGCCGGTTGCGTTGTCCGGCCACCAGCAGCGCACCGGTTTCATCGGCCACGGCGTGACGTTGCAACTGCGCCTGTGCCTGCACGCCGTCGGCCAGGGTGAAGGCGGCGTCGAGCTGCAGCGGCGTGAGGCTGCCCAGCGCGCTGTTGTGGCCGAGGCTGGCGCCCAGTTGCAGCGCCCCGTCGTGCCATTGCAGGCCGGCCTGTGCATCGCGCCACTGGCCGGGCAGGCCGGTGATGACGCTGGCGTCGCGACTGGACAGGTGCTGCCGGCTCACCCCCAGTTCCAGCTTCAGACGCGGGGTCAGGGTCAGGCTTTGCTGCAGGATCAGCCCATCGCGCTGCACCGCATCGGTCTGCTGGCTGGCGTAGCGCACGCTGCTGCGGTCGGCCAGCTCGCGGTGCTGCTGCGCGTTCTGTTGCGCCAGCGCCTGCAGCGCGGCGCTGCTGCGGCCTTGCGCCGCGGCCTGCTCCAAAGCCCGGTCGGCCTGGGCCAGGGCCAGCATCGGATGGCCGGCAGCGCGCAGCACCTCGGCGCGGTCGATCGCATCGAGCCGCTCGCCGGCACCTTGGTCGAGTAGCCGCCGCACCTGCTCGCGGTCGCCCTCGCGCAGCGCGATTTGCAGCGCCACCGATTGCCGGTCCGCCGCGCTGAGCACGGCGCGCGCCAGCCACCAGCGCGCAGGGGCCGTGGTGTCCAGCCGCAGCAGCCAGTCGACGATGGCCGCATCCACCTGCTGCTCGTGGTGCAGTGTGTCGTGTTGCGGTTCCTGAGGCGGTTCTTGTCGAGCCGACGCGGGTGCAGTGGCGGCGCCCCCGGGCCGCAGCCGCTCCCGCAGCATGGCGATGAGCTGTTGCTGCTGCCGCACCGACGTGCGGCCCGGGGCCAGACGCAGCACGGCCAGCATCTGATCGAGCGATGGGGCTGCGCCCGCTTGGCCACCATGCCGCTGGGGCGGCGGCTGGCGCAGCAACTGCCAGGCCTGGTCATCGACGATGCGGGCGCGGGCGTCGTCGCCGGTCTGGCGGAGCAGGTCGGCGGCATGCATCAGCCACAGCGGGTCGTTCCGCTTGCGCGGGTAGAGCTGGGCATTGAGCTGCAGCGCCAGCGGCAGATCCCCCAGCGTCTGGGCGGCGGCGGCCAGCACCTCCTGGCCGTCGGCCCTGCCGCGAAGCTGGGGTGCGTAGCGCTCGAAAGCGCGGCGGAGTTCGCTGCGCCGGTGCATGTCGAGCAGCGCCCAGAGCAGGGCGATCTGATCGTCGCCGTTGTGCGGCGCCAGGTGCACGGCGGTGTACCAATCGGCCAAGGCCTCGTCACGCCGCCCCAGCGCCTGCCACACCTGCGCGCGCGCTGCATACACCTGCGCGTCGTGCCGCAGTGCCGCGCCCACCTCGCCCTGCATCACGGTGCGCTGCCAGCGCTGCAGACCGCTCAGGCTGGGCTGCCTGACCAGCGCCTGCAGCCATTGCAAGGCCAGCGCCTTGTGCGGTGCGGCCCGCCAGGCTGCGGGCAGCAACGCCAGGGCTGCCTGCGGGCCCTGCAGGCGCTGGGTGAGGACGATGAGGCGTTCCACCTGGTAGGGCTTCATGCGCGGGCGCAGTCCCGGTGTCTCCCACAGCGCGGCGTAGGCCGCCAGCGCCGACGCGGACCGGCCGAGATCCCAGTCGAGGTCGGCCAGCAGCCCCTGCCGCGTGGCCTGCAGGTTGTCCGGCCCCAGGGCCTGGCGGGATTGCTCCAGCACGTTGCGGGCCGCCTCGAACGCGCCGGTCTGCAACAGCGCCAGTGCGTAGTCGATGCTGGCGCGCAAGTCCAGCGCCCTGAGCTTCAGACCCTGGGCATAAGCCGCCAGCGAGGCCTGGGTCTCCCCCAGGTTGCCGAGCAGCCAGGCCAGCGCGCCGAACAGTTGCGGGTGCGACGGCGCGGCCAGCCGCAGCACCGCCACGGCCTGCTCGGGATGCCCCTGGTTTTCCAGCGCCTGGGCGTACTGCAGCCAGTCATCGGCCCGCATGCTGCCCTGGCGGACGCGCGCCCTCCAGTACACGATCTGGCCGCTGGAAGACGCCAGCATCCCCGCCAGACGGTGCACATTGTTCAGGGCCTCGGCCGTGATGCGTTGGCGCAGCAGGACCATCCATTGCCGCATGGCGGCGTCCGGCTGGCCGCTCCATTCCAGCACCTGGGCGCGCCGTTCTTCCCAGGTGCGGCGCTGGCCGGGCACTTGTGCGGCGGGTGTGGTGCCGGGGCCGCTGAGCACGGCGTTGGCCAGATGCAGGGCGCCAGCCAAATCGCCGTCGGCCAGCAGCAGGCGCCAGGCCAGTTCGGCTTGAGCCGGGCTCAGGGCATGGCCGAGCCGGGCAGGGCTGGCGTGCAGATCCACGGCCTGGCCCAGCCAGTGCAGCGCGCCACGCGCGTCGTCGGCAGCCAGCGCCAGTTGCACCAGGCTCCAGGCCAGCGTCGGGTCGGGCGGCAACTTGCGGGCCTGCGCCGCAACGTCGGCATAAGCACGCTTGGCATCGCCAGCGGCCAGCAGCACCTGCGCCGCCAGCTGCAGCAGGGCGCGTTGCTGGACCTGGGCCCGCGCTGCCGGCAACGACGCGAACAGCACTTGCGCTGCCAGCCGGTACTCGCCCAGGCCCAGCAACAGCCGTGCAGCCTCTTGCGCGGCGCTCGGCGGCAGCGGCGTGAAATGCAAGGCCAGCGGCGCCAGCCGCCGCACGGTGGCGGGCTCGTCCAGCCCCTGCAGCAACAGCAGGGTGGCGCGCCAGTCGTTGAAGTCGGTGGGTGTGGCGCGGCCGAGCAAACGGGCCAGCGCGCTGCGGGCCTGCTGCGCCAGCGCGGTGTCGTGCCGGGCGCGAGCGTCGAACCAGATGCGTTTCCAGATCAGCAGCCGCAGCGCATCGGCCTTCGGTTCGATGCCCAGTGGTTCCAGCGCCGCCAGGGCCTGCTGCAGTTTGCCGATGCTGATGTAGCGCTGCGCCAGCAGCAGGCGCAGATCGGCATCCTGGCCCTGCAGACGCAACAGATGCTGCAGGTAGTCGATGGCCAGCCCTGTGTCCTGCGTGCTGCGCAGCAGTTGCATCAGCTCGCGCCCGGGCCACATCAACGTCAGGGTGGCGGCACCCATCAGCGCCAGGCCCAGCAGGGTGCCGCGTGGAAACAGCCGGCTGCGCCCCGGGTCGTCGGGAGAGACCGAGATCAGCTGGCGCGGACCGGACTTGCGTGGCATCAGGCCTGAGGCAGCAGGCGCAGCGTGACGCCCGTTTGGGTGCTGCTGACTTGGGCCTTTGCGGCGTCGTGCTGCATCCGGGTCCCGGGCTCGGCCACGAGGCGCCAGCCGGGCGGCAGCGCGAGACGGGCCTGCAGCGGCACATGGCCGGCGAGTTGCAGCAGCCAGCCGCCGCCGGGCAGCGGTTCGAAGCGGCTGATGTCGGCGTTGGCGTCGATGAGGTAAGGCCGCGCGGGCAACGCTGGCTGCGGCACGGCCGAGGTCGCCGCCGCATGCAGCACGACCTGGTCGGCGCTGGCGTGCAGGTAACGCATGCCGGCATGGCGGCTGTGGCCGGCCAGGTGGGTGCTGGCATGCAGATCGGGCGCCGGCATGCTCTCCGGCTGGCGCCATTGGCGCAGGCTAGGTTCGGCGCGCAGGCGCCAGGCGCCGTCCAGCGTGCGAGCCACCGTGGCACGGCGCCACGCCAGCACGCTTTGCGCATACTGCACGCCGAAGATGGGGTGGGTGGGCTGCCGCGTGGCCCAGTCCAGCACCTTGTGCAGGCTCACGGCGCCGGCCTGTCTGGTGACGATGTAAGGGTGGAAATACACGTCCAGCGCCTTGAGCCGCCGCGGGCTGTCGGTCATCTGGTAGGTCTCGATGGCGCGCTCGAAGCCAAAGTAGGGTCCGGTCCAGTTGTGGGTGTAGGTTTCCTCGTTGGACAGCGCGGCGTACACCTGAAAGTCGCGCCCTTTGGGAATGCCCATGGGCCAGACGGCCGAGACCGTGGGCTTGCTGCGCGTGATGGTGGCGCCGCCGCCATTGATGTTGTGCATGCCCACCGCATAACTGAGTGCCACAGCCTTGTTCGGCGGGTTGCAGTCCCCGGGCCACAGCAGCATGTTGCAGGGCTTGCCGGGCGGGCACAGCTTGGTCTGGATGAACGCGCGCGCGCCGACGACCTCGGTCTCGGTGCTGAACGTGTAGTTCGGCACTGGCAGATAGTTGCCGTAAGGCAGCGCTTTGGTGACCTTGCCGAGGCCATGCTCCTCGCTCGCCAGCACCCAGTCGAACGGGTGACTCCAGGTGTGGCTGCCCGCCTCCACGTGCGGCAGCGCGAACATGCGCCGCGCCCAGAGCTGGGCCTGGCCGGCGGTGGCCGGATACAGGCCCTCGTGGCTGATCTCGGCGATGATGACCGAGGCCAGCGTGGGCGTGCGGTACTGGTCCAGAAACTCGGTGACCAGCACCTCGCAGGCCAGCGGCGAGCCGGGCCGGTCGCAGGCGTTGACGAAGCCGTCGCCGTCGAAATGCACGAAAAACGCCCGCCGCCCGGTGCGGGTGGTGATGTCGGGCATCGGCGCCTCGCTCACGCGCAGCGCGGCGCGGAAAAACGCGAAGGGGTCGATCGACCAGCGCGTGCCCGCGTCGCCCGGCAGGTTGAAAATGCCGAAGTTGCCCAGCGCATAGCCGCCCCAAGGAGTGATGGCCGCGCCGTCCATGCCCGCAGCGTTGCTGCCGTCGCTGCCGTCGTTGCTGCTGCTGGCGCGCAGCCACACCTGGCTGCCGGCACCGGCGTCGAGGTGCATGGTGTCTCCCGCTGTCACCAGCGGGATGATCTCGCCGTCGGGCGTGCCGGGTAGGCGCTGCACGCGCACCGGTCCCGGCAGGTTGTCCTGCCCCGGCCGCAAGCCGAACAGCGTCAGCACCGAGACATCGGTCTGGCCGAGGATCGCCACCGGCACCCCCTCGGCCCTGGCCTGGCGCAGCAGGGCGCGCGCGGCTTCGGGCACATCGCTGCGGTCGGACCACAGCACCACGCCGGCGTAACGCCCGGTCAGGGGCTCGGTGATGGCGGGGGCCCCCATGTAGCGGTATTCCGGCACCAGCCCGAGGTCTTCCAGCGGCATGGCGCCATAAAGGTGGGCGCTCTGGTTGAGCAGATCGGGGCTGTCGCCCTGCGCGCTGGAATGCAGCAGCAAGACGCGGCGCGGCTGCAATTCCACCGCGCCCACGCCCAGGCTCTGCAGCGCCGGATCAGCCACCCAGGGGATGAGGCCGGCGGCGGCGATCTGCTGCGCCGTCTGCCGTGCCAGCTCGCGCTGGCTGGCGGCAACGTAATCGATGGCGACTCCCGCCAGCTTGTAGCGGGTGCGCAGCTCGGCGAAGCGGTCGAGCAGCCACTGACGGTCTTGTGGCGGCACGACGACATGCTGCTTGCTGCTCGCGTTCCAGCCGCGATAAAGCGACTCGGCCGCCACCGCCAGCGTGGCACCGGCAAGGCTGGCGTCCATCAGCTCGAAGCCGCGATTGGGCAGGAAACGGATGCCGGGAAACGCGTCCACCAGACCCTGCAGTGTGGCGCGCAAGGCAGTGGCCTGTTGCTGGCGCGCGGCGTCGGTCGTCGCCAGCAGTTGGTAGGAGTCCAGCGTGTCGAGGAAAAAGGCGCGAAAGCCTGCCTGCCACAAGGGCTGCACGATGCGCTGCTGCAGGAACTGCGGCCAGCCGACGGCGGTCTGATCGATCACCCGCGAGCCCCAGTCGGGGTTGTTGGCGGGCAGCCAGGCTTTCGGGATGTCGGCGTAATACGGCCGGCCGGGTTGCACCTCGCCCACCGAGACATAGGCGATGGCCAGGGTCTGGGGTGCCAGGGTGCGCACCACATCGGGGTCTTGCGCCAGTGCGTTTGCGGGTTCCAGCACAGCCCAGTCGAAGGCGCGCAGATCGTCCAACGGAATCCGGCTGCCGTAGTAGAAGGCCACGGCCGGCGCAGCCGCCCCAAGGGCCGTCTCAGGTGTCGGGGTCGCGGACTTGGCCGTCGCGCTCAGTCCCAGGCCCGTCAGCCCGGCGCCCGCCGTGCGCGCCAGCAGTCGGTCGAGCCACGGGCTCGGCGACAGGGTTTGAAGAAATTGGCGGCGTTTCATGGCAGGCAGGCCCGCAGGCATGGATCAAGACTGGATTGTCCGGCACTTGCCTGCCCTTGGTGGCCTGCAGTCTCAAGTTTGCGGCCGAACATCGCGAATGCATTGCGTTTTGTGGTTTTTATTCGATACCCGAGCGCCGCAACGCCGCCTCGATCTGTGCCTGCGTCTGGCGATACACCTGCGGATTCGGTGTTCCGATGCGCACGGCTTGGTCGATGGTGCCGCGCGCCGCGCGCAGGTCGCCCGCGGCCAGCAGGGCCTGGGCCAGGTTGTTCAGCGGGTCACCGTCGTGCGGCCTGGCACGGGCGGCCTCGGCGAAATGCACGGCGGCGCGGGCATAGTCCTTGCGGGCGTAGGCCAGGTTGCCCAGGCCCATCATCGCGATCCAGGCCTTGGGCCAGCGCTGCACGGCGGCCTCGTACGCCTGGCGTGCGGCCTCGGGCGCCACCCCCTCCAGGGGCGACACGGCGTGGAGATAGTCGAACTCGGTCACGCCGGCTGGAAACTGTCCCGGCTTGAGCGCAACGAAGGCCCAGCGCCCACCCGGCGCCCACGAGCGGTCGAACTGGCCGATCGACAGCACCAGGCTGGCGGCGGTGCTGGACTGCAGGGTGACGGTGTCGGCCTCGAGGTCATAGCCGGTCACCACCGCGAAATGCCAATTCAGCGGCGCGCCCACGCGCTGCAGCACCACCGCCGGAATGCCCGCGGCCACCTGCGCAAACAGCGCTGCCAGCTCGTGTGGCAGCACATAGGCCACGCGCCCGGCGCGTCGCGTGGCGCCGAGCATGTCGAATTGCAGTGTGCCGTCGAGCTTGGGGGTGTAGAGCTGTGGCACCAGCGCGGCCACCGAGGTGTCGGCCCCCGACCAGTTCAGCACGGCGGCGAGCGACGCCGGGCCGCAGTCGCTGCGGTCGTCCGCATAGAACGGCACA
>JAJZDV010000103.1 GCA_021846025.1 Pseudomonadota bacterium
GCAAGCCGTCGCGATCACCTGGTGGGCAACGCCGATCCGGCCTGAGTCGCCAGCGCAACGGATGCTGATGCGCTGGTGTCGCTGATCCAGGGGGTGCCGCTGGTGCCTTGAACCCGGCTCACTCGGCATGGCCGGCAAATCCCATCGGATGTCCGCCCATCATGCCCAGGCGCTGGTTGGCGATGTTCCTTTGCTCGGGGCTCAGCACGGCGTAGAGATGCTTCAAGGCCTGGGTCATGGCCTCCATGCCGGTCAGGCGTTGCTGCAACAACTGCGTGCGCGCCTGCATGCGATCGGGGGCGGTTGCGTTCGTGTCCGCGCCCTGCAGTTTGTCGCGCATGGTTTGCATGGCCTCGGCTTGCTGCTTCGCCTGGGTGGCGAAGGCTTGCCAGGCGGGTTCCTGCGCGGCGGTGATGTTCAGCGCGGCCTTGGTGTCGGCCAGATGGCTGTCCACCATCGCCGCGGCATCACCCCCATGCATCATGCCTTCGGCCATGCCGTGCTGACCCATGATGCCCTCGCCCATCATGCCTCCACCCATCATGGACCCCGACTCCATGCCGGCGGCGCTGCCCGACATGCGATATGCGCCCATGCCGTCGGATTGCGCAAAGGCTGTACCGATGGCGGCGGCGGACAAGACGGCGGTGATGCCGACAATGACTTTCTGACTGCGTTTCATGGTGCTGCTCCTGTCTGAATTGAGCGAATGGTCCGCGGGACGATCCCGCCGGGCCAGATGGAAGGAAGTCCTTCGCAACGGTTCCCATTGCAGCCTCGGCATGTAAGCGCGCCATGTCAACAAAGCACTTTTTTGTATCGCACTGCACGCAATCCTGGCGTTGACATGCTGCGTTACATTGTTTTTTCCTGAACACCCGGCCCGCCGGCCAAAATCGGCGCATGGAATCCTCCGACCACATCCTGATCGTCGACGACGACGCCGAGATTCGCCGCCTGCTGAGTGCTTATCTGCAGAAGAACGGCTTGCGCGTGACGGCTGTTGGCGATGGGAAGGCCATGGAGCGCGCGCTGCTGGCCTCCGGCGTCGACCTGATCGTGCTCGACCTGATGCTGCCCGGCGACGACGGCCTGACCCTGTGCCGCAAGCTGCGCGCCAAGTCGGACATTCCCATCCTGATGCTGACGGCGCGCGGCGAGGAAACCGATCGCATCGTCGGCCTGGAAATGGGCGCCGACGACTATCTGCCCAAGCCCTTCAGCGCGCGCGAGTTGCTGGCGCGCATCAAGGTCATCCTGCGCCGCGCCCGCAGCCTGCCGAGCAATCTTCAGCCGGAAGAGGTGCGCCAGGTGCGCTTCGCCGACTGGACCCTCGACACCGCGCATCGCCACCTGATTTCGCCCACCGGCGTGGTGGTCGCGCTGAGCGGCGCCGAGTACCGGCTGCTGCGGGTTTTTCTGAGCCACCCGAACCGGGTGCTCAACCGTGACCAGTTGGTCGATCTGACGCAGGGCCGTGAGGCCGACCCGCTCGATCGCAGCATCGACGTGCAGGTCAGCCGCTTGCGCCAGCGCCTGGGCGACGACCCGCGCGACCCCGCCCTGATCAAGACCGTGCGCGGCACCGGCTACGTCTTGTCGGCCCCGGTCGAAGGAACGGCTTGATGCGCCTGCTGCCGGCGTCGCTGTTCGGGCGGATGATGCTGATCCTGTTCAGCGGCCTGGTGCTCGCCCAGATCCTGAGCGCCTCGATCAATTTCGCCGAGCGCGATCGCCTGCTGTTGCGCAGCAGCGGCAGGCAGTCGGCGCAGCGCATCGCCGACATCGTCAAGCTGCTCGATTCCCTCGGCCCGGCCGAGCGGCAGCGCATCGTCACCATCCTCAGCGTGCCGCCGCAGGTGGTGAAGCTGGAGGCAACGCCGCGGGTGCCGCGTGCCGCGGCGCTGGACAACCCGCATGCCGCCATGTTCTCGGCCGCGCTGCATGCCGCGCTGGGCAATGCGCGGCCGCTGCGGGTTTTCGTCCGGCAGGTCGCGCCGGGCGCCAGGCCATCCGGGCTCGAGTCCGGCCGCCGGGGCATGATGGGCGAACATGCGGGCATGGCAGCGGCGATGTCGGCAGCCATGCCGGGCATGCCGGATATGCAGGCCATGAGACCCTTCATGTCATCGGGCTTGATGTTCCTGACCCAGGTGCAACTGCGCGACGGCAGCTGGGTCGCTTTCGACACCCAGCTGCCGCAAGGCCCGGCCAGCACGCCGTGGCGACTGCTGCTGACCCTGCTGGTGCTGCTGCTGACGGTGCTCGTCCTGTCGTATGCGGCGGTGCGCTGGATGACCCGGCCGCTGGCGGTCCTGGCATCCGCCGCCGATGCCCTGGGCAAGGACATCAACCGGCCGCCGCTGCCCGAGACCGGGCCGACCGAGGTGAGGCGCGCCGCGCATGCGTTCAACATCATGCAGTCCAGCCTGGTGCGTTTCATTCAGGACCGCACCCGCATTTTCGCCGCCATGTCGCACGATCTGAAAACGCCCATCACCCGCATGCGCCTGCGCACCGAACTGCTGGAAGACGCCGACTTGCGCCAGCGCTTCGACAAGGATTTGCGCGAGATGGAATTGATGGTGACGCACACGCTGGATTTCATGCGCGGGTTTGAGCAGCCGCAAGTGGCGCGGCCGATCGACATCACGGCGCTGCTCGAAAGCCTGCAGGCGGACAACCAGGACATGCACCGCGAGGTGGCCATCGAAGGCCAGGCACTGGCCCCCTACGTCGGCGATCCCGAGCGGCTCAAACGCTGCCTCTCCAACCTGATCGACAACGCCATCCTCTACGGCAGGCAGGCGCGCATCACCGTCGAGGACGGCCCCGCGGCCCTCACCCTTCGCATCCGGGACCAGGGGCCGGGCATCGCGCCAGACGAACTCGGCAAGGTGTTCGAGCCGTTCTACCGGCTCGAAGTATCACGCAGCCGCGAGACCGGCGGCACCGGCCTGGGGCTCGGCATCGCCCGCAACATCGCGCGCGCAGCCGGTGGCGATGTGACCTTGCGCAACCACCCGGATGGCGGCCTGGAGGCCACGTTGCACCTGCCGCGCAAACCCGGCCTTCCATGAACCGCGATGGCGCCCTGTCCGCAGGCCGGTTGATCGAGTTCCCGGCGCCCGGCTGAGCGTGAGCCTGACCATCAGGCTCGAGTCTGCGCCACGGAAAAGAGCCCTGGTGGGCACCAAGGCTCAAAACCAGACGCGCCTTGAAGCCATTGGGCTCGCAGGCGAAACAATCGCGTTAAAAGGTCCGAGGTGGCTTACGGATTTTGCAATCCCGTAACCTCGACGACGACGCGACGATCTGGTTGTAGGCAGGCGATTAATTGCCTGGTAATTTTATTGCCCACGCACTGATCGGGTTTTGTGACTGGATCTTCTCCATCCTTGCCCATTGCAGTTATTTTCGCTGCGTCTATGCCGTCAACATCCACGAGATATTTCTTGACGGCTTCGGCACGACGCTTTGACAACAGCATATTATAATGATGCGCACCAATCCTGTCAGAATAGCCGGTTACGGAAATATCTGAATATTGCGCTCCTTTCAGTTTTTGTGCGAATTGATCAAGTTGCTCTTTGCCTTCGGGCATAAGCTTGGATTGATCGAAACCGAAAAATGAATCAGCCAGAAACGTAACGCGAGTCGGTTTCGGCGCAGGCGCCATCACGACTGGGGCTGCCATGATCGGTGTCGGCGCCGGTGTGCTGGCAACTGGCTCTGGAGTCATGACAACTGGTTTTGGTTCAGGCGGCGCTGGTTGTGACTCCCGGCCGAAAGGAAAAACCAAGCTGACTGAATAAACATCAACATCACCATGGTTTCCGACTGCATCATTCACGCGATAACGCTTTGCGTCTGCGCGCAAAGAAACCCAATCATTGATTTTATATTGAGCGCCCAAGCCGAAATTGTAACCTCCGCCATTGTTATTGGCAGTCGGTATGGTGTGAACGCCGCCTGTGCTCGAAAAGCTGTCTTGCGTTCTCGTGTACTGGCCGCCAATGAAGCCGAGAAGAGTGATGCGCGGAGTGATTGGCCAAAGTCCGACGGCATCAAGAGCAAGCCCTGAAAACTTGGCATTTCCAGATAGTGTTCCCGCAGGACTTGTGTTGGCGTTGTAGCCAAATTCACCAAGATTAAAATAACCACCTTCTAGTGCGAAATAGTGGTTAAAGCGATAGCCCAGGAATAAATTGTATGCCGTATCCCCTTGGCTATTGTTGATTCCATTAACCCCGAAGCCTGACGCTTTAAGGCCTGAAATGATGCGCGGGTCATCGATCGATGCCCTGGAGTGACCAATGCCTATGATCCCATACAGATTGGGAAGCCCATCCGCATGGGCAACCTGAAATGCAAGGCTTTCGAGGCACAACAAACCAGTCAACGTTGCAACTCTTATAAGTCTCATGTTAATTCCCCAAGATTGATTGATGCGGAGCTTTATTGCTGCCCATTCAATACCACAGGTCCTGTTGGGACGCGGTATTGGATGGCAAATTGACAGAAACTCGTACGAGTTTCGTGAATGGTCGCCATGCTTATCAAGGAAGCGTGATGGTGGTGTTGACCATGGTCACGGACGCAACCAAACTCAAGGCCCTACCGATCAAATTTGTCTGGATTGTCGTACCGGCTGTCGAAAATGTGATGCCCGAGTTAGAAATGATGGTCCCGGCCATGGCACTACCGGTCGCAATCGTGGCCGCGCTGCCGACGACCCAAAAGACATTTTTCGCCTGTGCATTGTTGATTAACAGGATCTTGGGGGCGAATGTCGGGGATCCAACCGTCAAACTGCTGGCCATTTGGAAAACCCATGTGGCATTACTATTGCCTTGGCCGTCAAGCGTTAAATCGCCAGCGGTGATCGAGAATTTTCCGCCAGCAGCGGTGTAATCACCAGGGGCTAAAGTCAAATTACCAAGCTCACCTGCACCAGGGCTAGGGCCAGGCGGCAAGGATTGCAGGTAGTTATAGGCAGTGCGTGCATCCGATTGTGCTTGGGTCGCGATCGCATAGGTTTGCGTTGTTCCTGGTGCCGGGGGGCCGCAATCAATGGTTCCCGTGACCTGTCCTATATTCAGGGGTGTTTCGGTATAGACGGTACCCGTGCTATCGTGGAAACCAGTGATCAGGGTGCATGCGGCCGTTGTGCCAAGATCGCCAGCAACGATGGTATTAATTCCCTGATTCGTGACTCCAGCCCCACCGCCAAATGCACCGAAAGCCGCAGCGGTTCCAAGTAAGCTTGCTGAAGTGGTTGGAGGGGTCGTATTTGTCGGGGTTGTCGTGTTCGTTGGTGTGGTTGCCCCTGGAGCACCAGCGCCGCCACTCGCGGCAGGTTGAACAGACGCACCTAGAATGGGATCTTTCCCCCCGCCTCCGCCACAACCGGAGAGCAGCGTTGCGAATATCACAACGAAAAGCCATCCGGCGAAATTGAAATTTAAATGAGTCTTAATCATCGCTGTCCACCCAATATGTTTATTGAAATAAAAAATAATTTATTATTTTCGGTCACATCTTAATTCTATTTGACCAAAAATGGGCTGTCTGTTCGGTGGCGCACATAGCAGGCGTTATTCGCTCAAAATCATCCAAACCGCCTTGTCTGCGGCATTTTTGAAACAATAGGCAATCGTGTTGAATGATGGCATGTTGAACTGGGTCAAGCTTGATTTGCGTGAGTTTTGCAACGCCGAGATGCGTTGCTGCACGCAATATGGGCGAGCAAGTCGCAATGCAAGTGATTCCCGACTGTCAGTGGACAGTCGGATTTGTCCCGCAGCGACCCGCTGCGAAAAATCCGCGCGGGCTGGTCAGGCAGCACACCGCCGTCGCATCGGCGGGGGATTTTGCCGGCCGCAAACCTGAACATGGTCTTTGGCGGCCTTGGCACCACTGGGTGGAGCCGATGAAAAGCTCATGTCGCCACAATCGGTTGGGTCGAGGCGAGGTCCATGGCGTTGTGGATTACGCCTGTTGGACAGTCTCTGAAACGGGTTCCGCCTGGCATTCGCAGGGCTCGCCAGCCGCAGCGTGCTGCAGGTTCTGCAGGATGCCGCATGCGCTCGCCGTCTGGTTGGCCTGGCAGGTCTCGCGCAGTGCGTGCAACAGCCGCTCCAGTTGGCGCAGCGACTCGGCCTGATGGTGAATGCGGGCGATCTGCTCGTCAATCAGATGGTTGATGGCGTCGCAAGCCGATTCAGGATGCTCCTGAAAGCTGCGCAACACGCGCACATCCGGCAGGCCCATGCCCAGCGAGCGACAGTGGCGAATGAAGTTGAGCTGCACCAGATGGTCGCTGTTGTAGTTGCGATAGCCGTTGCCCTCGCGGGCGGGCGCGTCCAGCAAGCCTTCGCGCTCGTAAAAACGCACCGTCTCCACGTCGCAGTGGCCGCGCTGCGCCAACTCGCCGATTCGCATGATGCATTCCCCTGTCGTGTAAAGGCACTTGACCCTGTAGCAGGTACAGGTTGTTCAATGATCGCACTGTTCACCGAGATCCGCCGCCATGAGCCCGCACAACCCCACCAGCACAGCGTTACGCCTGCCTGTTCAAGCACCCGAACATGGCCACGCCTGTGGCCACGATCATGGTCACCACCACGGCCCTGAAGCCCATGCCTATGCCGCGGCCGATCCCTGCTGCGCCCCGGCGACGCAGGCCGACTGCCCCGCGGGGGCGTGCAAAACCAATCCGCCACCCGAAGGGACGAGCCGGGTTCGCTACCGCATCGACAAGATGGACTGCCCCACCGAGGAGCGCCTGATCCGCAACAGGCTGGAGGCCTTGCCCGGTGTCGTGCAGCTCGACTTCGACCTCCTGCAACGGGAACTCACGGTGTATCACCGTTTGGACCAGCCGCAGGAGATTGCCGCAGCGCTGAACAAGCTGGACATGGCGCCAAGCCTGCTTGAAGCCAATGCGCCGGCGTCCGTGCTTCCCCCCGCCCTCAGTCCACGGCAAAAAGGTCTGCTCGCCGTGGCTGGGGCCGCCGCCGTCGCGGCCGAGGTCATCGCCTGGTCGAGCGGACAAGAGGCCTCGTGGATGGTGATGGCGCTTGCCGCCTTGTCCGTCCTCAGCGCCGGTCTGCCCACCCTCAAAAAGGGCTGGATCGCGCTCAGGAACCTGACCCTCAACATCGACTTCCTGATGTCCATCGTCGTGGCCGGGGCCGTGGCGCTCGGCAAGTGGCCGGAAGCGGCGATGGTGGTGTTTCTGTTCGCCGCGGCCGAGGCGATCGAGGCGCTGTCGCTGGAGCGCGCCCGCAACGCGATCAGGGCGCTCACGGCCATGGCGCCGGAAACCGCCGAGGTCAAGGCTGGCGAGGCCTGGCAGACCAAGCCGGTGGCCGAGGTGGACGTCGGCAGCCGCATCCGGGTGCGCACCGGCGCGCGGGTGCCGCTGGACGCACGCGTCGCGTCCGGCCGCGCGGCGCTGAACCAGGCGCCGATCACCGGCGAAAGCCTGCCCGTGGATAAGCAAGCGGGCGACCTGCTGTATGCCGGCAGCATCGTTGCCGATGGCGTGGTGGAAGCCAGCGTCACGGCCTCGGCCGGTGACAGCACCTTGGCCCGCATCGCCCTGGCCATCCAGAGCGCGCAGTCACGGCGCGCGCCGACCCAGCGTTTCGTCGATCAATTCGCGCGCTGCTACACCCCCGCGGTGGTGGTCTTCGCCATCGCCGTGGCCATTCTCGGCCCGCTGCTGAGCGGTGGCGACTGGAATTCCTGGCTGTACGAGGCCCTGGTGATGCTGGTCATCGCCTGCCCTTGCGCCTTGGTGGTCTCCACCCCGGTCACGGTGGTCAGCGGCCTCACGGCGGCGGCCTGGCGGGGCATCCTCATCAAGGGCGGGGTTTATCTGGAAGGCGGTCGGCTGCTCAAAGCCGTGGCGCTCGACAAGACCGGCACGCTGACCCGCGGCAAGCCCGCGCTGAGCGACGCCATCCCGCTTGGCGCCATGCCCATCGCGCAGGCCTTGCGAATCGCCGCCAGCCTCGACGATCGCAGCACCCATCCGGTCGCCCAGGCGCTGGTTGCCGGCTGGCGCGAGCAGCAGTCGGGTGCCACAGTCATGCCCGTCGTTGATTTCGGCGTTCTGCAAGGGCGCGGCGTCAAGGGCAGCGTCGCCGGCCAGCTCTGGCATCTGGGCAATCACCGCCTGGCCGAAGACATCGGGGTGTGTTCGGCAGCGCTGGAGGCGCGGCTTGCCATCCTGGAAAATGCCGGCAAGACCGCCATCGTGCTGTGCGACACGGCCGGTCCGGTGGCCGTGTTTGGCGTCGCCGACACCCTCAGGCCGGAGAGCGCGCAGGCCGTTGCGGCCCTCAAGGCGCTGGGTGTCGAACCGGTCATGCTGACTGGCGACAACCCGGCCACGGCACAGGCGATTGCCGCCCAGCTCGGCATCAAGGATGCGCGCGGCAATCTGCTGCCGCAGGACAAGCAGGCCGCCGTTGCCGAACTGCATGCGCGCTACGGTTCCGTCGGCATGGTCGGCGACGGGGTGAACGATGCGCCGGCGCTGGCCCGCGCGAACATCGGCTTCGCCATGGGGGCGGCCGGCACCGCCACCGCGCTGGAAACCGCCGATGTCGCCATCATGGACGACGACCCGCGCAAGATCGCCGACTTCATCCATTTGAGCCGGCGCACCGCCACGATCCTCAAGCAGAACATCGCCCTGGCGCTGGGCATCAAGGCGGTGTTCTTCGCCTTGGCCCTGAGCGACGTGGCGACCTTGTGGATGGCGGTGTTCGCCGACATGGGGGCCAGCCTGCTGGTGGTGTTCAACGGCATGCGATTGCTGCGCGAGACCTTGCTGCGCCAGGCGCCGCGAATCTGTCCACCTTGCCTCGCCGTGGCGCAGCGGGCTTGACCGGCGGATCCGCATGGAGAACACGTCTGTCGGGCTCAATCGGGGTTTGCCGCCGGCATCACGGCTACGCTGGTCGACGACTCGAACAGCAGCCCGGCCTGCAGTTTGAGCAGCGCCGCCGACTGGGCAGCGTCGAAGCGCGATTGCAGCGCCTGCCGCACGGCGTCGAGTGCGCTGCGGCGGGCCAGCAGCCAGTCGGAGATGCCGGCTTCGCCCAACTGGTAGGCGCGCAGCATGCGGGCACTGGCCCGCGTCTGCGCCTGCGCGGCCTGATCCATCGCCTGCGCGCCCGCAGCCTGCGATTGGGAGGTCGCCCACAGCCGCTGGAATTCGGCCAGCGTCTGCGCCTGGGTGTCCTGCAGGCGCCATTGCGCCGCATCCACTTCAGCCCGTGCGGCGCGCTCGGTCGACACCCGCGCCGGGCCGCCGAAGGGCACGGCAAACTGCAGACCGATGATGCGTTCGCGACCGCCGCGATCGGAGCCGACGTAGGCCCCCACCGTGGGCTGCGGGCTGCGCGCTGCCGTCGCCTGCCCGGCGTTTGCCTGCGCCTGCTGCAGCGCGGCGCGGTCGCGTGCGAGGGCGGGGCTGCGTTGCTCCACGAGGGCGCGCAGCGCGTCGCCTGACCGAGCGGGAAGGGCGAGCTGCGCCGTGCTCCCGGCCTGCCCGTCCAGGGTGGGGTCGGCCGCGAGCGCGGGATAGCGCGCCTCCAGCGCGGCGCGGCTGCTCGACGCCAGCCCGTGCGCCAGCAGCAGGGCCGACTGCGCGCGCGCCTCCTCGGCCTGCACCTGCTCCAGCTCCAGCAGGCTGGCGTCGCCCAGCGACTGGCGCCGTTGCAGGGCCTGCACCTGGCGCAGCATCAAGCCGAGACTTTGCTGCGCCAGCTCTGCCTCGGCCCGGGCGCGTTGTGCGGCGAACCAGGCGACGAGCACATCGGTCAGCAACTGTTGCCGCGCACCGACCAACGCGGCTGTGGCCGCTGTGGTCAGGGCGTCCGCCAGGCGGTCGTCGG
>JAJZDV010000104.1:0-6228 GCA_021846025.1 Pseudomonadota bacterium
CGGCAATCTCGTCGAAGGGGTTCATGCTCATCTTCACGCCTGCGGTGTCGATGCCGCTGCCGTCCGTTTTGACCCGCACCTTGACGTTGTAATCGACCACGCGCTTGACCGCGACCAGCACTTTCATTCAAGACTCCTGAGGAATGGCAACAACGGTCTGCGAGTATAGGCAGCGCCACTCCGCGCCACGGAGTCAAGGGCCAACAACCCAAAAATCGAACGACCGTTCTTTTTTCCAGTGTATCGGCCTGCGCAGGCCGAATCAAGCCCCTGGCGCCGGCTGCATGGGGTTGCCGCCCGGAGGCAAAGGCTCATCCGGCGCCGCGGCGGAAGGGCGCTCCGGTTTTTGACCCGGGCCCCAATGCAGCACCCGCTGCGGGAAGGGAAGCTCGACATCAGCGGCTTTGAGCGCGCGCCAGACGGCCAGATTCACGGCGCCGCGGATATTCAGGGTGCCATTTTCGGGGTCGGCGATCCAGTAGCCGATGGTGATCTCCAGTCCGTCGCTGCCGAAGTTGCTGAGCACGGCGTTGGGAGCCGGGTCGTGCAACACGCGGGCAACCGAGATGGCCGTCTGCCGAATGAGCGGAAGCACGGTATCCAGGTCGCTGGCATAGCCCACCGAGACGGTGGTCGACATCCACACATTGGGGTCGGTGTAGGACAGATTTTCGATGCGGTTGGAGATCAGCATTTCGTTGGGCACGATGGACTCGGTACCGCCGCTGCTGCGCACCACGGTGTAGCGGGTCTTGATGTCCAGAATCTTGCCCTGGAAGGTATCCAGACGCACGTTGTCGCCGACCCGCAGGCTGCGCTCCAGGAGGATGACGAAACCCGATACGTAGTTGGCCGCGATGCGCTGCAGGCCCAACCCCAGGCCCACGCCCAGGGCGCCGCCGAACACGCCCAGCACGGTGAGGTCGATGCCCACCATCTGCAGCGCCACCAGCAGGGCGATGGTGAAGATGCCGGCGCGAATCAGGCGCGACAACACCAGGCGCAGATTGATTTCCAGCGGCGACGCCAGCAATCGGCTTTCCAGCAGCGACGACACCCACAAGGCCAGCACCAGCGTGATGGCGATGGAGGCGATGCCGCGCACCAATGTCCAGCCGGTCAGACGCTGGTTGCCGAGATGGAAGGAAAACGCGTCGAGCGCCTCGATGATTTCCGGCAACGCCCCGCTCAGGTAGAGCAGCAAGCCCAGCCAGGCCAGCCAGCTCAGGCCGCGCACCAGAAAACGGATGGGCTCGCTGCCCGGAAACGCGCGTTGCGAAGCCCGAGCCGCAACCCGCACCAGCAGCCACACAGCCAGCGCCGGCAGTGCCAGCTTGAGCAAGGGCGCGTTGCGCAGCATGGGGGTGGCGTGACGCGCAAACTGCAGCGACAGCAGCGCGACGATGGGCATGCCCACGCTGTCGCCCAGTGCTGCGCGCAGGGCCGCCTTCCAGGTGGCGGCCTCCAGCAGGCGACGCTCCAGCCACATGCCTGCGACCAGCCCCAGGAGCAAGGCACCCGCAATCAGCAGCAGTTGCCAGCGCAGTTGTGCCCAGGGATGGTGGAGCACGGCGAGAAGCAGGGGAGATTCCATGGATACGTGCAGCCGGACTAAAACCGCATGCTATCGGCAGCAAGCGCCGTGCACCTGCCGCCCGTGCTCTGCCCGGGCAGGGCCGTCGTCAAGGCGCGCAGCCCGTAAGCCAGCGGACTTCAATGCCCGGCACGCCACGCCGGCGGGCGCTTGTCGATGAAGGCCTGCACACCTTCGAGCGCCGCATCGGTCATGAAGTTGCAGGCCATGGTCTGGCCCGCCAGCTGGTAGGCGCCGGCCAGGCCCATTTCGACCTGACGGTAGAACTGGGCCTTGCCCATGGCGATGGCCGAGGCCGGCTTGGCCAGAATGCTCGCCACCAGCGCCTCCACCTCGGCATCCAGCGCCTCGGGGGCGGCCACGCGGTTCACCAGACCCCATTGCAGCGCGGTGGCGGCGTCGACGAAGTCGCCGGTCAGCAGCATCTCCATCGCCACCTTGCGCGGCACATTGCGCGCCAGCGGCACGCTGGGGGTGGAACAGAATAAGCCGACGTTGATGCCGGAGACGGCGAAGCGCGCATCGCTGGCCGCCACCGCCAGGTCGCACTGCGCCACGAGCTGGCAGCCGGCCGCGGTGGCCATGCCGTGCACCCGGGCGATGACCGGCTGCGGCAGTGCAAGCAGACCGAGCATGACCTGGCTGCAGCGCTCGAACAGATCGCCGCTTTTCTCCGCGCTCGGCTCGGCGCGCATTTCCTTCAGGTCGTGCCCGGCGCAGAAGGCCCGGCCCGCGCCCTGGATGATGACGACACGCGCGGCCGCATCACCCTGCAGCGCGTCGATTTCGGCCTGCAGCGCGCCCAGCATGGCGTCCGACAGGGCATTGAAGGCCTGCGGCCGGTTGAGGGTGAGGGTCACCACGCCGCGCGCGTCGCGGGTGTTGAGCAGCACAGGGGGTTGGGTTTGCAGTACGGCATGCATGGCGATCTCCTTGGTGTTGCTGGATGCGCAGCGGGGTCGTTGATGCTGCGCTCACCGATCGATGGCGTCGCGCGAGCGGGCCTGCTCGCGCAGCGCGAATTTCTGGATCTTGCCGGTGGAAGTCTTCGGCACCTCGCCGAACACCACCTTGCGCGGCACCTTGAAACCGGCCAGATGGAGCTTGCAAAAAGCCCTGATGTCCTCGGCCGTCGTCTGCGCGCCGGGCTTGCGTTCGATGAAGGCGCAAGGCGTCTCGCCCCATGTCGCGTCGGGCATGGCGACCACCGCCGCCACCATCACCGCCGGATGCCGGTACAACACATCTTCCACCTCGATGCTGGAGATGTTTTCGCCGCCGGAGATGATGATGTCCTTGCTGCGGTCCTTGATCTTGATGTAGCCGTCGGGGTCGACCACCGCCAGGTCGCCGGTGTGGAACCAGCCACCACGAAAGGCTTCGGCCGTCGCTTGCGGGTTGCCCAGATAGCCCTTCATCAGGATGTTGCCCTGGAACATGACTTCGCCCATGGTCCGGCCGTCGTGCGGCACCTCCACCAGGGTTTCGGCGTCGCGCACCGTGGCTCCGTCCTGCAGGTGGTAACGCACACCCTGGCGCGCGTTCAGGCGGGCACGCTCGGACAGCGGCAGTGCCTCCCACTCGGCCTGCTTGGCGCAGACCGTGGCCGGCCCGTAGACCTCCGTGAGGCCGTACACATGGGTGAGCTCGAAGCCCATGGCCTCCAGGCCCTCGATCATCGCGGCCGGCGGCGCGGCCCCCGCCACCATCGCCCGCACCGTTTGCGCAATGCCGGCTTTCATCGGCGCGGGCGCGTTCACCAGCAGGCCGTGGACGATGGGCGCGCCGCAGTAGTGCGTCACGCCCTCGCTGCGCATGCGCTCGAAGATCGCCGGCGCCTCGACCTTGCGCAGACACACGTTGATGCCGGCACGCGCCGCCACCGTCCAGGGAAAGCACCAGCCATTGCAATGGAACATCGGCAGGGTCCAGAGGTACACCGGGTGGCGCGGCATGTCCCATTCCAGGATGTTGGAGACCGCGTTGACATAGGCGCCGCGGTGCGAATAGACCACACCTTTGGGCTTGCCGGTGGTGCCCGAGGTGTAGTTCAGGGCGATGGACTCCCACTCGTGCGCCACACCCGGCAAGGCATCCGCCGGGTCGCCCCCGGCCAGCAGCGCCTCGTAGTCCAGGCTGCCGATGGACTCGCCCTGCGCGACGAATTCGGGATCGGGCACGTCCACCACCAGCGGCGCCGGCAGGCCCTGTGCCACCGCCAGGTCCAGCGCCCGGCGCATCACGCCGGTCAGTTCGGCATCCACCAGCACCGCCTTGGCGCCGCCATGCAGCAGCATGTAGGCCAAAGCCTCGGCATCCAGCCGGGTGTTCAGCGCATTGAGCACCAGGCCGGCCAGCGGCACCCCGAAATGGGCCTCCACCATGGCCGGCACATTGGGCAGCATCACCGCCACCACATCGCCGGGTTGCAAGCCATGCCGCATCAGGCCGGAGGCCAGGCGGCGGCAACGCTCACGCGTCTGAGCCCAGGTGCGGCGCAGCCCGCCATGAGCGATGGCCAGGCGCCTGGGGTACAGGTCAGCGGCGCGATCGAGAAAAATCAGCGGTGTGAGCGGCGCGTGATTGGCCGCGTTGGGCGCGAGGTCGGTGTCGTTCATGCGGGTCTCCGTGGTGGTCTTTGGTGCCATGTTGCGCTTCGGATCTTGCTGTGAGCTTGCGCGCCGGACACTGCGTGCTGCGGCTTGCGGCGCCTCAGTCGTCCAGGCCCGCCAGCACGCGCACATGGGCCGCGACGCTGCGGCCCAGGGCGCTCAGGTTGTAGCCCCCTTCCAGGCAGGAGACGATGCGCCCTGCGCACACCTCCTCCGCCAGTTCGCGCAGCACGCGGGTGATCCAGGCGTAATCGGCCTCCACCAGCGCCATCTGGCCGAGGTCGTCTTCGCGGTGAGCATCGAAACCGGCGGAGATGAACAGCATTTGCGGGGCAAAAGCGCGCAGTCGGGGCAGCCACTGTTGCTGCACCACCTCGCGCACCCGGGCGCCGTTGCTGTAGGCCGGCAGCGGCACGTTGAGCATGTTGGCGGCCGGTTGTTCGGTACCGGAGTACGGGTAGAAGGGGTGCTGGAAAAAACTGGCCATGAGCACCCGTGCATCGCCGCTGAAGATGTCTTCCGTGCCGTTGCCGTGGTGCACGTCGAAATCGACGATGGCCACGCGCTCCAGCCCGCGCTTGTCCAGCGCATGGCGCGCCGCCACCGCCACGTTGTTGACGAAGCAAAAACCCATCGCCTGCGCGCGCATGGCGTGGTGGCCCGGCGGGCGGATGGCACAGAACGCGTTGTCGAGGCTGCCGTCCAGCACCGCGTCGGTCGCTGCGATGGCCGCCCCGGCGGCACGGCGGATGGCCTGCCAGGTCTGCGGGTTCATCGCCGTATCGGGGTCGATCCAGGCATAACCGGCCTCGATGCGGCCGCTCTCGCGCAGGCCTGAAAGCAGAGCGGCGCTGTGCGCCAGTTCCATCGTCGGCTCGTCCGCCAGCGGCACCGAGGGGCGCAGCAGCGCCCAGTCCAGGCCGCTGGCCATCAGCCGGTCGTCGATCGCGGCCAGGCGTTGCGGACTTTCGGGATGATCCGTGCCCATCTCGTGCAGGCTGCAATCGGGGTGGGTGTAATACCCGGTGCGCATGGGGTCTCCTTGCAATTCGGCATCGGACGATTGTCCATGCCCCGCACCCAGCCGATTCCAGAGTGCGTAGGCACAATGCTGGTTCATTGTGCTACGGCGGTTCGCGCCGCGTCCTCGACCCCCATGAACCCCCAACTCGCTGCCCTGGTGGCCCAGATCGACACCGTGCTGGTCGGCAAGCATGTGCAATCCAGGCTGGCGGTGTGCTGCCTGCTGGCGGGCGGCCATTTGCTGATCGAAGACCTCCCCGGCGTCGGCAAAACCACCCTGGCCCACACCCTGGCGCACACGTTCGGGCTGGAGTTCTCGCGCGTGCAGTTCACCGCCGACCTCATGCCCGGCGACCTGCTCGGCGTCACCGTCTACGACCGCAACACCGGCGCCTTCACCTTTCATCCCGGTCCGGTGTTCACCCAGGTGCTGCTGACCGACGAAATCAATCGCGCCCCGCCCAAGACGCAAAGCGCCTTGCTGGAGGCAATGGAAGAACGCCAGGTGAGCATCGACGGGGCCACCCGGACCCTGCCTGCGCCGTTTTTCGTCATTGCCACACAGAACCCGCACGACCAGCGCGGCACGTACGCCCTGCCCGAGTCCCAGCTCGACCGCTTTCTCATGTGCCTGTCGCTCGGCTACCCCGACGCCGCCGCCGAGCGCGCCTTGCTGCTGGGCGAAGACCGTCGCAGCCTGCTGGCCCGTCTGCCCGCCCTGCTCAACGTCACCACGTTGGCCGCATTGCAGCAGCAGGCGCAGGCCGTGCATGTCGCCGCAGCGCTGGTGGACTATGTGCAGCGCCTGCTCGCCGCCACGCGTGACCCGCGCCGCTTCGCCGAAGGTCTGAGCCCCCGCGCCGGCCTGGCCCTGTTGCGCGCCAGCCGCGCCCATGCCTTGCTGCAAGGGCGCGACTACTGCAGCCCGGAAGACGTGCAGAGCGTGCTCCCGGCCATCGCCGTGCACCGCCTGCACCCGGCGGCCGAAACCGCCGGCTC
>JAJZDV010000104.1:6328-9905 GCA_021846025.1 Pseudomonadota bacterium
AGCCATGTTTGCGCCCCCCGCACCGTTTGCGCACCTTGGCCTGGCGGCAGCACAACCCCTCACCCTGCGGAGCCCGCGTTGAGCAAGCCCGCCGCCAGCACGCTCGCAGCGCGCCGCCTCGGGCCCGGCAGGGGAACTGCCTCGGGACCGCGTCCGCCCGCGCCCAACAGCCTGCGCGAGCGCTTCGGCCGCTGGGCGCAGGCGCGGCACGAGCCCGGGGGGCAAACTCTGCTGGGGCATCGCAACGTCTACATCCTGCCCACGCGTGCCGGCTGGTTCTTCGCCATCACCCTGATGGTGCTGCTGGTCGCGGCCATCAACTACCAGCTCAACCTCGGCTACCTGCTGACCTTCCTGCTCGCGGGCAGCGCCCTGGTGTCGCTGCACATCACCCACAACAATGTGCGCGGCTTGACCCTCGCGGCCCGCATGCCCGACGACGCCCAGCTCTACGCCGGCCAGCCAGCCGCGCTGCGCCTGCAGCTGCACAGCCCCGGGCGCGAGCGCTGGGGCCTGCAGCTCAGCCCCGCACGCCAGGCCTGGCATGCACTCGACGTGGGGCGCGACGCCACCGCCGACTTCACCCTGCCCTGGACGCCACCCGCGCGCGGGCACCAGCCCTGGCCGGTGCTGCGGATCGAGAGCCGCTATCCGCTCGGCCTGTGGCGCGCCTGGAGTGTGTGGCGACCCGGCGCCGCGCTCTGGGTCTATCCGCAGCCCGAAAACCCGCCGCCACCCCTGCCGGCGCAGCATCAGGTTCGCCGTGATGGCCAGGTGCCCACGCGCCAGGTTCTCGGCGACGAGCTTGACGACCTTCGCCCCTACCGCCGTGGCGACGCCTTGCGCCACGTGGTGTGGAAAAAAGCCGCGAGCGACGACCTCGTCGTGCGCGCCGCCACCCCCGCCACGGCCCAGCCCGAGCGCTGGCTCGACTGGGCCGATCTGCCCGCGGCACGACCGCTCGAAGCGCGACTGTCGCGCCTGTGCGCCTGGGTGCTGGCGGCCGCGCAGGCGCCCCAGCCCTACGGCCTGCGCCTGCCCGGACGTGACATCCCCCCGGGCCACGGCCCTGCGCACGCACGCCGGTGCCTGCGCGCCCTAGCCGGCTACGGCCTGCCCGACACTGCTGTCGGTTGATGCCATGCAGGCCACCCCGCCGCCGCTGCGCACCTCGACCCGATGGCTGGCCCATCTGCGCGCCTTGCCACGCGACGCGCGCGACACGCTGTTCCTGCTTGCCGTCGCCGCCATCACCCTGGTGCCGCTGACCGCACACCTGCCGGGCTGGGCGGTGGCGGGGTCTGGCGCCTTGCTGGCGTGGCGCGCCCTGCTCGCTGGACGCAACCGGCCGCTGCCGTCGCGCTGGTGGCTGGCGCTGCTGCTCATGCTCGGCGTAGCCGGCGCCTTGCTGCAATTCCACACCATCTTCGGGCGTGACCCGGGCATCACCCTCGTCAGCCTGCTGCTCGGGCTCAAGGCACTGGAAACGCGCAACCGTCGCGACGCCTATGTGCTGTTCTACCTCGGCTTTTTCGGCGTCTCGGCCAATTTCCTGTACTCGCAATCGGCCCTCACCGCCGGCTGGATGTTGCTGGCCACGGCGGGGTGGATCACCGCCCTGGTCAACGCGAACCTGCCCGCCGGTGAACCGCCGCTGCGCCAGCGCCTGTGGCTCACGACCAAGCTGCTGGCATTCGGCACACCGGCCATGGTCGTGCTGTTCCTGCTGTTTCCGCGCTTCGCCGGACCGCTGTGGGCGCTGCCGAGTTCAGCGTCCAACGCCACCGGCTTGTCCGATCAGATGGACGCCGGCTCCATCGCCAGCCTGGCGCGCGACGACAGCGTGGCGTTTCGAGTCGAGTTTCTCGGCCCGCGTCCACCCGAGCGCGAGCTGTACTGGCGCGGCCCGGTGCTCACCCACTTCAACGGCCGGCAATGGAGCCCGCTGCCCGTCAGCCCGCAGGCCATGTCCGCCGGGCTCGACCAGCCGCGCAACGTCCGCACCGAAGGCCCCGGCATCCGTTACGCCGTCACGCTGCAGCCGTCGCAGCAACCCTTCATCTTCGCGCTCGATGCCGCCGAAGGCGCTCCCGTGCTCGACGGCCAGCCGCAGACCGACGTGACCCAGCTTTCCAACCTGGAACTGCGCGCCAGCCGGCCCATCACCCGACTCACGCGCTACGACATCACTTCCTACCCCCGTTTCAGTTACGGGCCACGCCGGTTGAGCCCGCGCCTCGCCGCCGATCTGCAACTGCCTCCCGGCGACAACCCGCGCACCGTCGCCCTGGGTGAGCGCCTCGCTCGCCAGGCGCGGGCGGATGGCGGTGGCCCGCTGCAGGTGGCGCAAACCGTGCTGCAGATGTTTCGCCACGAGCCCTTCCACTACAGCCTGAACCCCGGCGCCTACCCTGGGCGCAACCAGATCGACGACTTTCTGTTCGACCGCCGCGTCGGCTTTTGCGAGCACTATGCCCAGGCCTTCGTCGTGCTCCTGCGCGCCGCCGGCATACCGGCGCGCATCGTCACCGGCTACCAGGGCGGACGCGAAAACCCCCTGGACCACACCTGGGTGGTGCGCCAGAGCGACGCCCATGCCTGGGCCGAATACTGGGTGGCCGGACATGGCTGGCTGCGCGCCGACCCCACCGCCATGGTCGACCCCTCCCGCATCGACCGCAGCGGACAGACCCTCGCCGCGCGCGAGCCGCTGCTCGGCATCGCCGCCTTCGGCCCGCGCGACGCCGCGCTGCTGCTGCGGCTGCGCAACCTGAGCGATGCGCTCAACAACGCCTGGAACCAGTGGGTTCTGGACTACGGCCAGACCCGGCAGGACAACCTGCTGCGCAAGCTCGGCATGGCGCAGCCCAACTGGGCGCAGCTCTCCGCGCTGGCGGTTGCCGCGCTCAGCCTGGCCGTCAGCCTCATGGGACTGCTGCTGGTGTGGGAGCGCCGCAAGACCGACCCCTGGGATGCCGCCTACGCCGTGCTGCGCGCGCGCCTGAGCCAAGCCGGCATCGCCTGCGCCGCGTCCGATCCCCCAGCGGCGCTGGCCGCGCGCCTGCGCCAGAGCGCACTGGCGCCCGCCGCCGTCACCGAAGCCTGCGCCCTGCTCGACGCCCTGGAACGCTGGCGCTACGCCCGAGCCGACACCGATCAGGCCCGAACCCAGCGGCAACACCTGCGCCAACTGCGCCGCCGCATGGCCCGGCTGCGGCTGCCGCCGGGGTTGGCGGGCCAGAACTGAGGCCCGGCGCCCATTCGCGTCGCCCGGCTCAATGCGCCGCCGCGGTGTCCTTGCCCAGATACGTGGCCTGCACCTCGGGCGATTCGAGCAGGTCGCGCGCGCTGGCCTGCAGGGCGATGCGCCCGGTTTCCAGCACATAGCCACGGTCCGCCAGCTTCAGCGCCATGCGTGCGTTCTGCTCGACCAGCAGCAAGGTCATGCCCTGCTGCCGGATCTGGCGCAGGGAACGAAAAATATCGCGCACGATGATCGGCGCCAGCCCCAGGCTGGGCTCGTCGAGCAGCAGCAATCGGGGCTTGGCCATCAGCGCGCGGCCGATGGCCAGCATCT
>JAJZDV010000105.1 GCA_021846025.1 Pseudomonadota bacterium
GACCGCCCGGACGCGCTGATGGTGGGCATCGAGGCGGTGGGGGCGCTGTCGTTCGCGGGGGTGAAGCCCGCGCTGGCCACGGCGCTGTTCCGCGACGGGGCCTTGTCGTTGCCGCGCGCTGCGGCGCTGGCGGGCATGGGGGTGAGCGCGTTCGCCTCGCATCTGTCGCGCCTGGGCATTGCCGTGGTTCAGCTTGACGCGGTGGAGGCGGGCGGCGACATGGACACGCTCGACGCATGGCTGGCCGCATCGTCCTGATCGACGCCAGCCCCGTGATCGGCCTGGCGCGGGTGGACGGTTTGCCCTGGCTGGGGGCGCTGTTCGGCACGGTCTGGATGCCGCCGGAGGTGAGGGGCGAGGTGCTGGCGGACAAGGGCTATGCGGAAGAGGCCACGATCCGCGATGCCGAGCGGCGAGGGTGGCTGCGCGCCAGTGCACAAGCGCCAGCCTTGCCGGACCTGCCCGACCTGGACGCGGGGGAAGCCAGTTGCATCCGCCTGGCGCTTGCCAACGGCGGCCCAGCCCTGCTGCTGATGGACGAGCGGGCAGGACGGGCCATTGCGCAGGAGCACGGTTTATCGGTTGCGGGCACGGCGGCAGTGATCGGCATGGCGAAAGCGCGGCAACTGATTCCATCGGCCCGCGCGGTGTTCGAGCGGCTGCACGACTCCGACTTCCGCATCTCGGCCCAGGTTATCGAGGCGGCGCTGCGGCGGGCGGGGGAATAGGAAAATGAAAATGGGGACAGACCCCATTTTCAGTTATGCTCCAGGTATCGTTGCTCTCCATCGCCTTCCCATGCCACGGCGCCCACGGCTCACGCTGCCTCATGTCCCGCTGCATCTGATTCAGCGCGGCAATAATCGGCAGGCGTGCTTTTTTGCCGACGAGGACTATCGCGCATATCTCGACTGGCTGCTCGATGCTGCCCGCAAAACGGATTGCCACATTCACGCTTATGTGCTGATGACCAACCATGTGCATCTGCTGCTGTCCTCCGAGCATGCGGATGCGCCCGGACAGATGATGAAAACCCTTGGTCAGCGGTATGTGCAGTATGTCAATCGGACCTATCGGCGCACCGGCACGCTTTGGGAGGGCCGTTTTCGCTCCAGTCTGGTGCAGCAAGAGGGGTATTTTCTGGCTTGCCACCGCTATATTGAATTGAACCCGGTGCGGGCACGCATGGTGGAGCATCCGGGCGATTACCGCTGGTCGAGTTATCGCACCAACGCGCAAGGTGAGGACGATGGGCTGATTCAGGCACACGCTGTTTACGCGGCCTTGGGCGCGACCGCCGCCGAGCGGCAGGTGGCGTACCGTGGTTTGTTCCAAACCGAACTCGCGCCAGGACTTGTGGATGCCATTCGCGCCGCCCTGCATGGCAGTTACGCCCTCGGCGATGCACGGTTCGCCCAGGAATTGCAACGCACACTCGGCCGCCGCGCCGTCCCCGGAATTCCGGGCCGCCCGAAGCCCGCCTCAACTCCCTAATTGCCTACTCGTGCCTAATCGGTGCCTAATCGGGGTCTGACCCCATTTCTCTCTGGGTCTGACCCCATTTCTCTCTCTTTCCATTTCTCTTTTCTCCTTGGCTTGAATGAAAACAGTTGGTCGAGACAAAAAAAGAAAGGGGGACAGACCCCACTTGTTCTTGTTGCGGACGCCAGCCGCCGTGCCAACGGGGAAGCCATGACGTCGGCGCCGGGCAAGCCCAACGCGGTGGCCGCCACGCTGGTGCTGCTCGCCATCCTCGCTCTCGGTCTGCTGGTGTACTGGCCGGGGCTTGCCGGTGGGTATGTGTTCGACGATTTCGGCAATCTGGTGGACAACACGGCGTTGGCGCAGAGCGCGCTGCATGCGCATTTCTGGCATGCCATCTGGAGCGCCGACGCCGGGCCGCTGGACCGACCGCTGTCGATGCTGACGTTCGCGGCGCAGATGTGGTTCACCGGCATGCACCCCTGGCCGCTGAAGCTGGCCAATGTGCTGCTGCACCTGTTCAACGGCTGGCTGGTGTGGCTGCTGTCGGTGCGGGTGCTGGGCTGGCTGGAGAGCCGGGCGCCACGCCCGTGGCTGGTGGCCGCGCCCACGTTGGCGCTGCTGGCCACCGCGGCCTGGGTGCTGGCGCCGATTCAGCTCACGGCGGTGCTGTATGTGATTCAGCGCGAGGAGTCGCTGGCCTCCGCGTTCGTGCTGCTCGGGCTGCTGGCCTACTGGCATGGGCGCATGCGGCTGATCGACGGCAGGCGCGGCGCGCTGGCGTGGGTCAGGGGCAGTCTGGCGCTGGGCACCACGCTGGCCGTGCTGGCGAAGGAGACCGGGGTGATGCTGCCGGCCTATGCCTTCGTGCTGGAATGGGTGGTGCTGCGCGGGGCGCTGGCGCGGCCCACGCTCGCCACCCCCACCACCATCCCAACCCCCGCATCATCCCGCTCCGGCCTGCATCCGCTGATTCCGGTGTTCGTCGTGCTGCTGCTGATTCCCGGCGCGCTCGGGCTGGCGTGGCTGCTGCCGGGCGCACTCAACGGCACGGCCTACGCCGCCCGCCCCTTCACGCTGGCCGAGCGGCTGTTCACCGAGGGCCGCGTGCTGGTGGACTATCTGCGCTGGATCGTGCTGCCCACGCCCGATGCGCTGAGCCTTTACCACGACGACATCCGCGTCTCCACCGGCTGGCTGTCGCCGTGGACCACGTTGGCGAGCTGGGCGTTTCTGGCGGCGTTGTTGGGCGCGGCGCTGGCGCTGCGCCGCCGCCTGCCGCTGTTCGCCTTCGGGGTGTTGTGGTGGTTTGCGGGGCAGTCGCTGCTGTCCACCTTCGTGCCGCTGGAATTGGTGTACGAGCACCGCAACTACCTTCCGGACTGGGGCGTGTTTCTGGCGCTGTTCGCGCTGCTGTTCACCTGGAGCCCGCCCGATGCCGGGCGCCGCGGCACGCTGCGGCTGCTCACCGTGGGCGCGGTGTCGGCGCTGATTGCGCTGTACGGCCTGTTCACGGGGCTGCGGGCGCAGGTCTGGGGCAATCCCTACCGGCTGGCGTATTTCGAGGCAACCACGCACCCGCAGTCGCCCCGCGCCAGCTACGACCTGGGCCGCATGATGCTCATCACCGCGCAGGGCAAGGCCAGCCCACTGTTCCAGATGGGCATGCGGCAGACGGAACAGGGCGCGCTGCTCCCCGGCGCCGACCTGCAGCCGCTGCAGGCGCTGGTGTTCATGTCGGCCAAGAATGGCCTGCCCATCCGGCCGCGCTGGTGGGCCGAGATGCACCATACCATCGCCATCTCGCCCATGAGCGCAGAGGACGTGAGCTCGCTCTACAGCCTGATTCAGTGCGGCATCAACGGCGTGTGCCGCTACACGCCGGACGATTTGCAGCAGCTCGGCCACGTGATGGCGTTTGCCGTGCAGCGCAACCCCGGCCGCGCCGACCTCGTCACCCTGCAGGCCAACTTCGCCGCCAACCTCGCCCACGACAACCCGCTGGCCTACCGCCTGATGCTGCGCGCCGTGGCGCTCGATCCAGACCAGTACGCGTACTGGAAGAATCTGGTGGTGATGCAAATCGCGGCCGGGCTGGACGGTGACGCCAGCCAGGTGCTGGAGCGCATGCGCGAACTCAATCGTTTCGGCATCCACGATGCGCAAATCGAGAAGCTGTCGCAGGAGCTGGCGCTGAAGGCTGCGGCGGTCGGGCATGAAGCCCCTCCTCCCGACCTCCCCCACGGGGCAGGGGAGCGATCGAATGCCTCCTCCCCACGCGCGGGAAGGGCTGGGGTGGGGGGATCGTGACCATGCCAACGCGCACCAATTCCCCGTCCATCGGGCGCCGTCTCCTGCCCGCGCTCGCCCTCGCCGCCTTGCTGCTCGTCGCCTGGCTGGCCTATTGGCCGGGACGCAACGGCCCCTTCCTGTTCGACGACTATTCCAACCTCGCCACGCTCGGGGACTACGGCCGCATCGACACCTGGTGGAAGGTGGTGGCTTTTCTCACCTCCGGCTTTGCCGGGCCGACGGGCAGGCCGTTGTCGCTGGCGACCTTTCTGCTCGACGCCCGCAACTGGCCCGCTGCGTCCGAGCCCTTCAAGCTGACCAATGTGGCCCTGCACCTGCTCAACGGCGCGCTGCTCGCCGGCTTGAGCGCGGCCCTGGCGCGCGCGCTGGGCATGGCGCGCAAGCCGGCGGCCTGGGCCGGGGTGCTGGCGGCCGGGCTGTGGCTGCTCGACCCGTTCTGGGTTTCCACCACGTTGTACGTGGTGCAGCGCATGGCCATGCTGGCCGCCACGTTCGTGTTCGCCGGGCTGTGGGGTTACGCGCGGGGACGGGCGCTGCTGGGGCAGGGGCGCCAACGCGCGGGCTATGCGTGGATGAGTGTGTCGCTCACGCTGGGCACGCTGCTGGCCGTGCTCAGCAAAGAAAATGGTGCGCTGCTGCCGCTGCTGGCCTGGGTGCTGGAGGCGCTGGTGTTCGACCGCAACCACAACGCGCGGGTGCAGGGCGGGCGCGCGTTTCTGGCCTGGCGCTGGGTGTTCGTCCGGCTGCCGGCGCTGGCGGTGCTGGCCTACCTGGCCCTGTACCTGCCCGGGCTGTGGACGGGGGCCACGGCCGGGCGCGACTTCACGCCGCTGCAACGGCTGCTGACCGAAAGCCGCATCGTCTGGACGTATCTGGGCGACATCTGGCTGGCGCACACGCACGATGGCGGCTTGTTCCACGACGACATCGTCCTGTCCACCGGGCTGCTGCAGCCGCTGTCCACGCTGTTTGCGGTGCTGGGCATTCTGGCACTGTTGCTGTTTGCGGCGCTGTCGCGCCGGGCACGGCATCCGGTGGTGGCCGCGGCGGGCGCAGCGGTGGGGTTCTATCTGGCAGGGCAGGTGATGGAGAGCACCTGGCTGCAACTGGAGCTTGCCTTCGAGCATCGCAACTACCTGCCTGCGGGGCTGATGTTCCTGCCGCTGGCCATGGCGCTGGTGCGGGCGTACTGCAATCTGCACCTCCGCGCTGCCCACGCGCGGGCCGGGAGCGTTTTCACCTCCCCCGACGGTGGTGGAGACAGGGAGGGGGACGTCGCTGCACCACGGCCCGGCCGCTGGCCGCTTTGGCTCGCCATCGCCCTGCTGGCCTTGTTCGCGCTGCAAACCGCGCGCCGTGCCGACGTCTGGGGCAAGCCCTTTCAACTGGCGCTGGTGTGGGCCCGGGAACACCCCGACTCGCCGCGCGCCCAGGGCTATCTGGCCAACACATGGTCCAGCGTGGGCAACGACCCCGAAGCCGCCAGCTTGCTGAACGCGGCGCTACGGCAACATCCGCACAGCCTCATCCTGCTCATCAACCGTGCCGGCGTGGCGTGCGCCCAGGGCGAGGCCCCGAGCGGGCTGCGCGCGGCCTTGTTGCAGGCCGCGGGCCACGCGCGCCTGAGCGACAACGTGACCCAATACCAGTTCGGCAAGCTGCTGGACGGCATGGACCGGTGCACCGCGTTCGGGCCGGACTTCGAGTTGCGGCTCATCGACTCCGCCCTGCGCAATCCGCAGGCGCAGACCACCGCGGTACGGCGCGATCTGCTGCACCGTCTGGCGCTGCGTGCCCTGGCGCACCAGGACGTGCAGCAGGCGTACACGCTCGACCTGCAAGCCTTGCGCCTGCCCGACTTGCCCGTGGGCGCGCGCCTGCGGCTAGCCGTGGAACTGGCAAGCGCCGGGCAGCAGCAACGGGCGCTCGATCTGCTCAACGCCGTGCCGTCGCCGCTGGCACATATTCGCGGCTGGAGCATGGCCGCCATCCACCAGCGCTGGCTGCGGCATGTCGGCTTCTATCAGCAAAGCGAAGCGCATTTGCGCAAGGTGCTCGCCGCAGAAATCGCGGCGAAAGCGCCGCCGCCTGCCGCACGATAATGCGCCGATGCATGAACCGATTGCCTGCAAGCCGGAAGGAATGGCCATGACCACCGCCGTGAAACGCGCCGCGGATGCTGCCCTGCAAGCCTGTGGGTGTCGCGCCAGCACCTTGCCGCCAACGGACCCTGGAGCGCATGGATCATGCGTCTGACCCAACCGCAAACCCGAGACCTGCCGGACATGCCGCTGGCGCAAGCCGCCCGTCTCTCCATCATCCTGCCCGCGCGCAACGAGGCGGGCGCCGTGGGCACGACCGTTGCGGGCATTCGGGCGCTTTACCCCGAGGCCGAAATCATCGTGGTGAACGACGGCTCCACCGACGCCACCGCGGCCGTTGCCGCGCAGGCGGGCGCGCGCGTCATCAGCAAACCCTACGGCATGGGCAACGGCGCGGCCATCAAAACCGGGGCGCGCGCCGCCAGCGGCGAGGTGCTGGTGTTCATGGACGCCGACGGCCAGCACGACCCCGCCGACATTCCCCGGCTGCTCGCCAAACTCGCCGAGGGTTACGACATGGCCGTTGGCGCGCGTGGCGACGGCTCGCAGGCCAGCGTCGGGCGCGGCCTGGCCAATGGGTTGTACAACCGCCTCGCCACCTGGATGACCAACCACGAGGTGGCCGATCTCACCAGCGGCTTTCGCGCCGCAAGGGCCGACAAGTTCCGCGAATTCGTCCACCTGCTGCCCAACGGTTTTTCCTACCCGACGACCAGCACCATGGCGTTTTTTCGCAGCGCTTACCCGGTGGCCTACGTGCCCATCGTGGCCGCCAGGCGCGTGGGCACCAGCCACATCCGCCCCCTGCGCGACGGTGTGCGCTTCCTGCTCATCATCTTCAAGATCGCGACGCTCTACTCGCCGCTCAAACTGTTCGCCCCGGTGGCCGCGGGCTTCTTCCTGCTCGGCCTGGGCAACTACGCCTACACCTTCACCATCGGTCACCGCTTCACCAACATGAGCGCGCTGCTGCTCAGCGCCGGCGTGATCGTGTTTCTGATCGGGCTGATCTCGGAGCAGATCACCAACCTGACGTACAAGCGCGATGGGTGACAGTGCCCGCCCCCCCAGCGGTAAACTTAGTCAAGCAACTTAGCTAAGGTGATCGCCATGCCCCAAATCGTCAACGTCCACGACGCCAAGACGCATCTCTCGCGGCTGATTGACCAGGCGCACGCGGGCGAAGAAATCATCCTGGCCAAAGCGGGCAAACCGTATGCGCGGCTGATGCCGCTGGCAAAGCCCGCCAAGCGCCGCCTGGGCATTCTGCAAGGGCATGTGGACGACACCTTTTTCGACCCCCTGCCGGAGGAGGAACTGAAGGCCTGGGAAGCATGAGGCTGCTGCTCGACACCCACATTTTCCTCTGGGCCGTGCTGGAGCCCGAGCGCCTGCGCCCGCGCTTGCGCTCGCTGCTTGAAGACCCCGACAACGCCCTGCTGGTGAGCGCGGTATCGGCCTTCGAAATCACCACCAAGCACCGGCTGGGCAAACTGCCCGGCGCTGCAGTCCTGCTCGAACAGTATGCCTTGACCCTGGGCGAGCTCAGTGCCAGCGAACTCCCCATCACGACAGCGCACGCACTCAAAGCCGGAAGCTGGCACACGCCCCACCGCGACCCGTTCGATCGCCTGCTGGCCGCACAAGCCAGTGTCGAGCAACTACCACTCGTCAGCGTCGATGCGCTCATGGCAGAGTTCGGGATCGAGCTCGTTGCATGAGCGCAGCGTTCTGCCCTCCACTTTCCCCGAGCCATGCGGTGCCTGGGAACGACAGGTCGTTGCCGACCATGAAGTTCACCCCCAACCCATGAGCCGCAAGGTCGCCCACAACGCCTTGTGGAATGTCGGCGGGCAACTGGTGACGCTGGGCGTGGGGCTGGTGGCATTGCCCATCCTGCTGCACGCGCTGGGCGCGGCGCGATTGGGCGTGTTCACCTTGGCGCTGGGGCTGATCGGCTTTTCCGGGCTGTTCGACCTGGGGCTGAGCCGGGCGCTGACGCAAACCGTGTCGAGCAGTCTGGGACAGGGCCGCTCGCGAGGGCAGGTGGCGGCGCTGGTGTGGCGCGTGATCGGCCTGCTTGCTGCGTTCGGCGCGCTCTGGCTGGTGGCGTTGTGGTGGGCCGCGCCGTTCCTGGTCGATCGATTGTTTTCACTCAGTGGCGAGATGGCGCGCGAAACCCTCTTCGGCCTGCGCGCGCTGGCGCTGTCCATTCCGTTCGCGCTGGCCGCTACCGGGGCCATGGGCACGCTCGAAGGCTTGCAGCAATTCCGACTGCTCAGCCTGTGGCGCATGCCGATGAGCGTGCTGCAGTTCGGTCTGCCGGTGATCGTGGCGCTGATCCGTCCCGACATCGGCTGGGTGATCGCCGCGCTGGCCGCCACGCGCGTGGCGTGGATGCTGCTGTGGCTGACGCAACTGCACCGCTTGCTGCCGCGCGAGCCGGGTGTCAGGTCCAGCCGCGCCGATCTGCGCCATGCGCTGCACTTTGGCGGCTGGCTGTCGGTGAGCAACCTCGTCGGCCCGCTGATGGTTTACGCCGACCGTTTCTATCTCGCCAGTCTGTTTCCTCCGGCGATGGTGGCGTATTACACGGTGCCGTTTGACACCGCGACTCGCGTCACGTCGCTGCCGCAAACCGCAGTCAACGCTTTGTTTCCAGCGCTAGCGGAAACCCAGGCGCGACCGGAAGACTCGACACGATTGCTGGCCCTCGCCATCCGCGCGGTGGTCGTGCTGGTGTTGCCCGCGGTGCTCGTGGTCGCGGTGTTCGCACATTTTTTATTGAGCGTATGGCTCAACGCGCAGTTCGCCGATGCGGCCACCCCCGTGCTGCAACTGCTGCTGCTCGGCATCTTTCTCAACAGTGCTGCGCATCTGCCTTATGCCCTGCTGCAGGCGCATGGCCGATCCGATCTGACCGCGAAGTTGCACCTGCTGGAACTGCCGGTGTTCGCCGTGCTGCTGGTGGCGGGCGTGCATCGGTACGGCATCACCGGCGCGGCGCTGGCCTGGACGCTGCGCGTGGCGCTGGATGCCGCGCTGCTGTACTTCACCGCCTGGTGGCTGCAGCAGCCCTTGCGCTCGATGCTGGCGCGGAGCGTGGGCTTGCTGTGTCTGGCTTGCGGTGCGTTCCTGCTGGTGGTGTACGCGCTGCATGGTCCGTGGCAACGTGTGTTGACCGGCATCCTCGTCGCGGCCAGCGCATTCGCAGCCTTGCGCATGCTGCGCCTGATGCGCCCGAACACCGACAAGGACAACACGCCATGAGCGAAACCGCGCGCCCCTGGCCACAGGCCGATCTCGAAGCCGTGCCGCATTGCCCGGTGTGCGGCAGCGCCGAGCGCAGCCTGCTCCACACGGGGCTGACCGATCGTGTGTTCTGCGTCGCTGATGGCGCGTGGGATCTGTACTGCTGCACGCATTGCGCCAGCGGCTATCTCGATCCCCGGCCCACGCTTGAGAGCATCGGCCGTGCCTACGCCAGCTATTACACCCACGATGCCGAGGATCGTCCCCTCGTGCGCCGCAAGGGCCGCATCCGCAGCCTGTTGCACGATCTGATCAACGGCTACCAGAACCATCGCTACGGCTTGCAGCGCAGCCCCGCGTTGCCAGCGGGACGCTGGCTGTTGCCGCTGCTGCCCTCGCTGCGCACTGCTGCGGATGCCGAATGCCGCCACCTGCCGCCGCTGCCCGCTGGCGGCGGACGCTTGCTCGATGTCGGTTGCGGCAATGGTGGTTTTCTGTTGCTGGCGCGGCAAGCAGGTTGGCAGGTGGAAGGGCTCGATTTCGACGCGGGCGCGGTGCAGGCCGCGCGCTCGCGCGGGCTGGAGGTGCATCACGGCGGCATCGAGGTGCTGGGCGGGCGCAGCGCCTGCTACGACGTGATCACCTTGTGCCATGTCATCGAGCATGTGCACGATCCCATCGCCACC
>JAJZDV010000106.1:0-5329 GCA_021846025.1 Pseudomonadota bacterium
CGCACCGGGTCGACTCCACCGGGGCACGATCCCCGGGCTTGCCGGCGCTATTTTCGCGCCTCGGACGCCACCAGGTGCCGCTCACCGCCAAGAGCCCGCCGCCGGCAACCGTTGCGCGTGGATCGGGCGGCCTCACGTGCGTGATCCACGCCGCGTCTTGCTTGCAGCAGAGCGCGGTGCCGCGGTGGCCTTGCGTGCGGTGCCCGGGCCGGATGCAGTTGGGGCTCGGGTCGAGGTTTTGGCCGCCGATTGAGCCGGAGACTTGGCCGTGGCCTCGGACGCAGCCTGCGCCCGGGAGCTGCGCGCCTCCGCCCGGGACTTGCGCGGCTGCGGCTTGCCGGCCGAACCACGCGCAGGCGAAGTGGACGTTGCCGATGTCCCGGCAGACGATGCCGATGCCCCGGCAACCCCAGCCGTGGCACCGCCCGCAGGCATCGGCCAGGGACTTTCGCGCAAGGCCTGCGTCGCCACCTGCGAGAACTGCTGACTCACCGCATTCCACCACTGCATCGGGTCCATCACGCCCGGCAAAGCCGAAGCAGCGTCCGGCGACTCCGCCCCGGGCTCCGGTCCCGACTCGAGGTCCGCCTCGGGCTCCGGCGCTCGGGCCCAAGCGGCTTCGGGCTCGGGCTGATCGTCCGCTCGGGGCCCGCCCGCGTCGACCGTGTCCTGGGCCGCTGCGCCCATGGCCTGGGCACCGGCCTGCATGGCCTCGGTCATGCGACTGGCCAAATCGCCCAGATCCACATTCATGGTCTTCAGCGCCGACAAGGTCATGCGCTGCACCTCGAGGGTCTGAATCGTGGCCTGGGTCAGCCGCGCATTGGCCTCCAGCCATTGCAGCACCGCCTTCAAATCGGTGATCTTCTGCTCCAGCTCCGACGGGTCCATGGTCGGCGCCATCCAGCTGGCAAACCCCGTGGGCATGCCCGAGCCCTTGAGCAACGATTGGAAAAACTCCATGCCGGGCATGGCTTGACCTTGGGTGTACGGGTTCATGGCGAGCCTCGCAAGCGATGCGGCCAGCATAGCGCTGCCCGCCGGGCTTGGAAACACGGCCTGGCCGCGCGCGGTGACAAGCGCTTACATCGGCAGGCCTCCGGTTGTCCCGATGCGGCGCGCTGCAACGTTACAGAGCCAAGCCGAATCCGCCAATCGGCATGAACGGCGAAGCTCAAACCCCCAAGCCCTCGTCCGCGGGCACAACCGATCGGCAACCGGTGTCCCGCAGACCCATCTCCAGGAGTTCCTGCATGCAAAAAATCATCGCCACCCTCGCTCTGGGCACCGCGCTCATCGCCGGTCTGCCACAGGCCAGCGCCGCGCCGCAGCCGCACATGCATGAAGCGCTGCGTGCGCTGTTGGCCGCACGCCAGCAGTTGCAAGTCGCCCTCCCCAACAAGGGCGGATGGCGGCTGCATGCCATCGCCCAGATCGATCAGGCCATCGCCTCGGTCAAGGCCGGCATCCGCTACGGCAACCAGCATCCCTGACCTCGGCGGCGCGAACACCGGCGCCATGCCGGCGCGGCGTCACGCTGCGCCGGCGCGCAGCACCTGCTGTTCGATGGCGCCGAACACGCTCTTGCCCTGCGCGTCGAGCATGTCGATGCGCACGCTGTCGCCGAAACGCATGAAGGCCGTGCGTGCCTCGCCATGCTCGATCATCTCCAGCGCCCGCAACTCGGCGATGCAGGAATAGCCGCGCG
The DNA here is from genome assembly GCA_021846025.1 of Pseudomonadota bacterium. GTDB lineage: Bacteria > Pseudomonadota > Gammaproteobacteria > Burkholderiales > Burkholderiaceae_C > Thiomonas_A. Next base: position 1,709 of record JAJZDV010000106.1, read on the forward strand.
TGCGGTCCTGGCTCGACACCGTGCCGGAGCCCACGATGCTGCCCGCCGCCAGCGTCCGCGTTCTGGCCACGTGGGCGATGAGTTGGCCGAAGTGAAAGCGCATCTCCGGCCCGGCGTTGGCCGAGCCCACCGGTTTGCCGTTCCACTGCACCCGCATGTCCAGGTGCACGCGCCCGCCGTTCCATGCTGGACCGAGCTCATCGGGCGTGACCGCCACCGGACTGAACCCGCTCGCGGGCTTGCTCTGGAAAAAGCCAAAGCCCTTGGCCAGCTCGGGAGGAATCAGGTTGCGCAGGCTCACGTCGTTGGCCAGCATCAGCAGGCGAACGTGTTCCAGCGCCGCATCGGCCGTGGTGCCCATCGGCACATCGCCGGTGACCACCGCCACCTCGGCCTCGAAGTCGATGCCCCAGTCTTCGCTGGCGGCTTCGATGGGGTCGCGAGCACCCAGCATGTGGTCGCTCGCGCCCTGGTACATCAGCGGGTCGGTGAAAAAGCTCTGCGGCATGTCGGCGCCGCGCGCCTTGCGCACCAGCTCCACGTGGTTGAGGTAGGCCGAGCCGTCGGCCCACTGGTAGGCGCGCGGCAGCGGCGCCATGCATTGCGCCGGATCGAAGGCGAAAGCGTGCGTCGCTCGCCCGGCGTTGAGCGCGTCCGACAAGTCCTGCAACTGCGGCGCGGCGAAGTCCCAGTCGTCCAGCGCCTGCTGCAAACGTGTGATGCCTTGGGTGTACGCGGCATGTTGGAGATCGCGCGACACCACGGCGAGCTGGCCGTCGCGCGATCCGTCCTTGAGGCTTGCGAGTTTCATGGAATGGGGGCCTGCTGGCCGCGATGCTGAAGGATCCGGATGATTTTAGGAGCGCGTCGACCCCGGGGTGAGCCGGCGCAAGCAGCGGGCTTGCGCCCCGGCCGCCGACGCCGGCAGGGCCCCAGCGCAAGCGTCGAAGCGCGCGGCACAATGCGGGCATGCCGCCCATCCACCCGCCGAGACGCACCCGACCCCCAGGCCTGGGGGGCTGGCCGTGTTGGCGCCGGATGGGGTTCTGGCTGGCCCTGGTGCTCGCCCTGCATGCCCTGGCGCTGCACGCGCTGGGCGATGCCTTCAGCCCGATCGAGCCCGGGCGACTGCCCGAGCCCATTTTCGCGCACCTGCTCATGCCCAGCGCCCAACCGGCCGCCGACGCCAAGCCCGCAACCGCCACGCCCCGGCCGGCCGAGAACGCCGCACCGCCTGCCGCCGAGCCTGTGCGCGGTTTGCAACTGCGCCCGGCAACTCCCCGGGTGGCAGCGTCCCGGCCCGTGCGCGCGGTCCCGCAAACCCTGGCTGCGATGGGGCCAGGGCCCTTGGAATCGGCGCCGTCCACGGCGCGCTCCCTGAGTGGCGGCGTTGTGCCTGGCGAGGTGGCGGTTTCGCGGCCGCCCACGCTGGCCTCATCTGCACCCCGCTCGCCGGCTTCGGCTGCAGCACCAAGCCCGCCGGCGGTCGCTTCGAGTCCGGCGTCGGCCAAGCCGGACCTTCCGGCGATGGCGGCGTCAGGCGGCGCCATCGAAGCGGCGGAACCGGCCAGCTCCGCCGCTTCGACTCAGCCCGCCGCGGCAGCGCGCCCCGCGTCGGCCGGCTCCAGCGCGTCGGCACCCGCCGCGACAACCGCCGCGGCCGACGACTCCGGCTGGCCACCATCCACCGAATTGCGCTACGCCCTGCGTGGCAACTATCTCGGCCCACTGCATGGCGACGGCGCGCTGCAATGGGTGCGCGACGGCAACAGCTACCGGCTTGAAATTTCCGGCGCCGCACTGGTCAGTTTTTCTTACACCAGCACCGGGCGCATCGACGGCAACTGGCTGGCTCCCGACCGCTACGTCGAGCGCGTGTTCACGCGGCGCAAGGCGGTGAATTTCAACCGCGACAAAGGCACGCTCAGCTTCTCCGCCATCAGCACCGTCATGCCGCTGCCGCCGCACCTGCAGGACAGCGCCAGCATCTTCATGCAGCTTGCCCACCAGCTCAGCACCCGGCCGCAGGACTTCCGCGTCGGCCAGCACCTGGCCTTCGACGTGGCCCGGCCCAGCGGCACCACCACCTGGGACTTCACCATCGTCGGGCAGGACACGTTGCAAACCGGCGTCGGCCCGCTCGTCACCTGGCACCTCGCGCATCCGGCCGACCCCAACGGCCTTGGCGCCGAAGTCTGGCTGGCTCCCGCGCTGCAAAACCTGCCGGTGCAAATCCGGCTGCAACAGTCCGCCGACAACTACCTGCTGTTCAGCCTGCAGGCAGCGCGGCAGTAGGCGGGCAACAGGCTGTGGGCGACGTTTGCCGCATCACGATGCGCCAGGTCACACGGTCTGCCGGACCGTTCCATCCACTCACACCCCCGGGCCTTGCAAATAAAACCCGTGGTAGCCGCGCAGGCTGTGGCGGGGATGAAAGGGAATCTCGCAAGCCTTGTCAGGGTTGGTCCAGGCTTGGCGCACGCGATAGCCCAGGTCGGCCAGCTCTTGCAAAAACCGCTGCACCGGGTCCACGCGGTAGGGGCAGAATGCCGTGCCGATGCTTTGCAGCGTGAAGTAGGCCTCGTCGGCGTGCAGCGGCGTGAGGTTGACGATGACATGCGGCGGCAGGCGCGACAGGCTGCGCAGGCGCTGGCCCAGGGTCTCGGGCAGGTACTGCAGCACACCCAGGGCCATGAACACCTCGGCCTGAGCGGCCTGGGCGAAGTCGGCCTCGAAACTCAGCTTGCCCAAGGCGTCTTTGTGGCGCGCGAAAGCCGCACCGCGCTCCATCACGGCCGGCACGTCCGACACCACCCAACGCAGCGCCTGCGGGTAGGTCATGGCCAACTGGTAGGCGTAGTAGCTGATGCCGATATGACCGCCCAGTTCGAACACACGGCTGCAGCCCCGAGAAAAGCAGTGCTGCAGCCAGAACAGCACCGGCCAGTCGCTGGGGTAGATGGTCTGGATGCGGTCGCGGTACATCAGCGCCGAGTCCGGGTTGTCGTAGCCCACCGGACGCGATCTCGGCGCCGAGGCTGCAGCGGCGTCGAAGCTGGGGTAGACGCCGCGAAACAGGTTCTCGGCCTGGTTGCGTGCAAAGCGCCGTTCGTACCGCGTGGCAAGCACCTGCTGCAGCCCGGGCACGCAAGCCAGTCCGGCCACCCACTGGTGCGCGCGTCCCAAAATCACCATACCGGCACCCCCTTGAGCGAACCTTGATGATGCTAGACCGTGCCGGCTTGCATGGCGTCCCCCATGCTCGGGGGACGCCATGGGGTTCAACCGAGACGCAGGGCCACAGCGCCCAAAGCGATGAGCAGCACCCCGACCCAGGTGCGCGCCGGCACCCGTTCGCGCAACGTCCGTCGGGCCAGCACCACGCCGAACCGCATCGCCGTTTCACGCAGGACCGCCACCGGCGCCACCGCAGCGACGGTCATGGCCCAGAGCGCCAGGGCATGGGACGCCAGGCTGCTGGCGCCGCCGCCCAGGCCGCGCAAAACGTCGTTCCACGTCATCGACATCAGCCCGCGCGATGACGTCGTGAAGCTGTCGGCCCCTCGCCGCAACCAGGCCAGGGTCGGGAGCGCGGTGAGCGGAACAATCCACAAGGCATAG
>JAJZDV010000106.1:5429-9792 GCA_021846025.1 Pseudomonadota bacterium
GCCGCGCAAAACGTCGTTCCACGTCATCGACATCAGCCCGCGCGATGACGTCGTGAAGCTGTCGGCCCCTCGCCGCAACCAGGCCAGGGTCGGGAGCGCGGTGAGCGGAACAATCCACAAGGCATAGGCCACCGGCACCCCGGAAAGACGGGCGCCAGCGGCATCATTCAGGGTCTAGGCGGCGATCACCACCGCGTTGGCCAGGGCATATGCCTGCCCGACGCCCTCGCCGGACCCTGTTCGACCGCGCATGAGCAGCACGCCGGCGCAAAGCGTGAGAACGCCGACCCAGACCATGGGAGTCAAGGGCTCGGCGAACAACCAGACGGCCACCAACAGCACCAACAAGGGCGCCACACCGCGCATCAGCGGGTAGACCACGGCCACGCCCGCACGCGCGTGGGCGGCGGCCAGCAGGTCGAAATGAGCCACAGGCAGCAAGCATGAGAGCAGCCGATGCGGCCACGCTGCCGCGGCGGGCTGCCGCAGGAAAGGCAGGATGAGCAGCGCCAGCACCGCGCCGCCAGCCACCACCAGGGCGGTTTCGAAGGCCCGGTCGCGCTCGCGCCGCACCGCCACATTCCAGCCCGCGTGCAGCATGGCGCCCAGGAGCACGGCAGCGTAGGCGAAGGGCGGGACCGTGGGGTTCATGCGGTTGAAATCGTCGCGAAAGCGGTCTTTGAAGCACAAATGCCCCACCAAATCGGGGCTGCCTGGTTGGCATTTTCTGCCTATGCTGCCGGTCATCGGAGCAAGTTCCGCTTGTGGCGCAGCAACACGCCGTGCGTGACAGGCCTTCAGCGGCTGCCGCCACGGCATAACACGAGGAAACGCAAGGATGTCCACTTCGAATGCTGGCGAAGGCTGCGCCACCGACCTGTCCGGCCGCGACGACTGTACCCCTGTGCAGCAGCCTGCGCACCTCCGCGCGGTCGATCCAGGCCAGTTTTCCACCCACTGCGTCAGTCCGGTCCGGCACGATTTCGACCGCCATCCGCTGATGCAACTGCCCCGTCTGGCCCGGTTGGCGCACGACCTCATGCCCAGCCGGCAGTGCCGCTTCATCCGCCCCGGCAGCACGCAAACCTCGGAGTTCTTTCACACCCCGAAGACGCCTGACGGCCAGGACATCGACACGGTGTTCGCCCGCATCGAGGAACCCGGCTCGTGGGTGGCGCTGTACAACGTGCAGACGGATCCGCATTACGCCGGCTTTCTCGACGACGTCATGGCCAGTGCCCGGCCCTTGATCGAGCCGTCGCAGCCGGGGCTGTTTCGCCTCGCCGGCTTCATCTTCATTTCCGCGCCGCCCTCGGTCACGCCCTTCCACATCGACCGCGAGAACAATTTCTGGCTGCAGATCCGCGGCCGCAAGACCATGACGGTGTTCGATCACCGCGACCGCGCCGTGGTGTCCGCGCGCGAGGTGGAAGAGTTCATCGTGCACGGCTCGCTGGCCAAGGTCCGGCTCGACCCGGCCTTGCGCGAGCATGGGCGCGAGTTCGACGTCGGCCCGGGCGACGGCGTCTACTTTCCCGCCACCTCGCCGCACATGACCCGCACCACCACCGAGTGGGTGCGCCCGGGCGATGGGGTCTCCATCTCCATCGGTGTCGTGTTCTACACCGCCGTCACCCGCCACCTGGCGCGGGTGCACCAGTGCAACCGCGTGCTGCGCGAACTGGGGCTGCAACCCAACTTTCCCGGGACCAGCGCCTGGCGGGACGCGCTCAAGGCGCCGATCGGGCGAGCCATCGCGGCGTCGCGGGTGCGCTGGCGCAGCCATGTCGCGCCTCCCGGGGCCTACTGAACGCCAGCGCCCCCGCGGGCCGCGCCCACCCCGGGCCCATGCGTCCCGGCCATCGCGATGTCTGTGCACCGATGACGCCTGCGGTGCGTTGAGCGCTGGCGGACCGCTCCTTCGCGTCGCGTTTGTGCCGGTCCGGCCGCCAACGGGCTTGATTCTTGCTTCTTCACCCCGATCTGCTGCTCAAGGTCATAAGCGCACGCTCCAGGCTGAGCGACAGACGTCGCCGCCGTGCTTGAACCGTTCTGACGAGGTCCCTGACCGGACCTCGTCACCAACATTAACGAGGCTCGCCATGCAGACCATGATTTACGACTCCGACGCCTTCAGCGTCTTCCAGCTCGAATGGGCTGACGCCATCGCCGAGCCCAGAGCGGAGCGTTTCGGCGACGCGCAGCATGGCGGTTTCGAGATCGTCGACAAATTCGCCCGCAAGGAAATTTTCATCGAGGGCCCGATCGCCGATGGCTTTCGCCTGCGGGTCCAGAGCCTGATGGCCGGCTCGCCGACGACCGACGACATCGACGACTTCCTCGACGGTTTCTCGGCACTGTCACGTCAGAACCTGCACGCCCACTGACGGGCCCGGACCGACGCGCCGCGTTCAAAGATCGAGCTCGACCACCGCACTTGTCGCTCTCGAGACGCAGGCGGTGAGGAACTCCGCCTGCTCATCCTCGCGGAGGATGAAGTCCCTGTGATCGATCGTTCCTGCCCGATAGCGAACCTTGCACGTCCCGCACAGGCCGGAGGAACACGAGGTCGCGACATGAACGCCAGCGCCTTGCAGTGCGTCCACCATGGACTGTTCCGGCCTGACCTCGACCAGGGCTCCGGTGCTGTGCAAGCGGATCGCGAAGGTTCCCGCAGGAGGCTGCGGAGTTGCGCCCTCCCGACACGGGTCCGGATCCACCGGCGCCTTGAAATGCTCGAAGTGCACGGTGCCCGGAGGCCAGGCGAGCGTTGAGGCCGCGCAGGCCTTCATGAAGCCGGGCGGCCCGCAGTAGTAGACGTGGGTGTCGGGCAGCGGCGTGCCGAGCAACGCGCCGATGTCGAGGCCTTGGCCGGGCACGCCGGCGTCGAAGTGGTAGCGCACACGGCCGCCGTCCGCCATGCCGGCGAACTCGTCCCGAAACGCCGTGCATGCGGCGTCTTTCGCGCAGTAGTGCAGCTCGTAGTCGACGCCGGCACGCTCGAGTTCGTGCGCCATCGACTTGAGCGGGGTCACGCCGATGCCGCCGGCCAGAAGCAGGACCTTGCGCGCACCCCCGCGCAGCCGGAAGTTGTTGCGCGGCGTGCTGATGCGCACGCTGTCCTGCACGTGCAGGCGCTCGTGGATCATCCGCGAGCCGCCGCGGCCCGACTCCTCGCGCAGCACGCCGATGACGTAGTGGTGCCGGTGGGCAGGGTCGGAGCAGATCGAGTACTGGCGGACCAGGCCGTTGGGCAGATGGACGTCGATGTGCGCCCCCGCCTCGAACGGCGGCAGGCGGTTGCCGTCCGGGTCGACGAGTTCGTACGACTGAATGGCGCGACCTTCGAAGCGCACCTGGTTCACCCGCACGGACACGAGCTTTTCGGATGCGGCGGCCGCTTCATGCACCACGGCCAGGGGAGCATCGGGCTTCATCACGCGCCTCGTCAGGATCGCAGCGATTGCTCGAGCGCGTCCATCCGGTCGCGAACAAAGCTGGCGCGCTCTGCACCGGTCAAGCGGTCCGCCTCGGTGACGATGCTGACGATCTGGCGGCTCACCAGGCGGCGCCGAGCGACCTCCTCTTCGCTGGTGGCGCCCTCGGCCACCTCGAACACATTGCCCGAGCAGTAGCTGTTGGGCTTGCCGCCGACGTCCTGCAACCACTGTGCGAAGCCTGCCGCGGTGGCCGCGGGGTTGGTCCCGCGCACGGCATCGCGGAGCAGCTTGCGGAACATGAACAGGCCGGCATCGAACTTGGTCGGATTCTCCAGCGCATGCACGGCGATCGGGCGTTGGCTGATGATGGCTTCGTAGTCGCCGGGCGCGTACTGGGCATCCTTGTAGTTGGGCCGCTCCCGGTGGTTGCTGGGAATCTCGACGAGATCGACGGCCGTCTTGCCGTCGGCGAAGCGTTCCTTGCGGCGCAACGCAACCTGGCCATCGAGAAAATCGATGGACTCGTAGCCGACCAATCGCTTGTCGCCCACGCCGCGCGTGTCGATACCCGGGCCCATGACGCGCCACCCGATCATCTTGCAGTTGGTGTCGTCGACCGGCACGGTCCAGCGAATGATGTGCAGGCGGCTGAAGTGCTTGCGCTTGCCGCCGTCCTCCGAGGTGTAGGCATGCAGGCTCAGGTTGGGCAACACCTGGTGCTGGACGCGCACGAACAGACGATCCTTGTTGACTCGCCGCGCCCCGGCGCAGGCCAGGCCGCGCCCGCCGTGGACAGGGGTGAACTGCATGTCGGGCGCGACTTCCATCGAGGCGGCGCCGACCTCGTCGAAAGTGGTGCTCTGGAAACGGCCGGCGACGACGTTCCGGGCCGCATGCAGCGCGGTGGGGTGGAAGTTGTCCGC
>JAJZDV010000107.1 GCA_021846025.1 Pseudomonadota bacterium
GCCGAGCGCGCGCCGCCCCAGCACCGTGATGGTGGAGGGCAGCGAAACCGCCCCGGCTCCGTACGACACCCCCTGAACGTCCACACCCGGCAACCTGCGCCTCAGACGGGTGTCCGCCGGGGACGCTGCTGGCGCAGAAGCGCCCGAAGCGGCCGGTACGACCGATGCCTGTGCCTGCGCCTGTGCCGGATCGGCGTGCCACAGCGTCAGCGACAGGGCCACGGCGCCAAGACTCGGGCTGCAGCGCTGGATCAGCCCGGGGCGGCAGGCCGCAAGCTGGGTGCGATGCGGGCTGCACCGCTGCCCGGCCGCACGCGGCGGCAGGGCGGTGCAAAGCGAGTGATGCGACATGCTGGTCTCCTCCGGGGTCGTGGTCAATCTCGCTGGATGGGGGTGGAAGATCGTTTGTTGTTATGGGTGCATGGCGGGTCGCATCGGAGGGTTGGGGGGGTGTACCGCTGGTGCGCATGGCCCCCCGCTGCGCGACGCGGCTAGGCCGTCGCGCGCGGGTGGCCATGCGGATTCATGGGGCGGATCGGGTCATTGCGGCGGCGTGCCTTCATCGACGAGCTTGTAGGCGCGCGCCGCCACGTATTGGTAAATCTCACCCAACTGCTTGGGGTCGAAGAACCCGGCCCAGGATGGCATGCCCTTGGCCTTGATGCCGGTCATGGCGATGTCGGTCATCTTGGCCTCGGTCATGCCGTTGATCACCGATTTGCGCAGGTCGGGGGCGTATTCCGAGCCGGTGGCGTCGACGCCATGGCAGCGAAAACAGTAGGAGTTGAACAACTCGAAGCCGCGAAAGACCGCCGGCGTCACTTTCTTGCCGCCCGCCTGGAAGACCGGGAAGTTCAACAGCACCGGTTTGCCCTCGACCTGGTAGCTGTAGGTCTTGGCCGCTGCGGCCGTGGCTGCCGCAGCCCCTGACTTGGCGCTGGCGGCGGGTTTGAGCGAAAGCACCCAGGTGATGACTTCGTCGAGCTGTTGCGGGCTGAGTTTGGGATGCGCCGGCATGGGGATCTGCCCCCAGGTGCCGACATGGCCGTTCTTCACGGCGTTCATCAACAGGGTCTTGGCGCCGGGCTTGCCGGCGTACTTCGCGGCCACCGCATCGAATGCCGGGCCGACCACTCGGTGATCGACCGCATGGCAGGAGAAGCAGTCGCTGTTCTTGGCGACCTGTTCGCCGACGGTCGCCGGGCCTGCGGCCGCGGCCGCGCTCAAGCCGCCGGTGACCAGGGCCAGGGCGGTGGCGGCACACAGCAAAGGCCGGCGCGGCCCGAAGGGAGTGGAGGGGCGAATGACTGGGCGATCCATGGTGTGAAGTCCGGTGGTGGGTGGGTGGAGATCAGGGGGACGGCAGGTGAGGGACGGTGGCGCCGGAGTTTGCCCGCCGCCAGGCAGGGGCGGGCGCTGGCGAGCGGTGCGCGCCGCTGCGCCTCCCGGCCTTCCCCGCCAAGCCGAGGAGGTGCCAGCTCCCTCCCCATGCACGGGAAGGATTGGGGCGGGAAGGGTTGGCGTGGCCACGGATCGGGGGGAACTTCAGGAGGAACGGGTGGACGGGGCCGGGCTGTGGCCCTGCCCGACTCGGATCAGCGCGTGATGTGGATGTCGTACTGATCCATGATCTCGGCGATCTGGGGCTTGTTCGACTTGATGGCCGCATCGAGTTGATGCTTGAGCGCCTCGTCCTTGGGCTTGACCGCCATGGACATGAAGAACGAATACCGCTCGGGGGTTCCCTGCGAGTTGGTGCTGGGCACGGGGGCCACCGTCAAATCGGGGAAGTCCTTCATGTAATAGCCGATGGCCGGCTCCCAGGTGATGAGCACGTCGACCTTGCCGTCCTGCACGGCTTGCAGCGTGTCCTTCGGCGAAACCCCCTTCCTCTCGGCGGTGTCGAACGGTGTGGCCGTGAGCAGCAGGCCGCGCATCTTCAGGCCGCCTTCGGGCGGCGTGCCGTTCTCGAAGCCGATCTTGACGGATTTGAGGATGGACGAATCCAGTCCGTTGCTCAGCTGGTAGTTGCTGGCTTTTTTGGAGACGAACACGTAGGTCGAGCCGTAATACGGCTTGGTGTAGTCCTCCTCGGGGTCGCCATAGGGCAGATCCATCACGATGTCGCACTTGCCTTTGTCGAGGCCGAGGGCGAGGAAATTGTCAAAGCCGCCTTGTTGGCGGTAACTGGTCCAGACGTATTCGAGCGGGCGATCGAGGGACTTGGCCATGAGCGCGGCCACCTTGTTCTCGAAGCCTTGCCCGGCCTGGTTGGAATAGGGCATGTAATCGGGGTCGGCGCAGACCGTGAGCGGCTTGGCCGCCAGGGCGTGGCCGGCAGCCAGAGCGGCAATGGCCAGGGCCATCGACCATTGCAGGGATTTCAACGATGGGGTGTTCATACGAGCCTCCAGACAAACAGCGATAGAGCGGTTGGACATGCGATCGAAACGACGGCCTGCGGGCTGGATGCGGAGCGGTTGTGCTTTGTGGGAAAAAAAGGCCACATCAAAACATGCTCGATGTGGCCTGGCTCCATCATTGCCGCAAGAAGAGGCTCGATCAGGTCTTGGGCAAAGCGAAGACCATCAAGGTGCCGCCCAGTTGCGTGTACTGATTCAGGCTGGCATTCAGCCCCACCGCACCCAGACCGGCTGTGGCCTTGTGCAGGTTGTTGGTCATGCCGATGGCAGCCCAACCGCCAACACCCGTCAGCACGGCCACGTACTGACGGCCGTCGTTCATGTAGGTGATGGGATTGCCGATGATGCCGGAGGGGCAGTGGAAGCTGTACAGAATCTTGCCGGTCTTGAGGTCCACCGCGCGCAGGTCGCCCTTGAGCGTGCCGTAGAAGCCCAGGCCGCCGGCCGTGGTCAAGGCGCCGCTCCAGTCCTGGAACTCGTCATGAATCTGCCAGACGGTCTTGCCCGTCACCGCGTCGTAGGCAATGAAGCGCCCGCGATACCCGCCTGGGCCAGGTGTCATGTTGAGAATGGCACCGACGAAGGGGAAGCCAGCCAGGTACTTGACCTTGAAGGCCTGGTAGGACATGCACAGGTGGTTGAGCGGCGCATAGAACAATCCGGTCTGCGGGTCATAGGACACGGGCTGTTCGTCCTTGTCGCCCTGCGCTGCCGGGCAGATGCCCTTGACGTTCACGCCCGCATGCGTTTCGTACCTCGGATCCTTGATCGGCATGCCGGTCTTCATGTCGTAGCCGGACGCCCAGTTCACCGACGGGTCGTACTTGTGAATCGCGATCAGCTTGCCATCCACGCGGTTGAGCACGAAGGAGAAGCCGTTGCGATCGAAGTGGGTCAGCGTGGGAATGTCCTGGCCGTCCACCTTGGAGGTGGTCAGCACCATTTCGTTGACGCCATCAAAGTCCCAGGCGTCGTGCGGCGTCATTTGATAGACCCACTTGACTTCGCCGGTCTGCAGGTTGCGGGCCCAGATGGTCATGGACCAGCGGTTCAGGCCAGGGCGCTGCGACGGGTTCCAGGTGCCGGGGTTGCCGCTGCCGTAGTACAGGGTGTCGAGCTTGGGGTCGTAGGAATACCAGCCCCAGGTGGTGCCGCCGCCCACTTTCCACTCATCGCCTCTCCAGGTTTTCAGACTGGAATCGGGTCCGACGGGTTCCTGGGTCGCACCGTTGATGGTCTTGGTGGGATTCATCAGCAGATCCTTGTCGGGACCCTCGCTGTAGCCTCTCCACATTTCCTTGCCGGTCTTGGCGTTGAGGGCGGTGATGTAGCCGCGCACGCCGAACTCACCGCCGGAAACTCCAACCATCAGCACACCGTCGAAGACTTGCGGCGCCGCCGTCACGGTTTGCCCGAGCTTGTCGTCGGCGTTCTGGAACTTCCACTCGACAGCACCGGTCTTGGCGTTGAGGGCGTAGACGGTGCCACCCAGGGTGACCGAGTAAATCTTGCCGTCGTAATAGCTCACCCCGCGGTTCACCACGTCGCAGCAGGCAACTGCCGGCGCATTCGGCTCGGCCGGAGGCGTGAACTGCCACACCACCTTGTGGTCGGCGTCGCTCAGATCAACGGCATAGACGTTGGTGGGATAAGGCGTCTGGAAATACATCAGGTTGCCGATCACCAGGGGCTGACCCTCGTGACCGCGCAGCACCCCGGTGGACATCGTCCAGGCGGGTTGCAGGTCCTTGGCGTTGTTGGTGTTGATCTGGTCGAGTGTGCTGTACCTCCAATTGGCATAGTTCCCGGCGGGCATGACCCACTGGTTCGCATCCTGCGACATGGCTTCGAGGGATTGCGCCTGGGCGGCGATCAGGCCGCCCGAGGCGCACACGGCAAGTGTGGCGGACAGCAGCCATCGCTGCGTCCGTCCTGGCTTGTTGGACAAGGGGTTTTTGAACGTAAACACGGCAGATGTCTCCTCTAGGGCGAGTGAACGAATCGGCAGTCTTTTGCAGACTGTGAACGTGAGATCTCGGGGGTCTCGTCTCGCTTAGGAGCAACGTCTATGCCAGCTTATGTTTCTCAATGAAATGAATCACTTGGCCTGAAAACGCAGGGCTTTGCGTGACGTCGTGGGACAACTGCCCAAAGCGCTGCGGAACAGTTTGCTCCAGCCCCCGTGACAGTGGCAAGGCCGCGCCGGCTCGGCCGGCAGCCACGTCAGGCGTGGCCTCAAGCCGCCAGCGCGCCGCTGCGCTCCAGCGTCTGCAGCACCTGCTCGCGCGGCACGGTCTGATTCAGCGGCGCGCCCAGCTCGCGCAACAACACGCAGCGCATGTGCTGGGCGCCCGTCTCGCCATCCAGCGGCAGCAACTCCAGCCAGCGGTCGGTCGGCGCGCGCGGCGGCATCATCGGCAGCCCGGCGCCCTGCAGCAGGCGACGCAGGCGCTCGGCCGATTCGGCGCTCTGCAGACCGAGCGACTGTCCCAGGTCGGCCGCCAGCAGCATGCCCAGGCCGATGGCCTCGCCGTGCAGGTAGCGCCCGAAGCCGAGCACGGACTCGACCACGTGGCCCAGCGCCATGCCAAATTCCAGCGGCGATGGCGTGCGGTGCTGTTGCCGGTCCTCGGCCTCGATCTGGTCGCGCAGTTGCTGGATGCGTTGCACCGCATGCGCCACGGCATGCTGCTGCTGCGCGCGCAGGTCGTCGACATGGCGCTCCAGCCAGGCGAAGAGTTCCGGGTCGGCGACGGCGGCGCATTTGATGATTTCGGCCAGACCGGCAGAAATTTCGCGTGGCGAATCCGAGCGTGATTCCAGCGCCGCCCGCAACCCCTGGCCCAGCTTGGCAAAGGCGGTGAATCGGGGTGCTGGCTTGGGCTCGGCGGCGGCGAGCGTGGCTCTGGGCCCTCGGGCCTCGGCCGCCGTTGTCGGCGGCGGTGCGGCTGCGGCCTGGCTCGGCAGGGCCCGAATCAGACCCCGTTCGAGCAGTGTGGCGAAGGCCTGCGAGTCAAGCCCGCTTTCCCCCAGCATGCCCAGCAATTCGGCCTCGTTCCTGGCGCCGTCCACCAGCAACAGCAAGGTGCGCAGGGGGCGGGGCAAATCCGACTGGCGGTTGGCCAGGGTCTGCCGACCGGCATCGGTTTTTTCGTAGGTCATGGCATCGACACAAAAACGGCCCCAGCGGGGCCAAGAACACCCCGGAGGATGCGGGAGAACGTCTGTGAAAACACCGCGCCATCCCGACTTGACCCGGTCGGTCCAACGCCGTGCGCCCGGTGCAGAGCATGCGCCGGGGACTTGGAACGCTTCCCCGTGGGGAGTGCGGCCAAGTCTTGGCCCGGAGCGCTTTCAACCGGGATAGGCAGGATGATGCGACAAGTCCGGCACGATGTCACGCCCGGACAGCCCGGCAAGGCCGGCTGTCATTTCGTGCGGGGCGTGAGGATGCCCAGGCGGTGCATGCGGCGGTACAGCGTGTTGCGGCTGATGCCGAGCGATTCGGCCGCGTGGCTGATGTTCCAGCGATGGCGCTGCAGCAGCGCGCTGATGTCGGCATGCCCCACGTCATCGTCGTCGCCGGCGGGTGCGGTCGGGCGCAGGCCCGCGGCCTGGGTTGGCGGCGCGGCAGTCGCCACGGTGGCATGGGCGTGTCGGCCCGAGCCCGCCGTCATCGGCGGCAGCGCTGCGTCCAGGCTGTCGCGGCGCAGGCTCCAGGGCAACTGCTCCAGGCGCAAGGTGCCGTCGGAGGCCAGGGCCAGCGCCGTGCGCACCACATTGCGCAGCTCGCGGATGTTGCCGGGCCAGGCATAGGCCAGCAGGCAGTCCATCGCGGCGGACTCGATGGGGGTGGGCCGATCCTCGTTCTCGCTGCGGCAGACGCCGACGATCAACTCCTCCAGATCCTGCCGCTCGCGCAGGGGCGGCAGCGTCAGGGTGATGCCGTTGAGTCGGTAGTACAGGTCTTCGCGGAACAAGCCCTTCTCGATGAGTGCCTGCAGGTTGTGGTTGCTGGCGCTGACCACATGCAAGTCCACCGCGATGGGTTTGGTGCTGCCCAGCGGCGTGACCTCTTTTTCCTCCAGCACATGCAGCAGTCGCGCCTGCAGCGCCAGCGGCATGTCGCCAATTTCGTCCAGGAAGAGCGTGCCGCCATGCGAGGCCACGATCTTGCCGCGCATGCCTGCGGAGCGCGCGCCGGTGAAGGCGCCGGCTTCGTAGCCGAACAGCTCGCTCTCGGCGAGGGTTTCCGGGATGGCGGCGCAGCACATGGCGATGAAAGGCTTTTTGCCTCGGCTGCTGCGCAGGTGGATGGCTTTGGCGAGCGTGCCCTTGCCGGTGCCGGTCGCGCCCTGCAGCAGGATGTTGATGCCCTTGTTCATCACCTGCTCGGCGCACCAGATGTTGTAGGCCATCACCGGATCGCGCTCGCTCTCCACCGGGTAGTCGGCCGTGTCCGACGGCGGGTTCGCCGGCGACGTCGCCCCCGGCCGCGGCAGGTTCGTGGCTGCGGCCGTCTCGTCCACGCGCCCGTGCATGGCCACGCGCAACGGCCGGTGCGGTGGCCGCACCGAGAGGAAATGCCGGCTGCCCACGCCCTGGCCCTGCGCGGCCCAGATGCGGCAGGGCATGCTGCGCGCCTGGCCGAAAAACTTGGCCGGCGACAGCGCGAACAGCTCCGACACGCTGCGGCCGATCAGGTCGGACGGCTGATCGCGGCCGAGCAGTCCGGCGGCCAGGCTGTCGGCGCCGCGCACGCGCCCCTCCTCGTCCACCGCGAGCATGGCGTCGTGCACCATGCCCACCAGTTCGGCACGGCTGTGAAAGCGCACGATCCAGCTGTCCTTGAAGCTGCTGGCAAAGTAGATCTGTTCGATCACGCGCGCCGACATGCTCACCAGCAGCATGGTGTGCAACTGGCTCTGGCGGCTGTCGGTGCAATCGAAACACGAGGCGTCGAGCACCGCCATCAGGTTGCCGTCCGGCCCCCAGATGGGCGCGGCCGAGCAGCTCAGGTTGCCGAAGTTGCTGAAGAAATGTTCGTCGCGGTACACCGTGATCGCCCGCCGCTCCTGCAGGCAGGTGCCGGGTCCGTTGGTGCCGGTGTGGCGTTCGTCCCAGATGAAGCCGGGCGCCAGCCCCTGCGATTCGAACGTGCGCGCCTGCAAGGGGTCGCAGACCTGCTCCAGCACCAGGCCCTGGGCATCGGTCAGCACCAGGGTGTTGTGGCTGTTGGCGATTTGGGCATAGAAGCTGTTCATCTCCATGCGCGCGATGCGCAGCAGGCGATTGTTGGCTTCCAGCGTGTCGGTCAGCACGGCGCGCGCAACCCGCGGGGCTTCGTGCCGGCCCTCCGGCCGCAGACCGTAGTCGTTGAGGCAGCGCTGCCAGGATGCGGCGACGTAACCGTCGCGCTCAGGCCGTGTGTCGATGGTGCCCCAGGGCGCGGCAGGATGGCGAGGAAGCTGCGCAGGGCTGCTGGAGCCTGCGCTGGGGTCGAGTCTCATGTCCGGTCTCCACGGCTGAAGCATTGAGTCCGAGAAATCGTGCAGGCGCCATCCATCGCACCCATGACTCTGGCAACTGCCGCCCGGCCACCGTCCCCGCCGATTCATCCTCCACAGGGGCCAGGCCTCGGGCAGGATGGATCGGGGCGAAATGCAACAAACCGCAAGCCGATCCGGCAAGCCAGACAGCCGCAATCCGTGACCCGATGCACGCAACAACCTCTCGGCAGCTTCCGATGGTTTCTGCGCTTGGCGTTGTCACCCGCACGCGCTATGTGAGCCAGAAGCCGATCCCAATTCTGGTGCGAGGTTCCCTGGTCGTCCAGGGCTGAAACCCGCGAAAGTGAAAATCGATGTAACGGCCTCCACGATGCCGTCGCAAATGGCCACCTTTGCAGGACGGCTGGCGCAACGCAAGGTTAAGATCGAACGGAACTTGATTGCCGGTTGCAGAATCAGCAACTCAAGAGACAGGCGGCGCTCAGCACCCATCGACCCCCTGCTCGACCTCCTGCCGACGGCTTCGGCGTGGACCGGCTGCCCCAGCCGCCCCCCGAAACGCCGTTCAGGGCTTTGCTCCGAGACGCCGCGCGCTTAGCATGCGTGCGCTTGAAGTCCAATGGAGCTTGGCCATGACCTTCGCCGAACTGACCCGTATCGCCCAGACCTCGGGTGACATTCTTTACCTGATGGTGCTGCTGCTGTTCGTGGCCATCGTCGTTACGCTCGAGCGCACCTGGGTGCTGCGGCGCATGCTGGCGCGCGGCCAGGACTGGCTGGCGCTGTTGCGGCGCCATGCGCGGCTCGACCCGGCGGCGCTGCAAAACCTGCTCGACGCGGGCGCCCCCGGGCCGCATGCCGGTGTGGTCGCCGCAGGCCTGACGGTGCAGCCCGGCGAGCCCGCCGAGCGCATCGCCGACCTGCTGGAGGAGGCCGTGATGGAGCAGGCGCCGCGCGTGGACCGCGGGCTGTGGATGCTCGACACCATCGTCACCCTGGCCCCGCTGCTGGGCCTGCTGGGCACCATCATCGGCATGTTCAACACCTTTCAGGCGCTGTCGAACCCGGGCGCGGCGGCGCAGCAAGTCACCGGCGGCGTGGGCGAGGCCCTGGTGGCCACGGCGTCGGGCCTGTTCGTGGCCATCCTCGGCCTGGTGGCCTTCAACTTCCTCAACCAGCGCGTGCGCCTGGTGATGCACCAGCTCGAACGCGTCAAGCTCATGCTGCTCAACCGCCTGGTGGCGACCCCGGCGCGCGCGGCCAGCGCGGCGAGCGACACGGTGGCGCAGGCGGTGCGGGACCGCGACGCCGTGCCCGGCCAGGGTCTCGCTCCCGCCGCGGGCCCCTCCGCTGCCGCCAGCCACGCTCATCCTGCCACGCCGCAGCAGTCCCCGTCGCGCACCGGGCACACCGCGCAGCACCCTGCCGAGACGGCGGCGCGTGGTGCGCTCGACCAGGCTACGGCCTGAACCCGCAGACCGGGCTGACCCGCCATGCAACCACGCACAAGGAGCCGGGCATGAAGTATTTCGCCGTGCGCAAAGCCCGCATCGAGATCATTCCGATGATCGACATCATGTTTTTCCTGCTGGTGTTCTTCATCATGGTGACGCTGCACATGATTCCCGACGCCGGCATCGCCTCGCGCCTGCCCACCAGCGCCACCG
>JAJZDV010000108.1 GCA_021846025.1 Pseudomonadota bacterium
GTCGATGCGGTCCTGGCTTTGTTTGCACGCGACACGGTGCTGCAACGACTGGCCGCAACCACCTGAATGGCTGCGGCCTGGCGCACTCGCACCGGCCCGCCTGTTGCGCCAGAGCGACGTTTTGAGTTACAATTGCCGGTGTTGATCAATCGGGCTATCTGACTTGGTGCCCTTTGATTTTTGTCTTGATCTACCAAGTTCCGCTAGAGGGCGAGCCGTGGCAAAAACGACTACTACGCGCAAATCCGTGGACTCCGATACCGATGCCCTGGCGCACAAGCCCCAGGCATCCAAAGAGGCCAATCCCTGGGATGCCATGCTGGAAAATGCAGCCGAAGTGGCTTCGACCTTCCGCAAGCGTCCGCAAGTCAAGGTGTCATCGCCTTGGCGCGAAGGTTTCGGCAGGCCGCTCTCCCAGCGGTCACGTGAAATCTACGAACACATCACCGCGAACAAGACGCGGCTCAAGCAAAAGTAAAGTCCTGCCTTCACGCTGCGCGATATCGCCCAGTCTTGCCGGGCAGATTTCGCAGCGAATAACCTTCAAGCCCCATGGAGATGCCGGCAAGCCCGGTGTGTCAATGGGGTTTGGTCATTTTCGCGAGTGCCCGGGCGCACCGGCTCACCAGTTCCGGGCCCTGGTAAATCAGCCCGGTATAGAGCTGCACCAGATTTGCGCCGGCCTGGATTTTCTCAACGGCGTCTGCTTCCCGCACAATGCCGCCGACCCCGACGATGGGGTAATCGGGCCCGAGGCGTGCGCGCAATTGCGCGATCACCCGGTTGGACTGCTGTCGCAACGGAGCGCCGCTCAAACCACCGGATTCGCCGGCATGGGGTAACGTCGCGACGGCATCGCGTGCAATCGTGGTGTTGGTGGCGATGACGCCGTCGATGCCATGCCGCAGCAGCGCGTCGGCCAGGGCGGCAATCTGCTCAGGCTGCAAGTCGGGGGCCACTTTCACCAACATCGGCACGCGCTTGCCCTGGCCTTGCGAGAGTTGCTCGCGCTCGGACGCCAGACCGGTCAGCAAGGCCTCGAGCGCGGCGTCGGTCTGCAGAGCACGCAGCCCGTGGGTGTTGGGTGACGAGACGTTAATGGTCACGTAGTCGGCATGGGCATAGACCGCGCGCAGTCCGAGCGCATAGTCCTGCAGTGCCTGCTCGATGGGGGTGCTGGCATTTTTACCGATGTTCAACCCCAGGGGCAGCTCGCGCCGACTGTGGCGCACATGGTGCAAGAAGGCGTCCAGGCCGGCGTTGTTGAAACCCATGCGGTTGATCAGCGCCTGGGCCTGCGGCAAGCGGAACATGCGCGGCCTGGCGTTGCCGGGCTGGGAACGGGGTGTGACCGTGCCCACTTCGATGAAGCCGAAGCCCATGGCCGCCAGGGCGTCGATGGCCTGACCGTTTTTGTCCAGTCCGGCGGCGAGGCCGACGCGGTTGGGAAAGCTCAGGCCGAGGAGTCGCACCGGATCGTGGATGCGCTCCCGGGCGTAGAGCCGCGACAGCCCGGTTTGATGCAGCAGGCGCAAACCTCGCAGCGTCAGGCCATGCGCTGTCTCGGGGTCCAGGCTGAAGAGCAGCGGGCGGATGAGCGCATAGGGCAGGGGCATTGCGGGCTGGTCTTGAAATGGGTGGGGGCCGTGCCAAAGGGCGTGCTGCAGCGAGCGGCGATAATAAGGCCGACCTTTTTCTCGAGTGCAAGCATGACCCAAGATGAACGCAAACAAGCCGTGGCTCAGGCCGCGCTGCGCCATGTGCCGCAAGGCGAAATCATTGGAGTGGGAACCGGATCGACGGTGAATTTTTTCATCGATGCACTGGCCACCATGAAGCACGATTTGGCTGGCGCCGTGTCAAGTTCGGAGCGAAGCACCGAGCGTCTCAAGGCACATGGCATCCCCGTGTTCGATTTGAACGCTGTGGAGCGACTTCCAGTCTATGTCGACGGGGCCGATGAAATCGACCCGTCCGGGGCGATGATCAAAGGCGGCGGTGGCGCGCTGACGCGGGAGAAGATCATCGCCGAAGTTGCCGATCGCTTTGTCTGCATCGTCGACGCCAGCAAATTGGTGTCGGTGCTGGGGGCGTTTCCGCTGCCGGTGGAAGTCGTGCCGATGGCGCGCGAACTGGTGTTGCGCCGGCTGCGTGCGCTCGGCGGCGAGCCGCGTCAGCGCGAGGGCTACATCACGGACAACGGCAACATCATCCTCGACGTGCTTGATTTGGCAATGCCCAACCCGCGGGAGTTGGAGTCCAGCATCAACCAGATTCCTGGCGTGGTGACTGTGGGCCTGTTCGCCCATCGCGGCGCCGATCTGGCGCTGGTGGGAACAGCAACGGGCGTTCAGGAATGCACCTACCCGTAAGGCGGTGCGGGCCCGTGCGTCAGAACTGGAATCCGGGCGGTGCCTTCGGGTTGGGTGGTGGCAGCACCGAGGCCGCCGGCAGGCCCTCGGGGTTGCTGGCTTGCTTCGCCGGATGCGATGCCGCGGGCATCGGAACGAGGGCTGCAGGCACGGCGAAAGCGTAGTCTTTCGGCAGGTGGGATTGCTGGGGATAGCCCGCAGCCGTGAGCGCCTGGTTCCAGGCGTCGGGCGCAAAGCCCACCGGCAAGCGCACGCCGCCCACGGTCAGCAGCGGCAATTTTTCCGAGCCATCACCGATGCGTTTGTAGGCCGCAACGTCCGCCGGCGTGGTGATGTTCTTGTCACTGTAGGGAATGCCACGCTGGCGCAGCAAGTGCACGCCATCCTCGCAAGCCGGACATTGCGGTGTGGTGTAAACGACGACGGGATACTTGCGCACGATGGGCCGCAGATCCTGCGGAATGCGGTTTGCGCCCTGTTCGGAAGGCACCGGAGCGGGAGTGCCGACGCGCTCCACCTGCTCACCCGGGCGGCTGGGGGGAACATCGGTGAAGGTGATCTGTCCGTTGGGACCGACCACCTTGTAGACCGCCCAGGCCGATGGTGCCGCAAGGGCTGCGAGCAGCGCCAGGGCGCCTGCAGACCATGCCGCACGGAAGGGCGAACTAACCTGGCGCAGGATGGGGCGATTGGGCATGGACTTGGCTCCTGATCAGCGGTCGTGTGGGGCGTGTGTTGCAGGGTAACCCGGGGCGCCAGTGTGGCTTCAGGCGGCGTCGACCATGCCTTGGTGGCGCAGCAGAGCGTCGATCTGCGGATCGCGTCCACGAAAGGCGCGGAAGGATTCGAGCGCAGGCCGGCTGCTGCCACGGGCGAGGATTTCGTCGCGGAAGCGGGCTCCTGTCCGCGGGTCCAGGACGCCGTTTTCCTCGAACTGGGCGTACGCGTCGGCCGATAGCACCTCCGCCCACTTGTAGCTGTAGTAACCCGCGGCATAACCACCGGCAAAGATGTGCGAGAAGCTGTGTTGAAAGCGGTAGAAGTCGGGCGGGAACAGCACGGCCACTTTCCGCCGCACGGCAACGGCAACGTCGGCCACGGTTTGTGGCGTGAAGCTGCGCAGGTTGTGATGCAGGTGCAAGTCGAACAGTGAGAACTCGATCTGCCGCAGGGTCTGCATGCCGGCCTGGAAATTGCGCGCCGCCAGCATGCGCTCGAACAGCGCGCGTGGCAGGGAGGCGCCGGTGTCGACATGGCGTGTGAGTCGTTGCAGCACCTCCCATTCCCAGCAGAAGTTTTCCATGAACTGGCTGGGCAACTCCACCGCGTCCCATTCCACGCCGGAGATGCCGGATGCAGAGAGTTCATCCACCTGCGTCAGCAGGTGATGCAGGCCGTGACCGAACTCGTGGAACAGGGTCTGCACATCGTCGTGCGTCAACAGCGCAGGTTGGCCGCCGACGCCGGCGGCAAAGTTGCATGTGAGCAGGGCGATCGGTGTCTGCAAGCACGCGCCAGCCTGGCCCGGGCGTAGCCAGCGGGAGCGGGCATCATCCATCCAGGCGCCCGAACGCTTGCCGGCGCGAGCGTGAAGGTCGGTGTAGAACTGGCCGATCCCCTGGCCCTGAGGCGTCAGCACATCCCACAGCTTGACCTCCGGATGCCACGTTCCACACGGTGTTGGCGCCTCGACGATGTGGACGCCGAACAGGGTCTGCACCAGGGCAAACAGGCCCTTCAGAACCTGCGGTTCGGTGAAATATGGCTTCACCTCCTGCTCGGAATAGTCGTAGCGGTGTTCGCGCAGCCGCTCGGAGGCAAAGGCTATGTCCCAGGACGCCAGTTCGGGCAGGCCCAGGTTTTCGGTGGCGAAGGCCCGCAGATCGGCCAGGTCACGTTCGGCGTGAGGGCGGGCGCGCTGGGCGAGGTCGAGCAGGAAGTGCTCGACCTGCGCCGGGCTGTCGGCCATCTTGGGTGCGAGCGACAGCTCGGCGAAACTGGAAAACCCCAACAGGCGGGCTTCCTCGTCGCGTAACTGCAGCAACTCGGCCATGGGCGCCGAGTTGTCGAGCGTTGCGTCTCCCAGATCACTGGCCCGGGTGACGTAAGCACGGTAGATGCGCTCACGCAGGCTGCGGTTCTTGCCGTACTGCATGACCGGCACGTAGCTGGGCTGGTGCAGGGTAAACACATAGTCGGACTTGCCGAGCGTGGCGGCGGCCTCGCGGGCAACCTGCAGCACATCGGCAGGGATGCCATCGGCCTCGGCGGTGCTGGCGTCGATTGTGGCTGCGTTCGTGGCATCAAGCAGATGTTCGGAGAAGATCTGGGCCAACTCGGCGCTGCGTTCCTGAATCTGGGCGTAACGCTGGCGTGCCTCGCCCTGCAATTCCGCCCCGCTCAGGCGGAAGTCGCGCAGGGCATGGCTGATGATGCGCTGGCGCGTGGTGCTCAGGTGGGTGAACTCCACGCTTTCACTCAGGCGCTTGTATTGGGCATGGAGCCCGGTGTCCAGGCCCAGTTCGGTCCAGAACTCGGTGACTTCCGGCAGCATGGCGTTGAAGGCCGTGCGCAGCTCGGGTGTGTCGGCCACGGCATTCAGGTGCCCGACCATGCCCCAGGCATGCGAGAGCCGTTCCGTGGCGAGGTTGAGTGGGTCGACCACGGCAGCCCAGGTGGCGGGCGTCGCCGGGTCGGTGACCTGGGTCAGAGCTGCTCGAGCCTCGCCAATGAGCTGCGTGATGGCCGGCTTCACATGCTCCGGCCGAACCTGGTCATAAGCGGGCAGATCGGCACAAGCGAGCAGCGGGTTGCCATGGGGTTGCGGCATCATCGGACTGCTGGTTTTCTCCAACGCGGTCATGAAGGTTTTCCCAGGGTTCAACAGGGTTCGCTAGCCCGCAGCGTGTTGACCAGCAGCATGGCGATGGTCATGGGGCCGACACCGCCGGGCACGGGCGTGATCCAGCCGGCGACCTGCTCCACCGCGCTGAAGTCGACATCGCCGCACAAGGCGCCAGCGGCGTTGCGATTCATGCCGACGTCGATGACGACGGCACCGGGCTTCACCATGGCGGCGGTGATCAATCCGACCTGGCCCACGGCTGCCACCAGCACATCGGCCTGGCGGCAGATGGCGGCGAGATCGGCCGTGCCGCTGTGAGCGATGGTGACGGTGGCGTCTGCGGCCAGCAGCATCATCGCCATGGGTTTGCCGACGATGTTGGAGCGGCCCACCACCACGGCGTGCTTGCCACGCAGTCGGCCCATGCCGATGTGCTCCAGCATGCGCATGCAGCCCAGCGGCGTGCAAGGGCGAAAGCCGGGCTGGCCCACCATCAGCGCACCGGCGCTGGAGACGTGGAAGCCGTCCACGTCCTTGCGGGGCGAGATGGTCTCGATCACGCGGTGAGTGTCGATATGCGCTGGCAGCGGCAACTGCACCAGGATGCCGTGAACCGTCTCGTCCTGGTTCAGGCTGTGGATGCGCGCGAGCAAATCGGCCTCGTGCAGGCTGGCCGGATGGATTTCGAGGATGGACCGCATGCCGGCCTGCTCGCAGGCCGCGACTTTGTTGCGCACATACACCTGGCTGGCTGGATTGGTGCCAACCAGAACCACCGCGAGTCCCGGCTGGCGCCCTGCGGCCGTGAGGGCAGCGGCGCGCACGGCGACCTCTGCGCGTACCTGTGCGGCCAGGGCTTTGCCATCGATGCGTTGAGCGGTCATGGACGTTGGAGGGGGTGAGAGGTCGCGCGGTCACCAGCAGGGCGCGGCCGTGCTGCCGCGCTCAGCAGGTGCTGGGCTATTTGCTTGCGCCCAGGGCGATCTTGAGCAGGTCGGCGACCGTGTTGGCGCCAAGCTTCTCCATGATGTTGGCACGATGCGCCTCGACCGTTTTGATGCTGATGTTGAGATCGTCGGCGATCTGCTTGTTCAGCCGCCCGGCAACGATGCGCTCCAGCACCTGCGATTCGCGGCTGGTGAGTTTGGCCAGCAGGGCGTCACGGCTGGCGTTTTGGGTGTGTTCTTCCAGGTCGACCCGTGCCTTTTGCAGCATGCGATCGACAAGGTCGCGCAGCAGATGTTCGTTGAACGGTTTTTCGATGAAATCCACCGCGCCCTTTTTCATCGTGGCCACCGCCATGGGCACGTCGCCGTGGCCGGTGATGAAGGCCAGCGGCATGCTCACGCCGCGTTGAATCAGCCGGTCCTGCAATTCGATGCCGCTCATGCCCGGCATGCGCACGTCCACCACGAGACAGGCGACCTCGCGCGGGTCGAAGCGGGTGAGGAAGGCTTCGGCGGAGTCGAAGCAGCGCACGCGGTAATCGTTGCCTTCGAGCAGCCATTGCAGCGAGTCGCGCACGGCCTCGTCGTCGTCAATGACATAAACCGTACCTTTGCTTGCTGGTTTCATGGGCTTGATGGTGAGGTGCAGAGGGTGGGTGCGGTGGCGGCCGTCCTCCGGCTAAGGCTGGCCGAACTGGCTGTCCACCATGTCTGCGTGCTCGATGGCAGGCGTGGATGTGGCGGCGGCCGGGAGTTCTTGCGACAAGGGTTGGAAGGGCAGTGTGAAGCTGAACGTACAACCGCATACAACCTCTTGATTGTATTGATTCTCCGCCCAAAGCCGGCCCTGGTGGTACTCGATGATGGAGCGGCAAATGTTCAGGCCGATGCCCAGGCCGTCAGCCTTGGTGGTGTAGAAGGCCTCGAACAGATGGGCCATCACATCTTCCGGCACACCTGTGCCGTTGTCGCGCACGGCAAACATGGCCTGGTGGGCGTCGGCGCTGATGTTGAGTTCGATGCTGCGCGCCAGGCCCTTGCGCTGCGCCTTGTCGACCGATTCGGCGGCATTGCGCAGCAGATTGAGCAGCACCTGCTCGACCAGGATGGGATCGGCCCAGAGTTGCGGAATACCCGGGGCGATATGCGTGAACAGGCGCACGTTGCGTCGCCGCAGATCGATTTCGGCCAGCTCCAGTGTGTTCTGCACGATGTCCTGCACGCGACAGTCGATGCGGTGCGGCTCGCTCTTTTTGACGAAGTCGCGCACGCGACGGATCACCGCGGCCGCACGCTGCGCCTGGCGTGCGGTTTTTTCCAGCGCTGCCTGCAGTTCCTGTGGCGGCATGGACCGGTTTTTCAGGCGCGCGATCATGCCCGAGCAGTAGTTGTTGATGGCGGTGAGCGGTTGGTTGAGTTCGTGCGCGAGCGATGAGGCCATTTCGCCCATGGCGATGAGCCGGCTGGTGATCTGCGCCTTTTCCTCCTGGTTGCGCGTGACGTCGTCGGCCTGATGGCGGGCGGTCACGTCGGTGGCGATGAGCATCTGCACGATGCGCCCGTCCACCCACTGGATGTAGCGTTGACGCACGTCGAACCAGCGGTCCAGCGCGGCGACGTGGATTTCATGCACCTGGGCCATGGGTTTGATGATTTCGCCGGCCGGCAGACCGGCGTAGGCGTCGACTTCATCCTCGGCATCCTCGAACGAGCTGGAGGGTGGGTCCTGGCCGCTGAGCAGGTGGTGACCGTGCGCCGAGGCGCCGAACCACTGTCGGTAGAGTTTGTTGGCAAAGAGCTGCTCGTTGCGATCGATGGCGAGCACCGACACCGCCGCGTCCAGGCCTTCCAGCACAGCGACGAAGCGTTCGTGCGAGGCCGCCAGCTCGTGGCGAATGCGCGTGGGCTCGGTGATGTCGGTGATCGACGTGATCCAACCGGTCTGGCGTTCGCGCGCATCGATCAGCGCCGAGACGTAGACACGGGCGTCGAACTCGCTGCCGTCCTTGCGCCGCAGCTTCAGGGCAAAGCCCGAGGGCGGCGCCAGACCGTCGATGGTCTGCTGCAACGCGAGCGCCATTTCCGCCGTGCGCCGCTGTGGCCAATAGGGATGTGGCGGGGCACTGCCCAACAAGTCCTGTTCCGAAAAGCCGGTCATCTTGCAGAACGCCAGGTTGACGTAGCTGATGCGCCCTTTGAGGTCGATGGCCTGCATGCCGGTGGACAGCGAGTTTTCCATCGCGCGGCGGAAAGCGGTCTCGCGCGTCAGGCTCTCCTGGGTCTGCAGTCGCTGACGCATCTGGCGCCAGGTGCCCCACAGCATCCACAGCATCAGTGCCGACAGCACGAACACCGCCCAGTACAGGCCGCGCACCATCCAGCTCGGGGCCGAGTGGTAGCTGCTCACGCGCATGAATAGGCCCGCGTCGAAGGGGTGCATGGCGACCACGTATTGCAGTGGCTTTCGGTGGATGTCCGCCGTCGCGCTGCCGGCCAGGACACGCTGCGTACGACTCACCAAGGCCACGGCATAGCGGGTGCTGAGTTCCTGCACCACGTCGCTTCGCAACAAGCCGTCGATGCTGAACACGGCGTTGACCGTGCCGGCGAATTGCTGGCTGGGCTCCAGCAACGTTTGGGGTGCCGCCCTGGGCGCGGGTGTTTTGAGCGTACCGAACAAGGGTGTGGCGGACTGCACGACCCAGCCGACCCGGGGCAGTTGGTAGGGTATGGAATAGGCCGTGTGCAGGGTGATCTGCGCCTGGCTGTAGGTGCGCAGCGCCAGGGGCTGGTCGTCCGGCTCGCCCTTCGTCAGCAGTTCGAGGTCGTGCGGTAACACCGCACTCGACGCCAACTGCGTCACCAGGCCTTTTGCGTCGGTGACATAGACCAGCACGGCGCTGGCATGCTGCCGCAAAAAGCTGCGCGCCATGAACTCGAAGCGTGCGGGGCCGCGCGGCGACGCCTCCAGCGTGTTGGCCAGGGACTGCAGTTGTTCCTGCATCAAGCCCATCTCCAGGCTCATGCGCTGCTGGGCCCATTCGCTGTCGCGTTGCAGGGTATCGCGCTCGCGCTGCACCTCGGTTTGCTGGGTGTAGCGCACCAGCGCTGCAGCGGCGCCGAGGAACAGCACCAGGGACAGGAGCGGACCGAACAGCAGCAGGCGGTCGGCGTTGCGGCCGCGCAGCGCGGCCTGCGCGCGCAGGCGCAGTGGCCGCAGGGCGGAAGCCGCGCGGCGTAACAGCGTTGGAGTCAGGGAGCGGTTCACTCCAGCAGTCTATGCAAGTTGCGTGCTGCGCTGTGACCTGGCTGCCGACGCGGTGTCTACGGGTATGCCCGAAGCAACCCGCCTAG
>JAJZDV010000109.1:0-6609 GCA_021846025.1 Pseudomonadota bacterium
TGCGGCGGCATCCCGCGCTCGGCACCGCGCTCGAACAGGTCGGTCACCGGGGCCGAATCGGCATCGTTTCAGGCATCATGTGCAAGCTCGTCTTGTTGCCCGCACCCCCGGATCGGTCGTGGCGGCTTGCGCAGAGGTTTCGGTGGGGTGGGCTAGGGCGCCCATGACCTCCGGCGATCCTGGCGTTTGAATGGCCAGCGTCGGCGCAAGCCAGCATTCCGTTCCTGGGGTTTGTCGTCTCATCGTTTTGCGTCATCCCACCATGCAGACCCAGACGTTCGAAGATTTTCAGCGCCAGGCCCTGGCTCGCGGCTTCGAGGAAGCCCTCATTCGCCACTGGCCGCCCGATGCGGTGCTGGGCCTGCACGCTCACCCATTCGATGCGGATGCGGTGGTGGTCGAGGGCGAGATGTGGCTGACCTGCGAGGGCACGATGCGACACCTCAAGCCAGGCGACACGTTCACGCTGCCGCACGGAGTTCCCCACGCGGAACGCTACGGCCCGCATGGGGCCACGTACTGGGTCGCACGCCGCAATCCGCGTTGATGCCGGGCGGTTGCCGCCTCCGGCATCGGTCCCTGCGTGGCCAGTTTGCCGACGACTTTGGGAAAGACCGTGTCCTTCGGCGCGTCTCGACGGTTTCCGTGAGGCCGCTCAGCGGTGCAAGGCAGCCATGGCCGCGCCGAAGCCGATGAAAATGCCGCCGGTTGCACGTTGAAAAGCGCGTGCGACTGGAGCGCCGCGCAGCACTTGGCCCAGACGCGAGCCGAAGCTGGCGTAGATGCAATACCAACTCACCTCGATCGCGGCGAAGGTGATGACGAGCACGACGAATTGCAACGGCCCATGGGCCGTAGGGCTCATGAACTGGGGCAGCAGGGCGGCTGCGAACAGAATGGCCTTGGGGTTGCTGCTGGCCACCAGAAAACCGTTGCGGTACAGGGCGCCCGGCGTGTGCAGGGTTCGGGGCAGTTCCTTGGCGTCGGTCGGTGGCGAGGCCAGGGTCTCGGTATGGGCGGCGGCTCGCCAGGTTTTGATCCCGAGGTAGACGAGATAGGTGGCTCCGAGCAGGCGCAACGCGTCGAACAGGGCTGGCCAGGCCTGCAGAAACACGCCGAGGCCGGCGGCGGAAATGGACATCATGATGAGCAGCGCCGACATGCATCCGGCCATGGTGGCGGTGGAGCGACGCAGCCCGTGGCGCGCCCCATGACTCATGACCAGCAGCATGTTGGGGCCGGGAATTGCGGAGATCACCCCGACGGTGAGGGCGTAAAGCAGCCAGGTATGGAGGTTCATGGAAGGTTCCGGGTTGGTGCTCAGTATGCCATTCGGTACGCAGCAAGGCACGCCCGCCATCGCACCGGGGTTCGGCTGCGCAGCTTGGCCTGGCGTTTCATGCAGGTCTGCAGGGAGCTGTTCCCGAGGCCTAAGATTGGCCTCATCACACAGCCCTGAGGATGATTCGTGGATCAGCAAACCGTCAAACAAAGTCTCGACCGGCTGCGCGCCGCTCTGGAATCCGGCGTACCGCTGGACGATCAGCTCAAGTCTGAACTGGCTCGCCTGGATGCCGACATTCGCCGCGCACTCGATGACGAGGCGCAGCGGAGCGAAACCGGCCTGACGCAACGGGTGCGCGAGCTGTCGTTGCGCTTTGCCGAGCGCCATCCGGCCGCAGCCCTGGTGCTGCGCGAACTGGGCACTTTGCTCGAAGGCATCGGCGCCTGAAGTCGTCGCGTGCTGATACCCCATCTCCACGTGCGCTGCCCCATGCCCCGGGGCGCGACGTGGGGCTATGAACGTCCTGTGTCGTCCCATGCATTCAACTGATTTCGAACCGGTGTATTTCGCCGGTGAAGCGCCGCCCCAGCCTGGGCATGCCCAGTGCGTGGCCGATGGGCTGTACTGGCTGCGCATGCCCATGCCCTTGGCGCTCGACCACATCAATCTTTGGTTGCTGGACGATGGTCCGGGATGGACCATCGTCGACTGCGGTTTGACCACCGACGCCACGCGTGCGGCCTGGGAGCAGGTCTTCGCCGACGCTCTGGGGGGCAAGCCGGTGACGCGGGTGATTGGCACCCATATGCACCCCGACCACATTGGCCTGGCCGACTGGTTGTGCCAGCGCTGGGATGTGCCGCTCTGCATGACCCAGGGCGAATACCTCAGTGCCCGGCTGCTCACGGCCGGGCTGCCTCCCACCGACACCGCTTCCATGCTGGCGCATTACCGCCGCCACGGTGCCGACCCTGTGCATCTGCAGGAACTGGCCGGGCGTGGCAATTTCTACGCGCGCATGGTGCCCACGGTGCCGTTGCATTACCAGCGCCTGGTGCACGGGCAGGTTCTGCGCATCGGTCCCGACGATTGGCAGGTGGTGGAGGGCGGCGGCCATTCGCCGGAGCATGCGGCGTTGTGGTGCGAGGCACGAGGCGTGTTGATCGCCGGCGATTTATTGCTGCCGCGCATCTCCACCAACGTCTCGGTGTTCCCCATCGAGCCGGAGGCCGATGTGCTTGGCCGCTATCTGCGTTCGCTTGCGCGCTTTGCCTTGCTGCCGGCCGGCATGCGCGTGCTGCCGTCGCATGGCTTGCCGTTTACCGGGGCGCATGCGCGCATCCGGCAATTGCGCGAGCACCACGCCGAGCGCCTGCAACGTGTGCTGCGCGCCTGCGAAGGCAAGGCCTGCACCGCGGCCGAGCTGGTGCCGGTGTTGTTCCGGCGCGCACTCGATGCGCATCAGCTCGGCTTCGCCCTGGGCGAGGCCATCGCCCACGCCCATCGGCTCTGGGCCTGTCAGATCTTGCAGCGAGAGATCGATGCACACGGGGTGATCCGCTTTCGCTACGAGACGGGCAGCCACGTGGCCAGCGACGGCGCCGACGGCCACGACCTTGCCCGAATCGCGGCCAGTGCCGCGGGCCTCTAGGCCTGCGGATTCGCCACCGGCCGGTCCACGTTTCTTCCGCGCATGGCTGGCCCATGCCGCGCCTGCGCCAGCCGTGTTGCCGAGATGCGCCCAAGCTTGTCCGGCCGTGTTCGTCAGGGGCATGGCATCCAGAGCTACACCGAAACATTACAACCAACTATAATGTAGAGGTGCGAGACCGGATGAGGAGCGGTTGCCACCCGAGGCTGCCGCAGGCCACGGGTGGCAACCGTGGACCATCACCTGGCGCCGCACCCAGGCTCGGATCGCTCACACGGGAGGACACTGCACCATGAACGCCATGACCATCGGCACGCTGGCCCACGTCAACGGCTTGGCCACTGAAACCTTGCGGCATTACGAGCGCCTGGGGTTGATTGCACCGAGCCAGCGCAGCGCCTCCAACTACCGGCTGTACGACCAGACCGCGGCGCAACGCCTGCGCTTCATTCGCCGTGCCCAGGCGCTGGGATTTTCGCTGCCGGAAATTCGCGAATTGCTCAGCCTGCATGCCAGCGCCGATGCCGACATGGGCGCGGTCAAGGCCATCGTGCAGCAGCGCGTGGCGCAGATCGATGCCCGGCTTGACGATTTGCGCCAGCTCAAGGCCGGACTCGAGGCGTTGGTCGAAACTTGCCCCGGGCATGGCGCCGCCGCCGCGTGCCCCATTCTGGCGGCACTGACTCGCGAACCCGGGGCTTGAGAGGGTCCCCCAGACCGCCCGCCGTGCGCCGGACACCCGAGATGGAACGCGGACGACAAGGAAGCCATGATGAAGACAACCGCGACGACACCGAGCACCACACCGACATCGTTCACCGCGCCTGCCGACGCGGCCGAGGTCTGTGCGCTGCAACTCGACATCGACGGCATGAGCTGCGCCAGCTGCAGCAGCCGGGTGGAGCGAGCGCTCAATGCCTTGCCCGGGGTGCAAGCCACGGTCAACCTCGCCACCGAGCAGGCGCAGTTGCGCTTCGACCCGCGCCGGGTGCAACCGCAGCAATTGGTGGACATCGTGCGTGACACCGGCTATGCCCCGCGCACCGCCGAGGTCACCTTGCTGGTGCAAGGCATGACCTGCGCCTCCTGCGTGGGCCGGGTCGAGCGTGCGCTGCAGGCCTTGCCCGGCGTGCTTGCAGCAAGTGTCAACCTGGCCACCGAGCGTGCCAGCGTGCATTACATCCCGGCCAGCGTGCAGCCGGCCGCGCTGATGCGCGCGGTCGTCGATGCCGGCTACGCGGCCAGCCTGGCCGATGCCGACGGCGCGCGAGCCGCCGCCGATCAGGCCGAGCACAAGCAGCGCCAATTGCAGGCCATGCGCCGCGATGTCTGGCTGGCGCTGGTGCTGGCCTTGCCGGTGCTGGTGCTGTCCATGGGCGGCATGGTCTGGCATGGCTTGATGGCAGTGCTCGCCGCCACGACGCCCGCCGCCATGCCCCGCTTCTGGGACTGGGTGCAGGCCGCGCTCACCACCGCGGTGTTGTTCGGTCCCGGACGACGCTTTTTCCGGCCCGGTTGGGCGGCTTACCGGCATCTGTCGCCGGACATGAATGCGCTCGTCGCCACCGGCGCAGGTGCCGCCTGGCTGTTCGGCGTCGTGGTGCTGGCGGTCCCGGGCTGGTTGCCGCCGGATGCGCGCCATGTGTACTTCGACTCGGCTGCCGTGGTCATCGCCGCGGTGCTGTTCGGCAAGTATCTGGAGGAGGTGGCGAAGGGCCGCACCTCCGCGGCGATTCGCGCCCTGGCGCGGTTGCAGGCCAAGGATGCCAGGGTGCGCCGAGACGGCAACGAACTGACCGTGCCCATCGCCGACGTGCAGCAGGGCGATCTGGTCGTCGTGCGCCCGGGCGAGCGCCTGCCGGTGGATGGCGAGGTGGTCGAGGGCGCCTCGCATGTGGACGAATCCATGCTCAGCGGAGAACCCATCCCCACCGCCAGACATCCGGGCGACAGCGTGCGCGCCGGCACGGTCAATCAGCAGGGCATGCTGGTGGTGCGGGCCACCTCGGTGGGGCAGGGCACGGTGCTGGCGCACATCATCCGGCTGGTGGAACAGGCCCAGGGCGGCAAGCTGCCCATTCAGGGCCTGGCGGACCGCGTGGTGCGGGTGTTCACCCCGGCGGTGCTGCTGATCGCGCTGCTCAGTTTCGTCGTCTGGCTCGTCGTCGGGCCGGCGCCCGCCATCAGCCATGCCTTGCTCGCGGCCGTGGCGGTGCTGGTCGTGGCCTGTCCCTGTGCCATGGGCCTGGCCACGCCGGCCGCAATCATGGTGGGCACCGGCCGTGCCGCCGAACTCGGCGTGTTGTTCCGCCAAGGCGAGGCGCTGGAAGCGCTGTCGAACGTGGACACCGTGCTGCTCGACAAGACCGGCACCGTTACCCTCGGTCGTCCCGCTCTCGGTGCCATCTGGGCGTCACCAGGAACGCGTGAGGCCGATGTGCTGCGCTGGGCGGCGGCGGTTGAAGCCGCTTCGGAACACCCGCTGGCACATGCCGTGCTGCAAGCCGCCACCGAGCGCGGCGCCCCGGTGCCAACAGCCGCGGAGTTCGCCGCGGTTGCCGGTTACGGCGCGCATGCCGAAGTCGAAGGCGCGAGGGTTGCGGTGGGCGCCTTGCGCTACGTCACGCAACTTGGCATCGACCCCGGCCCCGCTGCAGCGGAAGCAGAGCGGTTGCAACTGGAGGGGCAGACGGCCGTGTTCGTCATGCGCGCCGGTCAGGTGGTCGGCGTGCTCGGGGTCACCGACCCCATCAAGCCCGATGCGGCGGCGCTGGTGGCGGCGCTGCAGGCACGCAAGCTGCGGGTGGAACTCGTCACCGGTGACGCTGCGCGTACCGCGCAGGCCGTGGCGCGGCAGCTCGGCCTCGCCGCCGTGCATGCCGACGTGCTGCCTGCGGGTAAGGCCGACGTCGTCAAGACTTTGCAGGCCCAGGGGCGTCGGGTGCTGTTCGTCGGTGACGGCATCAACGACGCCCCCGCCCTGGCGCAGGCCGATGTGGGCATGGCGCTGGCCAGCGGTACCGACATCGCCATCGAGGCCGCCGACGTCACGCTCACCCGTGGCGAACTCTCCGGTGTGCTCACCGCCCTGAATGCCGCGCGTCACACGCTGGGCACCATACGCGGCAACCTGTTCTGGGCCTTTGCCTACAACGTGCTCCTCATCCCCATTGCCGCCGGACTCGGCGCGCCCTGGGGCCTGCATCTCAACCCCATGTTGGCAGGCGTGGCCATGGGACTGTCGTCCATCTTCGTGCTCGGCAACAGCCTGCGGCTCAAGCGCCTGAAGGCCTGGTCGTCGCCAGCGCCTGGCCCCGGCCTGAGGGCCGAGACCGAGCCGGCCGCTCGATCGTCCATCCCCGCAGGCAGGCCGGCCCATTGAATTCGGCCTGTTGAGTTCGGCACCAACAACCCCCAAACCGACCAGGAGATCATCCATGCAAACCACCACGCTGCACGTCACCGGCATGAGTTGCCAGCATTGCGTCGCTGCCGTCACCCAGGCCCTCAAGTCCGTCGCAGGCGTCCAAAGCGCCGAAGTCAATCTCGTGCAGGCCAGTGCCACAGTCACCGGAAGCGCCGCCCCCGAGGCCTTGGCCGATGCGGTGGTGCGCGCCGGTTACCACGCCAGCCCCCAGGACTGAGAAGCCGCGAGCCGATTGGTTTTCGAGCG
>JAJZDV010000109.1:6709-9219 GCA_021846025.1 Pseudomonadota bacterium
TGGTTAAGGCACGACGCAGTGCGGCGGCGCAGTTGCGCGCTGGCGTTCCACACTGGCGCCGCGATCCGTGTCGACCGGCTGCGCAGGATCCTGGGGCATGGGTTTGCGCTGCCGGGCGATGGCTGCGCAGCCGCCCGTGGCCAGAGCCTTGCTCTGCGCGAGCTTGGCGAAGCCCGATCGGCCATTTGCATGACGCGTGCATCGGCATCGGTTGCGCACACACGCGCAATCCTGGGCTTCTTCTCCTGGCTCATGCGCTCCGCGTCTCCGGGTCATCTCCCGGGTTCAACGAACGAAGCGGGTGATGGATTTCCCCGTTCTGCGCGCACCGCTGCCAGGCCCAGCGGCAGCAGGGCCGTCCGCTGGCGCGCCACTACACTGCAACGGGCTTCCAACAACGGCGCCACGCCCTCGCTGCCCGTAGCTCAGTTGGATAGAGCAACGGCCTTCTAAGCCGTAGGTCACTGGTTCGAATCCAGTCGGGCAGGCCAAGCCAGGGCACTCCAGGCAAAGCGGCATTTCATGGGTTCTCCAGTCGCTGAGGGCGAAGGAGACCCTGGCATTCGGATTGCTGATTCAACCATCCAACGCCTTCAGGCGAACTGCGCCTGTTCGACGAGCCTGACCGTCAGGCTCGCACCCGGTCCAAAGTTCTCTGCGCCTGCAGCACCACGGGCACATCCACCATGCGGCCATCGAGTTTGAAAGCGGCTCCGCCAGCCGTTCGGTTGCCCTCCAGAACACGGCGCGCCCAATGCACCTCCGCCTCGCTTGGGGCAAAGGCGGCATGCACGGTCTCCACCTGCCGCGGATGAATACACAATTTGGCCCCGAAACCAAAACTCAGCGCGCGCAGGCTGTCGGTGCGGAGCAGTTCCTGGTCGTCCACATCGACCGTGACACCATCCACCGCCGCAGCCAGATTATTCAGCCGGGTCTGGATGGCCACGGCAAAGCGCAAAGCCTCCAGTTCACGCTGATCTGAGGAGCAGCGAATCCCGATGTCGACCATGAAGTCGATGTGGCCCACGACCAGACGGACCACGTTGGCCGCAGCAGCGATCTCAGCCAACCTGGCATAACCCTGCGCGCTTTCAATCAGCGGCAACAGTGGCGCGCCTGGACAGATTGCGTGGACCTGTTCCAGCGTGGAGGCCGAGTCGGCCTTGGCGACCATGATCACCGGGCATGGCTTCAGCTTGACCAACCATGCAAGGTCTGCCACACCCGCCTCGCTTTGGGGCGGATTGATACGGATGACGATGGATTGGCTCTGCGAACTGACCGTTGCCCATTGGCGAGCGACCGCCTCGCGGGCCCGTGCCTTGTCTTGCGGCGGCACACTGTCTTCCAGATCCAGGACCACCGCATCGGCGCAGGACGACAACGCCTTGGCCAACCGTTCGGGCCGGTTGGCTGGGACAAACAGAAAGCTCCGTGCGATGGCCACCGGAGCGGAGGTGATCGTCGTTTGATTCATGGATTTTTCAATTCGGTTGCAGGTGACGCAGCACCAGTGCGCGCAAGGTCGGCAGACGACCGGTGAAGAAGTGATCCGCGCCGGGCACCACCACCACCGGCTGCGTGGCCGGGCGTGCCCACGCCATCACCGATGTCAGTGGCACACGCTCGTCGAGCTCACCATGCACCACCATGGCATCGGACAGGTTCATTGGCGTGTCGTAGTGCCGGCCACCAGCGACAGCGCCGAACGGCATGCCGACCAGACAGACGCGCCAAGCGGGCTGTCCAGCATCGATCAGCGCCTTGGCCACACACGCAGCCACAAAGGCGCCAAATGAGAAGCCGACAAGGGCGATGCGTTCGCCGGGGTGCTGCTGTCGCAATGTGTGCAAAAGTCCCAGAACATCCTCACGTTCACCGTGGCCTTCGCCATGCACCCCTGTGCTCTGGCCCACGCCGCGAAAGTTGGGGCGCAGCGTGGTCCATCCGTTGGCGACCAGGCCTTTGGCCAAGTAGTCAGGCACCTTGTGCCGCGCACTGCCACCCATCAACGGCTGCGGATGCAGAACCACCGAAAGACCCGTTCGAGCATGCGTCGCCGGATCCACCAGCAGCTCCATCGTCCCGGTGGACATGGCCAGCACTTGAACCCCGCATCGATCGATGTCCAGTTGGGTGTTCATCGGACGCTCAGATCGTTGAAACCAGTTCCGGAACAGCCTTGAACAGATCGGCCTCCGGGCCGTAGTCGGCGGCCGAGAAGATCGGGGCCTCGGGGTCCTTGCTGAGCGCCACGATCACCTTCGCGTCCTTCAGCGTGACCGGCTTGGTGGGGTAGCTCAGGGCATGGGCGTTGCCAGCCCTGAGCAGGCCACGGGTGAACAGCGCGCCCAAGCTGAGCGAAAGGGGTTTCTGAATGGGGGCGTGAACTTTCACGATGTTGTCTCCTGTGGTGAAGATCCAATGATGCCCTGATTGCGCAGCGCCTGAATGGCCTCGGCGCTGTGGCCGAGCTTGGAAAGAATGGATTCGGTGTGCGCGCCCAA
>JAJZDV010000110.1 GCA_021846025.1 Pseudomonadota bacterium
CCGGCATCACCGCCGGCGTTGCCGCTGCGGCGGCGTCCGCGGTCTCGCTCACGCACCGCGACCACGCCCGCGGCGTGGCCTTCGTCACCGGTCACCCCGCGGCCGGCAACGGCGTGGACTGGGCCGTGCTGGCGCGCAGCGGGCTGACCCTGGTGGTGTACATGGGCGTGTCCACGGCAGCGGCCATCCAGCAGGCCCTGCTCGACGGCGGCCTGCCAGCACACACGCCGGCTCTGCTGGTGCAGTCCGCCAGCAGCCCGCACGAGCGGCGGCTGCGCACCCGCCTGGGGGCGCTGGCCGCAAGCCTCGCCGCCAGCGGCCTGGCCAGCCCCTGCGTGATGATCATCGGCAACGTCGCCGAGGGGCTGATGCAGGTCGATGCACAACCGCGAAGTCACGCGGCGGCTGGGCAACAGCCTGGAAACCGGGCCCGGTCCGAGCCGCCGCGCGGCCGGCTGCCAGAGCCGCTGGACGAACCATTGCATGCATCACTGGACGAGCCGCAACGCCAAACGCGCCGCGCGAGCCGGGTCGCTTGATCGGCCCACAATCCACAATGCAGTCGGCCGCAACCGCAGCGTTGGAACATCCACTCGAGCCTTCGACGGCTGCCCCGGCCGCAGCCTTCCTGCGCCTTGGCATGGAACGGCTGGACTCGGCCGAAAAGCTGCTGTTCCGCGAAGTCACGCGGCGGCTGGGCAACAGCCTGGAGCCGATGCTGGTGCTGCGCGAAATGCTGCACCTCATGTCCGAGCTGCTGGGCCTGAACCGTGGCCGCGTGCTGCTGCCCGAAGCCGATGGCACGCTGGCCATTGCCTGCGCCTACGGCCTACGCACGGAAGAAATTGCACGCGGACGCTACGCCCCGGGCGAGGGTATCAGCGGCCGGGTGATGCTGCGCGGCGAAATCGCCATCGTGCAGGACATCGACACCGAGCCGCTGTACCTGGCGCGCGCCGTACCGCGCGAGCGCCTGCCGCAGGAAACCGTGTCCTACATCGCCCTGCCCATTCCCGGCGAAGTCCGGCCTGCGGGTGTGCTGGCGGTACACCGGCTGCGCCGGCGCCAGCGCTCGCTGGCCGAAGACCTGGCGGTGCTCGACTCCATCGCCACCCTCATCGGCCAGGTGTTGCGGCTCAACCGCCTGGTGGCCGAGCGCACCGCGCGGCTGGAGGCCGAGAACACCGAACTCAAGCTGGCGCTGCAGAGCCGCGCGACGAATGTGGCGTCCTACGGCATCGTCGGCCAGGCGCCCAGCCTGCTGCGCGCGGTGCGCAAGCTGGAGCAGGCCGCCGCAACCGACGCCACGGTGCTGCTGCTGGGCGAGTCGGGCACTGGCAAGGAGCTGTTCGCCCGCGCCATCCACCAGCAGAGCGCGCGCCGCGACGCGCCGTTCGTGCGCGTAAACTGCGCCGCCATTCCCGATACCTTGTTCGAGGCCGAGCTGTTCGGCCACGAGAAGGGCGCCTATACCGGCGCGACCAGCGCGCGTGCCGGGCGCTTCGAGCAGGCGCACCATGGCACGCTATTCCTCGACGAGATTGGCGATCTGCCGCCAGCGATGCAGGTGAAGTTGTTGCGCGTGCTGCAGGAGCGCGTGATCGAGCGCCTGGGATCGCAACGCGAAATTGCGGTGGACGTGCGCATCGTCGCCGCCACCCACCAGGACCTGCAGGGACTGATGGCCGCGCGGCGCTTTCGCGAAGACCTGTATTACCGGCTGAACGTGGTGCCCATCGTGCTGCCCGCGCTGCGCGAACGGCCCGATGACATACGCCATCTGATCCGGCATTTCCTGTTCCAGCTCAACGAGCGCCACCAGCGCAGCGTGCGCCTGGCGCCGGCCGGCATGAACAGCCTGGCGGCCTACCCCTGGCCGGGCAATATCCGTCAGCTCTACAACGTGCTGGAACGCATCGTCGTGCTGTGCGAAGCCGACCTCGCGGATGAAGCCCTGGTGGACGGCGCGCTCATCAGCGAGGTGCAGGGCCAGGTGCTGGAGGCCGTGCCAGCGCGTGACGCACGGCGCACCGGCGCCACGCTGGCGGACATGCACGCGGCGGCGGCCGGCGGGCAAAGCGACGCCGGTTCCACCATCCGCCCCTACCACGCGGTGATGCAGGACGAGCGCGAGGCCATCGCCGAGGCCATTCGGCGCACCGGCGGCAACAAGTCACAAGCGGCACGGGTGCTGGGACTGACCCTGCGCCAGCTCAACTACCGGCTGGCCCGCTTCGGCATGGCTGGCAGCCTGACAAAGCGTTGACACATTGTTGACAAATGGTGAGGACATGTTTTCCTTGAAAAAGCATAAGCTCATGATTTAAAAGTATTTTTCTCCTGGCATGAATGCTGCCTAGATGATGTGTCCCTCAAGGAAACGCAAGGCCACCCCAAGTTTTCTTGACCCCCACGAGGGGCGGGTCGGCAAGCCGACCCTGGGGGCACTCAACACCCACAAGCCAACACCAGGAGAACGCTTCATGAGCCAGACCGCCACGCAGAAAGTCACCTGCCTCTATCCCGATCTGCTGCGCCCCATCGACAAGGATGGCCTGGGCCTGTTGGCCACCAAGGGCCGGGCCAACCCGAAAAACATCGTCACGCTCAAGGCCAGAACGGTGTGCGAAGGTCAGTTCCGCAACCTCACCTACATCCGCAATCTGCCGGCCTACGTCATCGACGAACCGCCGCATCTGCTAGGCGAAGACACCGCACCGAACCCGTCGGAGGCGACACTGGCTGCGCTCGGCGCCTGCCTCTCGGTGGGTGTCCATGCCAACGCCACGTCGCGTGGCGTGGCGTTGTCCAAACTGGAGTTAGAGCTTGAAGGCGACATCAACGTCACCGCCGTATGGGGCGTGGGCGATCTGGACCCGGCAAAGAAGCTGGGCTTCACCGACATTCGCGTAAAGATCACTGCCGAGGGCGATGCGCCGCGCGA
The DNA here is from genome assembly GCA_021846025.1 of Pseudomonadota bacterium. Lineage (GTDB taxonomy): Bacteria > Pseudomonadota > Gammaproteobacteria > Burkholderiales > Burkholderiaceae_C > Thiomonas_A. Next base: position 2,945 of record JAJZDV010000110.1, read on the forward strand.
GGTGCTCGACGCCATCATCGCCAGCGCCGACCACTGGTCGCCGGTGGCCAACACCCTGCGCAATCCGGTGAACGTGGCCGTGACGGCGGCCTGAGGCTGCAGCGTTCAAGCCTCGCTTCCAGGAGACCGCCCATGACCACCTTGACCCTGGCACGCCCCCAGGCTGCCACCATGCCGCTGCTGCCCCTTGCCGAGCAGTCTCCGCAGCACCCGCTGGATGATGGGCTGAGTGCCCTGCAGCAACTCGTGACCCAGGTGCTGGCGCCGCAGGTTCTGGCCATCGATCTGGCAGCCGCCTACCCGGAAGCCTTCCTGCACGCCATGGGTGATGTCGGCGGCTTTCGTGGCACTGTGCCAACCGAGTTCGGCGGCAACGGCAGGGGGCTGCCGCAGGTGATCGAGGCCATGGCGCTGGTGTCGCAAACCTGTCTGTCCACCGGCTTCCTGGTGTGGTGCCAGACCGCCTGCGCTCGCTACATCGCCATGAGTGACAACGCCGAGTTGAAGCGCACGCTGTTGCCGCGCATCGCCAGCGGCACATTGCTGGCGGGAACCGGCTTGTCGAACACGGTGAAGTCGTGCGATGCGGTGGAAGATTTCCGCCTCTCGGCCAAGCGTGTGGATGGCGGCTATGTGGTGAATGGCGTGCTGCCCTGGGTGTCCAACCTAGGGCCTGACCATGTGTTCGCCACCGGCTGCCCGGTGGAAGGAGCGGGTCCTGGCGACGACGGCCTGGCCTTCCTGCTGGTGGAGTGCAAGGCCCCCGGTTTCAAGCTGGTGGACTGCGCCCATTTCATGGCCATCGACGGCACCCGCACCCTGGCCTGCCACTTCAAGAGCACCTTCGTGGCCGATGGCATGGTGCTGTCGCACCCCGGCCAGTCCAAGGCCTATGTGCGGCGCATCAAGCCGGGCATGATCCTCGGCCAGATGGGCATGTGCCTGGGCCTGACGCAAGCCTGCATCGGCTTGATGCGCCAGTCCAACCGCACCCACGCGCATGTGAACCGCTATCTCGACGACCAGGAGGACGAACTCGCCGCCGAACTCGCGGTGCTGCGCGCCGGCACCACTGCTGCCGCGCAGACGCTGCAGGCCAACCCGCTGGCCGACATCGTGCTCGACATCCTGAAGCTGCGGCTGGCCGGCGGCGAGCTGGCGCTGCGCGCGGCGCAAAGCGCGCTGTTGCACCTGGGCGCCAAGGGTTACCTGCAAAAAAGCCCGGCGCAACGCCGTGTGCGCGAGGCGTATTTCGTGGCCATCGTCACCCCGGCGACCAAGCATCTGCGGCGCGAAATCGCCCGGCTGGAAAGTGATCAGGCCGTATGTGCTGCCTGACTTTGCCACCTGAAACTGCACTCTCCACCCACAAAGCCCGACAACGCATCCGCCCCACGGCACGCCCCATTGCACCCACGGCATGCCACTTCCCTGCCGTCCCGAGTCAACCCAGGAGTCCATCATGAGCGAACGCATTCTGATTTCCCCCACCGAGCTGAGCACCGCGATGCAGGCCGAAACCATGGTCATCATCGACACCCGCGACCCCGAGGCCTACACCAAGGGCCATCTGCCGGGCGCGGTGAATCTGCGTGACATCTTCACCTATCTGGCCACCTCCACACCCGAGGGCCGCAAGGAACTGGAGCAGCGCTTCGCCGATGAGTTCGGCGCTGCCGGCCTGTCGGGCGCGGAGACCGCCGTGCTGTACGAGGAGTCGATGAACAGCGGCTTCGGCCAGTCGTGCCGCGGCTACTTTCTGCTCACCTACCTCGGCTACCCCAAGGTGAAAGTGCTGCATGGCGGCTACGCGGCCTGGATTGCCGCTGGGATGCCGGCGAGCTTGGACGTTCCGGCTCCCAAGGCCGCGAGTTTCCCGCTCAAGTCCAGCGCAGCCTCGGTGATGATCGACAAGCAGCAGATGCTGGCCGCGCTCGGCGACCCATCCATCGTCATCCTCGACGTGCGCGACGTGGACGAATGGGTCGGCACCAGCTCCTCGCCCTATGGCAAGGACTACTGCCCGCGCAAGGGCCGCATTCCCGGCGCGCGCTGGCTGGAGTGGTACCGCATGATGAAGCCTTCGCAGCAGGGTCAGATGTTCAAGGAGCCGGAAGAGATTCTGGCCGAGTGCGCCACCGTGGACATCACGCCCCAGTCCACCGTCTACCTCTACTGCTTCAAGGGCGCGCGCGCTTCCAATACCTACCTGGCCTTGCAACAAGCCGGTGTGAAGCAGGTGAAGATGTATTTCGGCTCGTGGAACGAATGGTCGCGCGACCCGTCGCTGCCGATCGAGTCCGGCATGCCGGACATGGCAGCCGCCGCTTGAGTCAGGAATGCCCATGAACCTCGAACCAACGCCAACTGCAGCCCTGGCCGAATCCGCCGCCAGCGCCGCGCAGCCATGGGTCTGCATGGTCTGCGGGCTGGTCTACGACCCGGCCCTGGGCCTGCCCGATGACGGCATTCCCGCCGGCACACGCTTCGAGGACATTTCAGACGACTGGTACTGCCCCGACTGTGGCGTAACAAAGGCGGACTTTGAGCCGCTGGTGTTTTGAGCCGAGCCACGTTCTTCACCCCTCCCTGTGACGCCAAGCCCGACCGCCATGAGCCATCACGACGACCCATTCGATTCCGCTTCACACTTCGGGCCCTGCGGCTGCGGTCGCCACGCCAACCAAGCCGAACACGCGGCTGCCACGACCGCCATCAACCCCTGCGATGCCGAGCAGCTCACACTTCGCACGCTGGAGACAGCGGTGATGCGCGCGATCTTTCCCGACGACTCGCAACGCCGTCGCTTCTTGCGTGCGATCGGACGCAACACCGCGCTTGCGGCGCTGGCGCAAGTGGTTCCGTTCGGCGCCTTGCAGGCCATGGCGCAGGAAGGCGGCGGCGCGCTGGAGAAAACGGACCTGAAAATCGGCTACCTGCCCATCACCTGCGCCAGCCCCATCATCCTCGGCCAGGCCAATGGCTATTTCGCGCAGGCCGGGCTGAAGGTCGAACTGCTGAAAACACCAGGCTGGGCACTGGTGCGCGACAAGCTCATCAACGGCGATTTCGACGCCTCGCAAATGCTTGCGCCCATGCCGCTGGCCATCAGCATGGGCGCAGGCTCGCAGCCCGCCGAGACCTATGCCGCCTCGATGGACAACCTCAACGGCAGCGCCATCACCCTGAGCATGAAGCACAAGGACAAGCGCGACCCGCGGCTGTGGAAGGGCTTCCGGCTGGCCATTCCGTTCGACGCCTCCATCCACAACTTCCTGCTGCGCGCCTATCTCGTCCAGCATGGCGTGGACCCAGACCGCGACGTGCAACTGCGTGTCATGGCGCCGCCCGACATGCTGGCCAATCTGGCGGGCGGCAACCTCGACGGCTTCATCGTCGCCGAGCCGTTCAACCAGCGCGCGGTGTACGAGGGCATCGGCTTCATCCATCTCCTGACCTTGGACCTGTGGCGCGGCCACCCCTGCTGCGCCTTTGCCCTGAAAGGCGATTTCGTGCGACAGAATCCGAACACCTTTGCCGCGCTGTACCGCGGCATGCTCAAGTCGGCCACTTTTCTCAACGCCCCCGCCAACCGCAATGCGGTGGTCAACACTTTGTCGGCGCCGCAATACCTCAACCAACCCCAGATCGTGGTCAAGCAGGTGCTCACCGGCACCTATGCCAACGGCCTTGGCGTGGTGAAAACTGCGCCCGACCGCATCGCCTTCCAGCCCTTTCCCTGGCCGTCGATGGCGGTGTGGATTCTGACGCAGATGAAACGCTGGGGCTATGTGAAGAGCGAGGTGAACTACAAGGGCATCGCAGAAAAAGTCTTCCTCGCCACCGACGCGCGCAATGCCATGCGCGCGCTGGGCATGGCGGCACCGGCGCACGATATGGAGGACGCCACCATCCTCGGCCAACACTTCGACCCACACCAGCCGGCTGCCTATCTCAAGAGCCTTCCCACCGTGTCCAAGACCTGAGACCGCGCCATGCCTACCCTGCCTTCCCGCGCGTTCTGGGCGTCGACCCTGCTCAGCCTGGTGCTGTTCGCCGCCCTGCTCGGCGTCTGGCAACTCGCCACGCTGCCCAAAGCGTCGAGGCTGCCCGCTGGGGTCAGCGCACAATACGCCGCGCTGATGGGCCAGGGTGCGGTGAAGTCCGGCGGCTTCCCGACGCCGGCGCAAGTGGGCGCCACGTTCGTGAAGGAACTGCGCAACCCGTTCTACGACCACGGCCCGAACGACAAGGGCATCGGCCTGCAGTTGGCGTATTCCCTGGAGCGGGTGGTGGCGGGCTTCGGCTTGGCGGTGCTGGTGGCGCTGCCGCTGGGCTTCCTCATCGGCATGGTGCCGCTGCTGCAGCGGGCGCTCAACCCGTTCATCCAGGTGCTCAAACCCATCTCGCCGCTGGCGTGGATGCCCATTGCGCTCTACACCCTGAAGAACGCCAACGTTTCGGGCGTGTTCGTCATTTTCATCTGCTCCATCTGGCCCATACTGGTGAACACTGCCTTCGGCGTGGCCTCGGTGCGGCGCGACTGGCTGAACGTGGCGCGCACGCTGGAAGTGGGCGGCCTGCGACGGGCCTTCCAGGTGGTGCTGCCGGCAGCGGCGCCCACCATCCTCACCGGCATGCGCATTTCCATGGGCATCGCCTGGCTGGTGATCGTCGCGGCCGAAATGCTGGTCGGCGGCACCGGCATCGGCTATTTCGTCTGGAACGCGTGGAACAACCTTGCCCTGTCCAGCGTGGTGTTCGCCATCGTGCTCATCGGCGTGGTGGGCATGCTGCTGGACCTGCTGTTCGCGCGTCTGCAGCACCTCGTGACGTATGCGGAGTGATGCGATGACCCTGTCTTTCCTCCGCGTTGAAGGCCTGGCGAAGCAGTATGTCGACACCAACGGCAAGCCCGGTCCAATTGTGTTCGACGATGTTTACTTCACCATGGCGCGCGGCGAGTTCGTCGCCATCATCGGCCATTCCGGCTGCGGCAAGACCACCATCCTCAATGTCCTCGCCGGGCTGGAGCAGGCCAGTGGCGGCGCCGTGTTCATGGACGGGCGCGAGCTGAGCGGCCCCTCGCTCGACCGCGGCGTGGTGTTCCAGAGCCACGCGCTCATGCCCTGGCGCACGGTGCTGGGCAATGTGACCTTGGCCGTGGCCTCACGCTGGCCGCAGTGGAGTCGCGAACAGGTGCGCGAGCACAGCCTGAAGTTTCTCGACATGGTGGGCCTGGCCGCAGCCGCCGAGAAGAAGCCACACCAACTCTCGGGCGGCATGAAGCAGCGCGTGGGCATCGCCCGCGCCTTCGCTATCAGGCCCAAGATGCTGCTGCTCGACGAACCCTTCGGCGCGCTGGACGCACTCACGCGCGGCACCATCCAGGACGAACTGCTGGCCATCGTGCGCGCCACGCAGCAGACCGTGTTCATGATCACGCACGACGTGGACGAAGCCATCCTGCTGGCCGATCGCATTCTGCTCATGAGCAACGGCCCGCATGCCAAGATTGCTGAGATGGTGGCCATCACCATGCCGCGCCGCCGCAGCCGCGAAACCCTGCACCACGACCCGCAGTACTACCGCATCCGCAACCATCTGGTGGACTTCCTCATGCACCGAGCGAAGACGCCACCACAGTCGCTGCCGGGCTACGGCCCGCGCCAGGTGCCACTGCTCAGCCCGGGAATGGATGAGGCCATGTCCGCTGCCACCGCTGCTGCGGTGCAGGATGCGGACCACCCGCTACACGGCCACCCAACGAGCGGCCAGGCAGCCAGCGGCATGCCCATGGCCGCGCTGCATCTGGTGCCCGCCGCCGCGCATCAAGCGCGCGTGGCATGAATTTTGCACTCGGCGACACACGCAGTTTCCCCATCGACCCAGGAGCCCCCATGACCCGCAATGACGTGACCGAAGCCATCATCGCCGCCAAGATTGCCAAGGGCCTGAGCTGGGCCGACGTGGCCAAGACCGTGGGCCAAAGCAAGGAATGGGTCACGGCCGGCTGCCTCGGCCAGATGACCTTCGACGCCGGGCAGGCCGCCATCATCGGGAGGTTGTTCGACCTGCCGGCGGACGCGGTGAAGCTGCTGCAGGTGGTGCCGTACAAGGGCTCGCTGCCCACCGCCGTGCCCACCGACCCGCTGATCTACCGCTTCTACGAACTCGTCAGC
>JAJZDV010000111.1 GCA_021846025.1 Pseudomonadota bacterium
CGCCACGCCCTGGGCCACCTTCCGCCATGTCACGTTCCCGCTCATCCTGCCGGGGCTGTTCGGTGCCGCAGCGCTGGCGTTCGGGCTGTCGATCGACGATGTCATCATCACCAACTTCGTCGCCGGTCCCAAGCTCACCTTCCCGCTGTGGGTCTACGGCGCGGTGAAGGTGGGCATCCCGCCGCAGGTGTTCGTGCTCAGCACCTGCATCTTCGTCGGCGGACTGCTCCTGGCCGGGGTGAACGCATGGGTGGCGCGGCGCAACCCGCCGCTGCCGTAGGCGCGGCAGACCCGCGCACGGCGGGCCGGCAGACAGGAGCGCAACCGCGTCGGCAGCCGCCTGACTGGCTCTCACCGAAAAGCCGATAGTGGCACTTTCGAGGGTGCCATTGTTGACGTATCTTTGGGCATCGAGTGCCAAAATATCCAGGAAAACCCGTAGCTTAGGCGGTTCCGACGGTCGTCTGCACCGCCGCGGCGATCGCCGAAGCTCTTGCTGCCGCGGCCCCCGTGTCAAGCCGCCCGTTTCGCCTCCTGAACGCATCTGTATGCCGTCCGTCCTGCCCCTGGTGGCCGTGTCCACCGACCTCAAACACCTTGCCGGTCACCCGACCTACGCGGTGGCGCAGAAGTACGTCGACCCCGTGCACGACTTGTCCGGCTGTCTGCCGCTGCTGCTGCCCGCGCTGGGCGGCGCGCTGCCCATCGACGCCCTGCTGGATGCGGTGCACGGTCTGGTGTTCACCGGCTCGCCGTCGAACGTCGAACCGCGCCACTACGGCGAGGCGCTGGCCAACCCCGAGTCTCCCGCCGACCCGGCGCGCGACGCCACGACCCTGCCGCTGATCCGCGCGGCCATCGCCCGCGGCGTCCCGGTGTTCGGCATTTGCCGCGGCTTTCAGGAAATCAACGTCGCTCTCGGCGGCAGCCTGCTGCAGGAGGTGCACCACACCGAAGGCTTTGCCGACCACCGCGAGGATGCCGATCTCGACATCGATGGCCAGTACGGCCCGGCGCACGTCGTGAACGCCGTGCCCGGCGGTTGGCTGCAAGGCCTGGTGGATGCGCCCAGCTGGCAGGTCAACAGCCTGCATGGCCAGGGCATCAAGACCCTGGCCCCCGAGTTGCTCGCCCAGGCGCATGCACCCGACGGCCTGGTCGAGGCCTACAGCCATCGCCACGCCCCCGGTTTCCTGCTCGCCGTGCAGTGGCATCCGGAATGGCAGGCCGCCAACAACCCCGTTTCGCGCAAGCTCTTCGCCGCCTTTGGCGATGCCTGTCGCGACCATGCCAACCGCCATCGCGAACGTCTGCACCCACCCGATGCGAAAGCCGCCTGAAGCCGGCTCCCGGACCTGACCGTCCGAGAGCCGACGCTGCGACCCGAGACCTCAAGGTGCAACCATGAAACGCGATCTGGAAACCGAAACCATGCAGACCGATAACCGAAAACTGTGGACCTTCAACGATCTGGAGCGATGGTTGAACGAGCGCCGCATCACCGAAATCGAATGCCTCGTGCCCGACCTCACCGGCGTGGCGCGCGGCAAGATCCTGCCGCGCAGCAAGTTCACCGAAGACCGTGGCATGCGGCTGCCGGAGAGCATCATCGGCCTGACCGTGACCGGCAACTGGCCGGAAGATTCGAATATCGACCAGCTCATCGCCGACACCGACCGCGACATGAATCTGGTGCCCGATCCCAGCACCGTGCGGGTCGTGCCCTGGGCCACCGACCCGACCGCGCAGGTGATCCACGACTGCTTTTCCAAGGACGGCGAGCCGGTGGACTATGCGCCGCGCACGGTGCTGAAAAATATCATCAAGCTCTACACCGACAAGGGCTGGGCGCCTGTGGTGGCGCCGGAACTGGAGTTCTATCTGGTCGATAAAAACACCGATCCCGACCAGCCGCTGCGTCCGCCCATCGGTCGCTCGGGCCGGGCCGAAACCTCGCGCCAGCACTACAGCATCGACGCGGTGAACGAGTTCGATCCGCTGTTCGAGGACATCTACGACTATTGCGAAGCGATGGACCTGGACGTCGATACGCTGATTCACGAAGTCGGCGCCGGGCAGATGGAAATCAACTTCCTGCACGGCGATCCGCTGGATCTGGCCGACAAGGTGTTTTTCTTCAAGCGCACCCTGCGCGAAGCAGCACTGCGCCACAACATGTTCGCCACCTTCATGGCCAAGCCCATGGCCGGAGAGCCCGGCAGCGCGATGCACGTGCACCAGAGCATCGTCGACCGCAAGACCGGGCAGAATATTTTCAGTCTGCCCAGCGGCGAAGCTGCGCCCGCCTTCACCCACTACATCGGCGGGCTGCAGAAATACATTCCGCACGTCATGGCGTTGTTTGCGCCCTACGTCAACTCCTACCGTCGCCTGGTGGCCAACACCGCCGCCCCCACCAATGTGGAGTGGGGTGGCGACAACCGCACGGTGGGTATCCGCGTGCCCAACTCCAACGCGGAGAACCGGCGCATGGAAAACCGCGTCATCGGCGCCGACGCCAATCCCTATGTGGCGCTGGCCGCGAGCCTGGCTTGCGGCTATCTCGGCATGGTCAACAAGATCGAGCCGCTGGCCGAAATGAAGGGCAATGCCTACAACCGGCCCAACGCCATTCCGCTGCCGCAAAGTCTCTCCGAGTCGGTGCGCATGCTCGACGACGTGCCTGAACTCGAGGCCATTCTGGGCAAGCGTTTTTGCGGCATCTACAAGGCTGTGAAGATGAGCGAGTACGCCGAATTCATGAAAGTCATCAGCCCCTGGGAGCGCGAGCACCTGCTGCTGCATGTCTGAAGCCCACCAACCCCGCCCCCGTTCACGCCTTGTGTGCACAGGCCGGACCACGAGCCGGCCGGCCATTCTGACCAGCATCGCGCGGAGACCCGCATGAAACTCAACGACCTACCCACCTTCGACACCGCAGCCTTGCGCGCCCAAGACGCGGCGCATCACCTCCATCCCTTCACCGACACCAAGGACCTCAACGCCGGCGGCAGCCGCGTCATCGTGCGCGGCGAAGGTGTGCGCATCTGGGATTCGGAGGGCCACGAAATCATCGACGGCATGTCCGGCCTGTGGTGCGTCAACCTCGGCTACGGCCGCCAGGATCTGGTGGACGCGGCCACCCGGCAAATGCAGTTGCTGCCGTTCTACAACGCGTTTTTCCGCACCGCCACCGCGCCGACCATCGAGCTGGCCACGCTGCTGGCCGACGTGGCGCCACCCGGCTTCGAGCATGTGTTCTTCACCAACTCGGGGTCCGAAGGCAACGACACCATCATCCGCCTGGTGCGCCGCTACTGGGATCTGATGGGCCAGCCGCAGCGCAAAACCCTCATCAGCCGCCACAACGCCTACCACGGCAGCACCCTGGGCGGGGCATCGCTCGGCGGCATGAGCGGCATGCACGCGCAGGGCGATCTACCGCTGCCGGGCATCACCCACATCGACCAGCCCTACGCCTTGCAGCATGGCCGACCGGGCGAGAGCGAGCATGCCTTCGGCCTGCGCGCCGCGGGCTGGCTGGAAGCCAAGATCCTGGAGCTGGGCGCCGACAAGGTGGCCGCCTTCATCGGCGAGCCGGTGCAGGGCGCCGGTGGCGTCATCATTCCACCGGCCAGTTACTGGCCCGAGATCCAGCGCATCTGCGACCAGTACGGCGTGCTGCTGGTGTCCGACGAAGTCATCTGCGGCTTCGGCCGGCTCGGCACCTGGTTTGGCTGCCAGCATCCACGCCTCAATTTCCGTCCCGACCTCATCACCTTCGCCAAGGGCGTGACCTCGGGATACCTGCCGCTCGGCGGCGTGCTGGTGAGCGAGCGCATCGCCCGAGTCCTCATCGAGCAAGGCGGCGATTTCAACCACGGCTTCACCTACTCCGGCCACCCCACCTGCTGCGCCGTGGCCATCGCCAACGTGCAGGCGCTGCGCGCCGAAGGTGTGGTGCAACGCGTGGCCGACGACACCGCACCCTATCTGGGCGCGCAGTTCGCCACCCTGGCCGACCACCCCCTGGTGGGCGATGCCCAATCCCTGGGCATGGTGGCGGGATTGGTGCTCTACAAGGACAAGGCAACGCGCACCTTGTTCGATGCCGAGCTTGGCGTGGGCTACCGCTGCCGCGACCACTGCTTCAAGAACGGCGTGGTGATGCGGGCCGTGGAGGAGCGCATGATCATCGCGCCGCCACTGGTCATCAGCCACGCCGAAATCGACGAAATGATCCGCCGGATTCGGCGCAGTCTGGACGACACATTGGCTGGTCTTCGGGCGGATGGGCTGCTATAAACCCGTTGCGCCGTGCAGCTGACGCCGGGATGGATGCGAGACGAAAAAACACGTCCGATTGGCATCAAACTTGCATAAATTTCTCACGCGCTTGTCACAACCGGTCTAACCACTTCAAAGGGGAGTTTTGATGCATCGCAAACCGAGTCAGAAATCGCCGCATTCGACCATCTCGATTGCGGCCAAGCTGGTGTCCACGTTCGCGCTGGGCTTCGCGGCGCTGGGCTTCAGCGCCAGCCAACCGGCCGCAGCGGCCGACAACGTGCTGAACATCTACAACTGGTCCGACTACATCGCGCCCACCACGGTGCCCGATTTCGAGAAGGAAACCGGCATCAAGGTGCGCTACGACACTTTCGATTCCAACGAGACGCTGTTCGCCAAAATGGTGGCGGGCGATACCGGCTACGACCTCGTCGTGCCTTCGTCCAACTGGGCCGCCATCGACATCAAGGGCGGCCTGCTGCTGCCGATCGACAAGTCCAAGATTCCCAACTACAAGAACCTCAACCCCGAGTTGATGAAGCTGCTGGCGCAGGTCGACCCGGGCAACAAATACCTCATCCCCTGGATGTGGGGCTACACCACGGTGGGCATCAACGTGGGCAAGGTCAAGCAGGCGCTGGGCAGCACGCCCATGCCGGCCAACCCCTGGGACCTGGTGTTCAACCCCACCTATGCCAACAAGCTCAAGTCCTGCGGCATTTCCTTCCTCGACTCGGGGGGCGACATCCTGGAGGCGGCGTTCAACTACCTCGGCATTCCTCAGGCCACCAGCAACCCGGCCGACTTCGAGAAGGCCTATGCCATGGTGCAGAAAATCCGCCCTGACGTGAGCGAGTTCTCCTCCAGCGGCTACATCAACGATCTGGCCGGCGGCAACATCTGCGCCTCGCTCGGCTGGTCGGGTGACATGGGCATCGCCTCGCACCGCGCCAAGGAAGCCAAGAACGGGGTGGACATCAAGGTCTTTCCGCCCACCCATGGCGCCGTCATCTTCATCGACACCATGGACATCCCGGCCGATGCCAAGCATGTCGACAACGCCTACAAATTCCTCAACTACCGTCTGCAACCCAAGGTTTGTGCGGCCGACACCAACACGGTGTACTACGCCAACCCGGTGCCAGCCTCGCTGCCCATGGTGCTGCCGCGCGTGAAGGACAACGACTACGTCTTCCTCGATCAGGCGATGATGAACAAGCTCATCCCGCCCAAGGTCTACACCAGCGAAGAACGCCGTCTGGTCACCCGGCTGTACACCAAGTTCAAGACCGGTCTGTAAAGACGGTGCCGCCTGCCGCGCGGGATCGCGCGCAGCAGGCGGCTTTTTCCAGCGCAAGCCACGAGAACTCAAACATGGTGGAGACCAGCAACAAGGGGGGACTCTCGCCTCAAGCGGGCGGAGCCTTTTTCAAGATCGACCAGGTGACGAAGCGCTTCGGCGATGTCATCGCGGTCGACACCATCGAACTCGACATCGCCAAGGGCGAAATCTTCGCCCTGCTCGGTTCGTCGGGCTGCGGCAAGTCCACCTTGCTGCGCATGCTCGCCGGGTTCGAGACGCCCAGCAGCGGCCGCGTGTTCCTGGCGGGTGAGGACATCACCGATCTGCCGCCCTACGAGCGCCCGATCAACATGATGTTCCAGTCCTACGCGCTGTTCCCGCACCTCACGGTGTTCGACAACATCGCCTTCGGCCTGCGCCGCGACAAGATGGACAAGCAGGCCGTGAACCAGCGCGTCGAGCAGATGCTCGATCTGGTGCAGCTCAAGCCCTACGCCAAGCGCAAGCCGCACCAACTCTCAGGCGGCCAGCAGCAGCGCGTGGCGCTGGCGCGCAGCCTGGCCAAGAGTCCCAAGATGCTGCTGCTCGACGAGCCGCTGGCCGCGCTCGACAAGAAGCTGCGCGAGCGCACCCAGCTCGAACTGGTGAGCATCCTGCGCAAGGTCGGCGTGACCTGCGTGATGGTCACGCACGATCAGGAGGAGGCCATGACGATGGCCGACCGCATCGCCGTCATGCGCGAGGGCCGCTTCCTGCAACTGGGCACGCCCAGTGAAATCTACGAACACCCGCAAACCCGTTTCGTCGCCGACTTCATCGGCAACGTCAACCTGTTCGAGGGCCGCCTCGTCACCGACGAGCCCGACCACTGCGAAGTGCGTTGTGACGACGGCCTGTTCCACATCGGTCACGGCATTGCCGGCACCCTGGGCATGGAGCTGAACGTGGCCCTGCGCCCCGAGAAAATGCTGCTCGATGCCGGGCATCAAGCGCACCCCAACAACGCCCTGCATGGCGTGATTTCCGCACGCTCCTACATGGGCAGCTACACCGTGTACGAAATGCTGTTGCCCACGCAGCGGCGCTTGCGCGTCACCGTGTCCAACGCCGACCGCCATGCCGACCCGTTCGACGTCGGCACCGCGGTCACCGCGAGCTGGGCCGCCACGTCGCCCGTGGTCATCGTCGATTGAAGGCTCGTCCTCATGGCAGACCTCGTTCCCTCCACGCCTGACAAGCGCTCCGCGAAGCTCTTCAACTGGGGCCGGCTCGCCGTGATCGGCTCGCCCCAGCTCTGGCTCATTGCCTTCCTGCTCGCGCCCTTTTTCGTCCTGCTCAAGATCAGCCTGTCGGAAAGCAACGCGCTGGGCATCGGCTTCGATCCCATCATTTCCTACGTCAACGACAGCCTGCAGTTCAAGCTGCGCTTCAGCGCCTACCTCGCACTGGTGCGCGACAACCTCTACATCCTCACCTACCTCTCGTCGCTCTGGTATGCCTTCCTCACCACGGTGCTGTGCCTGGTGATCGGTTACCCCTTTTCCTACTTCCTGGCGCGCTCCAACCCCAATGTGCGCTCGGCCCTGCTGATGCTGGTGATGCTGCCGTTCTGGACCTCGTTCCTCATTCGCATCTACGCCTGGAAAAACCTGCTCGACGTCAACGGCCTGATCAACCAGTTCCTCATGTGGGCCGGCATCATCCACACGCCGCTGCGCATGATGTTCACCGAGTTCTCCTTCATGATCGGCATGGTCTACGGCTACATCCCGTTCATGATCCTGCCGCTCTACGCCACGCTGGTCAAGCTCGACACCCGCATGCTCGAGGCCGCCGCCGACCTCGGCGCCACACCGCTCAAGACCTTCTGGCTGGTGACCATTCCGCTGTCGCGCTCGGGCATCATCGCCGGCTCGCTGCTGGTGTTCATTCCGGCGGTGGGCGAGTACGTCATTCCCGAACTGCTGGCCGGCCCGTCCACGCTCAACATCGGCCGGGTGATGTGGAACGAGTTCTTCCTCAACCTCGACTGGCAGCGCGCCTCGGCCGTGGCCATCGTCATGATCATCCTCATCCTCGGGCCCATCGCGGTGTTCAACAAATACCAGACCAAGGCGCTGGAGGCCGCGCGATGAAGCGATCCTCCGCCCTGCCCACGGCCTGGATGATCCTGGTCTATTTCTTTCTCTACCTGCCCATCGTGGTGCTGGTGATCTATTCCTTCAACGCCTCGAAGATGGTCACCCTCTGGGGCGGCTGGACGGTGCAGTGGTACGGCGCCGTGGTGCACGACCACCAGCTCATCTCCGCCCTGGCGCTCTCGCTCAAGGTGGCGCTGTCCACCGCCACCGCGTCCGTGGTGCTCGGCACGCTGGCGGCTTTCGCGCTCACGCGCTACCGGCGCTTCAAGGGCAAGAGCCTGCTCAATTTCATGATCAACATCCCGCTGGTCATGCCCACGGTGGTCATTGCCCTGGCGCTGCTGCTGTTTTTCGTCACGGTGCAAAAGGCCATCGGCTTCCCGCAAAAAGGCTTTCTCACCATTTTCATCGGCCACACCGTCATGGCCATCTCCTACGCCACGGTGGTGGTGCAGTCCCGTCTGAAGGAAATGGACCGTTCCATCGAGGAGGCCGCGATGGACCTCGGCGCGCGCCCCTTCCAGGTGTTCATGCTCGTCACCCTGCCGTCCATTTCGCAGGCCCTGGTGTCGGCCTGGCTGCTGGCGTTCTCGCTGTCCATCGACGAGGTGGTGATCTCCGCCTTCCTCTCGGGCCCCGGCGCCACCACGCTGCCCGTGGTCATCTTCTCGCGCGCCCGCCTGGGGCTGAACCCCACCATCAACGTGGTCGGCGCCATCACGGTGTACCTGGTGGTCATTGCCGTGGCCATCAGCAGCGTGCTCATGGCTCGCCGCGAACGCCGGCGCGCGCTGGAAAGCGCCGCCGCCTACCGCCAGGAAATCGAGTTCCATCCCGGTGTGCATGCAGGAGATACCGGAATCGTGCTTTCGTAGTCCGTTCACAACCCACACTCTAGGGAGAGTCAACATGAAGCAGCCGTTCAAGTTATCGGTTCTGGCATTGAGCCTCGGACTCATGCCGGCCATCGCCATGGCCGACACCAATGCCGACATCCTCAAGGAGCTGCAAGCCTTGCAGGCCAAGGTGCAGCAACTCGAAGCCCAGGTGAAAACCCAGCAGTCACAGATCGACGACACCCAGAAGGCCACGACCGAGGCGACCCAGGTCGCCAACCATGCGGACGTGCAGATCAGCGGCATCAAGCAGGCATCCGAGGGCTCGGGCCTGAAGGGCCTGACCATCACCGGCATGATCGCTCCGGCCTACGTCTACAACCAGGACCAGCAGGCCAGCTCCTTCGTGTTCCTGAACCGTTCCAACGGC
>JAJZDV010000002.1 GCA_021846025.1 Pseudomonadota bacterium
AACCATCCATCGACGTGATGCTGCTGCTCGAGGGCACCTACCCCTATGTCTCGGGCGGGGTGTCGAGCTGGGTGCACCAGATCATCAACGGCTTTCCCGAGTTGCGCTTTCACCTCTGCTTTCTCGGCTCGCGCCGGGAGGACTACGGCGAGGCGCGCTACAAGCTGCCCGCCAATGTGGTGGGTCTGACGGAGCACTACCTGTTCAGCGATGAAGTGCTACCCAAACCGCGCGGCCGTCAGGGGGACCGGGCCACGGCCGATCTGGTGCGCAAACTGCACACGCAGCTGCGTGAACCCGGAGACGGCGCCGACGCTGGCCGCGGTGCGCGCACCCAGGTGCTGGAGCAGAGCCTGCAGGCGATGGAGGGCCGGCTCGATCTGCAGTATTTCCTGCATTCCAGGCAGTCCTGGAGCTATCTGACCGAGCAGTACCTGGAGCGCTGCACCGATCCGTCCTTCGTCGACTACTTCTGGACCGTGCGCACCATGCACACGCCCATCTGGACCCTGGCGGCGCTGGCCCGCAGCCTGCCCCCGGCGCGCACCTACCACACCATCTCCACCGGCTATGCGGGCTATCTGGGCGCGGTGCTGGCACGGATCACGCGGCGGCCGCTCATCCTCTCGGAACATGGCATCTACACCAAGGAGCGGCGCATCGACCTGTTCTCGGCGCAGTGGATCAGCGACAACATGCCGGTGCTGGAACGCAATGCCGGTGAAGCGGGTTATTTCCGCGCACTGTGGATCCGGCTGTTCGAGTCGCTCGGACGCATGTGCTACGACGCCGCCGATCCGGTGATCGCGCTGTACGAGTCCAACCGCCTGCGTCAACTGGCCGATGGCGCGGAGCCGGCCACCACCTGCCTGGTGGCCAACGGCATCAACGTGCCGCCGTTCGCCGCCACCCGCAGCCAGCGCCCCGCGCAGCCGCCGGCAGTGATGTGCCTGATCGGCCGCGTCGTGCCCATCAAGGATGTGAAAACCTTCATCCGCGCCGTCCGCGTGGCCAGCGGCCGCATGCCCGGGCTCGAAGGCTGGATCGCCGGGCCGGAGGATGAGCACCCCGAGTATGCGCGCGAGTGCCATGAGCTGGCCGACAGCCTGGAACTCGGCGATCGGCTCAAATTCCTCGGCTTCCAGAAGCTGGTGGACCTGCTGCCCAAGGTGGGAGTGGTGGTGCTGTCATCCATCAGCGAGGCGCTGCCGCTGGTGCTGCTCGAAGGCTACGCCGCCGGCGTGCCCGCAGTGACCACCGACGTGGGCTCGTGCAAGCAGCTCATCGACGGTCTGGGCGCGGACGACGAGGCCCTGGGCAGTGCCGGCGCCGTGGTCGGCATCGCCGATGCCCAGGCCCTGGGCGAGGCCTGCACGACCTTGCTGTCCGACCCGGCAGCCTATGCCCGGGCCCAGGCGGCGGCCATTGCCCGGGTCGAGCGCTACTACACCCAGCCCATCATGTTCGCCAAGTACCGCGCGGTGTACGAGGACGCACTGGCGCGCAGCGACGGTGCCGCCGGCACGGCACCGCCCGCACGCGGCGCCGTTGCCACCGCCCTGCGCGAAGGCCGCATCCCGGAAGCGGCAAAGGCTGCGGGCGCGGATGACGTCGGGCACACCGGGGCCGCTGCCGATCAGCTCGCGCAGGCCCAACCCGGCACCGCCGGGGCCGGCATGGGCAACCCTGCGCAGGGCATGGGGAGCGGCTGATGGCGGGCATCGGCTTCGAATTGCGCAAGCTGCTGCGCAGCCAGTCCTACCTGGGCCTGCTGCGCGCCTACAGCTACGCCTCCATCATCAGTTCCGGGCCGTGGGTGTTCTCCATTCTGGGACTCATCGTCACCGGCCTGCTCTCGCTGGGCGTGGTGGTGCCGAACCTGCTCATCACCCAGTTCCAGGTGACCGTCACCTACCTGATCATGAGTTCGCTGGTGCTCTCCGGCGGCCTGCAGCTCGGTTTCACCCGCTGGGTGGCCGATGCGCTGTATGCCAAGCGCCGGGACGAGGTCGCACCCGCCTTTCTCGGCGTGCTGCTGCTCAGCACGGCCGTGGCCGGTGCACTGGGCTGGATGGCCGCGCTGTTCCTGTTTCCGCGCGAAAGCAACTTGTACCGCGTGCTGCTTGCCGGCGGCTTGCCGTTGCTGTGCGACATCTGGATCGTCACGGTCTTTCTCTCCGGGCTCAAGCAATACCGCGCGATCCTGGCCTTGTACGCGGGTGGCTACGGGCTCTCGGTGCTGCAGTCCTACCTGCTGCGGGGCTGGGGGCTGGAAGGCCTGCTGGCGGGTTTTCTCGGCGGCCAGTTCCTCATGTGGACGGCGATGATGTGGCTGGTGCTGCGCAACTTTCCGCCCACCCGCCCGATCACGCTCGACTGTTTCAAGCGCGGCGCCATGTTCCCCTCGCTGCTGGCCGGTGGCACGCTCTACAACCTGGGTGTGTGGGCGGACAAGCTGGTGTTCTGGTACACGCCCCAGACCTCCAGCGTGGTCATCGGCCCGCTGCGCGCCTCCACGATCTACGACCTGCCGGTCTTCCTCGCCTACCTGTGCGTGATCCCGGGCATGGGTGTATTCCTGGTGAAATTCGAAACCGATTTCGTCGAGTGGTACGACAAGTTCTACACCGCCGTGCGCGCTGGCGGCGCGCTGCAGGACATTGCGCGCTTCCACGACCACATGCAGGACACCGTGCGCGAGGGCATCTACCAGATCATCAAGGTGCAGGCCATCACGCTGCTGGCGCTCTACACCTTCGTCGGGCCACTGTTCCACGCCATCGGCATCAGCGATCTGTATATCCCGCTGTTCCTCGTGCAGGCAGTGGCCGCCAGCTTTCAGGTCTTGCTGCTGGCGGTGCTGAACGTCTTCTTCTACCTCGACCGCCGTGGCGAAGTGGTGTTCATCACCGCGCTGCTGACCGCGCTCAACCTCGGCTTCAGCCGCGTCTCCATCGCGCTGGGCGCCGAATGGTTCGGCTACGGCTTTGCCGTGGCCCTGCTCATCACCCTGATCACCGGTCTGGTTCTGGTGCAGCGCCTGTTTCGTCGACTGGAATACCAGACCTTCATGCTGCAGGGCTCATGAACCCATGGCCGCCGGTCGATCCAGCGCTGGACGCGAGCGTCCGGGCGGCGTGGTGCCGGACGCAGCCCTCGTTACACTGCAGCGGTCATGCTTCGCCCCGCCATGGCTCGACCACCCGACCGGCCCACGAGGCCAACCCCGACCCTTCCACCGCGCCGCGTGGCCCTGCTCGCCGGCTGTGGTCTGCTGGGCAGCGCATGGCTCCAGGGCCGGGCACTGGCCCAAACTCCTGCGGCTTCGAGCGCCAGCAGCAGCTCGCCAGCCTTGAACGATGCCGACTTGCCGCGCACGGCGGCACTGGCTGCGCAGTTGGCGCAACAGACCGGGCTGGACGCGGCGTGGATTGAAGCTCAACTCGACCAGGCGCAATTCCAGCCCGTGGTGGCGCGGCTCATCCTTCCGGGGCGCCCGGGGCAGAAGAACTGGCGGGTGTACCGCAGCCGTTTCGTCGAGCCCATGCGCATTGGCGCGGGATCTGACTTCGCGCAGGAATTCGAGGTCTGGCTGCGCAAGGCCGAGAACCGCTTCGGCGTGCCGCGCAGCGTCATCGTCGGCATCCTCGGGGTGGAGACGATCTACGGCCGCGATATGGGCGGGTTTCGCGTGCTCGACGCCCTGACGACACTGGCGCTGGACTTTCCGGCGGCCGCGCCCAAAGACCGCAGCCGCTACTTTGCCGGTCAGCTCGGCGACTATTTCCTGTGGTGCCGCGGCAGCGGCTTCGAGCCGACGCAGGTGAAGGGCTCGTATGCCGGCGCCATCGGCATGCCGCAGTTCATGCCGGGCAACATCTTGCGCTACGCGCTGAACTTCGAGGGCGGCACCAAGGTGGACATCATCCACAGCGCTGCCGACGCCATCGGCAGCGTCGGCAATTACCTGGCGGACCACGGCTGGACGGCGGGGCAGCCCACGCACTTTCAGTTGCAGGTGCCCAGCAGCATCGCGCCGGACACGCTCGCTCGGCTGCTGGCGCCCGACATCGTGCCGAGTTTCCGTGCCCAGGACTTGCAAGCCGCCGGCCTGCCGCTGCTGCCGCAGGTGCTGGACTATCCGGGCAAGCTGGCGGTGGTGCAACTGCCCAACGCCGGCGCCAAACCCGACTACATTCTCGGCACGGACAATTTTTACGTCGTGACCCGCTACAACCATTCGGCCTTCTACGCCTTGGCCGTGATCGAACTGGGGAACGCAGCCATGGCCGCCGCGCAGGGCTGAACAGCAATGAAGCAGCATGCACCTTGCGCGGCACTCACCCCAGGATGAACCGGATGAACCTTGCAACAGTCCTCAAACCCCTCGCCGCCATGGCGTTGACCAGCATCGCCCTCTCGGGTTGCGGCGTGCTGGCCGCACCCTGCCGCGTGGCGTCCGCCGGGATCAAGATGGTGCCCGTTGTCGGCCATGTGGCAGCTGCGCCGACCGATCTTTGCGCGGCCGTCATCGACCCCTGAAGCCGGCAGCCGCGCGGCTGCAGACCGGCTCCCGGGGTTCAAACAGCCGGCACGACGCGGGGCCGCCCACGCAAGGCCACATGGATGCCGGCGAAGATCAGCGCCGCGCCCACCAGGTGGTAGAGCGCGATGCCTTCGTGCAGGAAGAGGCCGGACAGCACGGCGGCAAACACCGGCGCCAGATTGCCGAAATAGGCCGGAATCTGCGCCCCGGTGCGGGCCACTGCCGTGCCCCAGCACACGTAAGCCAGCAACGAGGCCAGGAGGGCCGCATAGCCGATGGCCAGCACCACCGGCGTTCCCCAGTGGGTGCTTTCCCCCAGGCCCCAATGCTCGAACGCGGCGAACGGCGCGATGAACAAGCTGCCCCAGGCCATTTGCACGGTGAGCGAGGCAAAGGGGGTCAGCCCCAGCGGACGGCGGCGCAACTCCCAGGTGTAGAAGCCCCAGAGCAACACGGCCAGCAGCATGATGAGGTCGCCCGTGGCCAGATGCAACTGCAGCAGATGCTCGATCCGGCCCTTGGCCACCACGACCACCACCCCGGCCACCGACAGCGCCGCGCCCCACCACGATGCGGGGCCGATCGGTTCGCGGTAGAACACCGCGCCGGTCAGCAGGATGAACACGGGTGCCGCCGAGGTGATGAGCGAGACGTTCAGCGGCGTGGTCGTGTGCAGCGCCACATACTGCAGCGAGTTGTAGCAGGCCACGCCGAGAAACCCCATGCGGGCCAGCGGCTTCCAGTGCTGCAGCAGCAGCGCACGCTGGCGCCACAAACCGGGGCCGGTGAACAGCAGGGCCACGAGCAGGGCGATGAACCAGCGATCAAAGCTCAGCGCCAGCGGCGGGATCTGCCCCACCATGAGGCGCCCGACGACGGCGTTTCCAGCCCAGAGCAAGGGCGGCAGGATGAGCAGGAGCAGCGTGTTGAAATCGAGTCTGGCATGGGGTCGCATCACGCCATTATTCCAAGCCGGCGCGATGTCCGCACCATCGCTGCAACCCGGGCCGCATGCCGGCCACCGTCATCGGTCCATCCTCTTCTCCGGCGCACCTGGGCCTGCCGCCATGGACGCCGCCGGCCGGATGACGGCACGGGGCGGTTGCGGCGCGGCTGTTGGCGGCCATGGCAGTTGCCAATAGCGCGGCTGTTTTGCGCGCCAGGATTCCAATTCGGATGGATGTTCATCGCGCCAAACCAGCGCGCCGTCTCGATCGGTGCGCTGCACCGGCAGTCCGAGGTCGGCGTAGCGTTGCAGCACCTCGGCATGCGGGTGGCCGTAGCTGTTCATGAACCCCGCCTGCACGACGATCTGGCGCGGCGCCACGGCCTGGAGAAATTCGGCGCTGGACGAGCTTTTGCTGCCGTGATGCGCCGCCAGCAGCAAGTCAACGCCGAGCGCATCGGCTGCCGGCCCGGCAGCAAGGGCTCGTTCCTGTGCGCGCTCGATGTCGCCCGTGAGCAGCAGGCTGCCATGCCCGCTGCTCACGCGCAGCACGCAGGAATGCGCGTTGGTGCGGTGCGCTGGAGCGGGGTCGGCGGTGGCGGGGTGCAGCAGTTGAAAGTCGACGCCGTCCCAAGTCCAGCGCAAGCCGGCAACGCAGGGCTGGGCACTGGCGTAGCCCATGGCCAAGACTCGATCCGACGCGACCGAGCTGACGGCAGCCGTACCGGGATAGGCTCGTGCGATCGACACCGCGCCGCCGATGTGGTCGCTGTCGGCATGGCTGAGCACGACACGGTCGAGCCGGCGCTCGCCCAGCGCATGCAGCAGCGGCAACAGCACGCGCTCGCCCGCGTCGTTCTGCAGGCCGAGCGTTGGCCCGGTGTCGAACAACAGGGTGTGGCGCGCGGTTCGCACGATGACGCCCATGCCCTGCCCGACATCGGCGATCCAGGCCTCGACATGGCCCTCGGCGGGGCGTTGTCCCGGGTTCAGAAGCAAGGGGAGGATGAGCGCAAGCCCGGGCACTCGCAGACGCCACGGCCAAGGCAGCACCAAAGCCAGCACGCCGAGCGCGGCAAGCACCAGCGCCGGCCATTCGGGCGTCGCCGCATGCCACTGCGCCTGCGGCCAGTTCGCCAACCCGGCCAGGACGCGGGCCAAGCCGCTCTGCGCCCAGGCTGCTGCCTGCCACAGCCAGGCATCCAATGGCGCCGGCAGGAGCATGCCCAACACGGCGAGAGGCGCCACCCAGAGCGTGACCACAGGGATGGCGACCGCATTGGCCAGCGGCGAGAGGATGGCGATCTGCTGGAAGAACAACAGGGTGAGCGGCGCCAGCCCCAGGGTCACGGCCCACTGCGAACGGCCCGCGGCCTGCAGGCGCGACCATGCCCCACGCGCCAGCGTCTGCAGGCGTGATCGCGCGGGTTCGGACCTCGACGCGACGGACCGGGCGGACTGCCTGGGACCCATGACCTCCGAGCGCGGCTGGGCCGGCTCCGTCAGGAACAAGATGCCCACGGCGCAGAACGACAGCCAGAAGCCGGCCTGCATCAAGGCCCAGGGGTCCCACAACAACACGGCAAACAGCGCCCAGGACAGGGTCTGTCGCCAACTGATGCGCAGGCCGGTCATGCGCAGCGACAGCCCGGCCGCCAGCATCAGCAAGGTGCGTTGAGCCGGCACGCCAAAACCCGCCAGCAGGCAGTAGGCCGTGGCCGCCAGCAGGCCGAAGACTCCGGCCACCACGGGCGTCGGCAGCCAAAGCGGCCCCGGGCGCCGCAGATGGGCGGTGTGGCCCCAGACAAAGCTGGCCAGCCAGGCCGCCAGCCAGGCCAGCATGGTGATGTGCAGGCCCGAAATGCTCATGAGATGTGCGACACCGGTGATGCGGTAGATGGTCCATTCGTGCGATGCAATGGCCGCCTGGTCCCCCAGCGCCAGGGCGGCGATGGTGCCGGCCTGGGGATGGCCCGCGAGCGCGGCATCGATGCGCGTGCGCAGGCGGTCGCGCAGCGATTGCAAGGCAAGATCGGCGCCGTCGTGCAAATGACCGAGTGCCTTGGGAGGCTCGAAACGCCGCGCCTGGCTGACCGTGGCGGTGGCGCCGATGCCCTGCTCGAACAGCCACAGTTCGGCATCGAAACCCGCCGGATTGGCCACACCATGCACCGGCTTCAAGCGCAGCGGCAGGCGCCAGACTTCACCAGGGTGGACCTGGGGAGCCTGGGCCACTCCCGGGTCGTTCCACGCCCTGGCTTGCACGGGTTCGTCGGCACGATCAGGTCGCAGACGTGGCGCATGCCAGGACACCAGGACGCGCGCTGGAATGCCGGCAGCCGCATGCATCGTCCTGAAGACAAAGCGGGTGCCATCGGCGCGACGCACCGGCAAACTCTGCACCACGCCCTCGACCGACACCACCTGGCCCCACAAGGGCTCGGCCAGGCGGTCGGTCAGCAGGCCATGGGCGCGCCAGCCCGTGGCGCCAAAGCCCAGGGCCGCAACCGAGACGAACAGCAGAATCCGCTGGAACCCGCGCCACCGATTGCGCTGCTGCGATTCGGCAGTGGCACTCAGCCGTTCGCCCGGGGCCTGCTGGATCACCTGCCCACTTTGACGCAGTCGCGCCGCCAGCAGACCGGTTAACGCCACGGTGGCGGCACCGGTCAAGGCGCCATAGAAGTCTTCAGGCCAGAGCCGGGGTTGCTGCATCTGCAGCCAGCAGCCGAACAGGAGTCCGAGAGCAAGGGTGGGCATGGTGAGCGAAGCATGAACGTCCGCTCATTGTTGCATTTTGTTTCATCTGCTTGCGCAAGCCCAGGCCGCGCCCGCGCACAGGGAGCCTGCCGCAGGCGCTGAAGCCGGTGTGAAATTCGGCGCTGACGGGTCGAGGTCGTGCTCAGACCTTGCCGTCGAGACGCTGCCAGGCCAGTTCCCAGGTGCCGGTCAGAAGCTTGTCCAGCCAGAAGGCGCCGATCACGGTTTTCACATCGGTGAGACGGCCCTCGCGGATCCAGCCCAGCAGTTGGGCGGGGGAAGCTTCGAACACGTCGAGGAATTCATGCGCGTCGAGCTGCTGACGGCCGGGAACGAGGCCACGCGCAAAAGCCAGATGGATGGCTTCGTCGGAATAGGAGATGGCGTTGTTGATGGTGCCGATGTAGGCCCATTCGGCGGCGCTGTAACCGGTCTCCTCGCGCAGTTCGCGCTGGGCGCAGGCTTGCCAGCTTTCGCCGGGGTCGAGCTTGCCGGCGGGGAATTCGATCATGACCCGGCGCATGGGCGTGCGCCACTGCCGCTCCATCAGCACACGGCCGTTGTCCAGCAGCGGGATGACCATCACCGCTCCCGAGTGCCTGATGTACTCGCGCGTGGCCAGCGCGCCGTCAGGCAGCCTGACCGTATCGCGCCGGACGTGGAGGAAATGGCCATCGAAGACCGGCTCGGTCTGGACCAGGGTTTCCCGCAGGTCGGGATGCTCGGCTTGGCTCATGGCGGGCTTGCGAGGCTCGCCGATTCAATCTTCGATGCGACGCGAGAGGTAGCGCAACACATAGCCGGGAAAGGCCAGCACCAGGAACATCGATGCCGAGACGGCGTAGAACTCCCACTTCTGCGGGTAGATCTGGCCCAGCCGCGATTCCAGCGCCAGGGAAACACCGCCAACGATGAAATACATCACGATGACTTCTGCCAGGCGCACGAACCAGCCTTTCGGATTCTTCAGCGGGAACACGAGAAAAAAGCGATTGGAGAAAAACGGCAGGTTGGCGCCGACGATCGCGAGCACCAGGACCAGCCAGATGGCGGAGGATTGCATGATGACGTGAATTCCTGGGAGATACCCGGCTCAATGCAGGGTGTTGGCGATGGCTTGATAACACAGGGTCATCAGTCCACCGGGCAGGATACCGAGCCCCAGCACGGCCAGGCCGTTCAGAGACATGAGGAACCAGGCCACGGGCGACGCCTGGACGCGGTGTTCGCGCGTGGGCTGATCGAAGTACATGGTCTTGACCATGCGAAGGTAGTAATAGGCACCGACCACGGAGAGCACCACGGCCAGCACCACCAGCCAGACACGGCCGGTGGCGAGCAGCACGGAGAGCACTTCGAATTTCGCGTAGAAGCCGGCGAAGGGCGGCAGCCCGGCAAGGGAGAACATGAGGAAGGTCATGATGCCGGCAAGCCAGGGATGGGACTTGCCGAGGCCGGCGAAGTCTCGGATATCCTCGGCCTCGAAACCCTGGTGAGCCATGAACAGGATGACACCGAAGGTGCCGAGCGTGGTGAGAACATAGATGACGAGATAAAACATGGCCGCGCTGTAGGCGACCGAAGCGGAAATGCCGTTGCCGTTGATCATGCCCGACAGCAGGCCCAGCAACATGAAACCGATTTGCGCAATGGTGGAGTACGCCAGCATGCGCTTGAGGTTGGTCTGCGCAATGGCCGCGAAGTTCCCGACAACGATGGAGAGCACCGCCAGCACCACCAGCATTTGCTGCCAGTCCATCGCCAGCGGGAACAATCCTTCCACCAGCAGCCGGATGGTCATGGCGAACGCCGCCAGTTTGGGCGCAGCGCCGACCAGCAGCACCACCGCGGTCGGCGCGCCCTGGTAGACATCGGGGATCCACATGTGGAACGGCGCGGCCCCGAGCTTGAAGGCCAGACCGGAGACGATGAAGACGACGCCCATGACCAGAGCGGCCCGGCTGAGCGGTTCCACCGCAATGGTCTTGAAGACCACGGCCAGGTCGAGCGAGCCGGTGGCGCCATAGATCATGCTCATGCCATAGAGCAGGAAGCCGGAAGCGAGCGCGCCAAGCACGAAATACTTCATCGCTGCCTCTGTGGCCAAGGCCGAATCGCGCCGCAAGGCCACCAGCGCATACAGCGACAAGGACAACAGCTCGAGGCCGAGGTAGATGACCAGCAGGTTGTTGCCCGAGATCATGATGAACTGGCCGAGCAGGGCGAACAGCGAGAGGCTGAACAGCTCGCCACCCCACATGCCGCGGTCGAGGGCGTAGCGCCGGGCGTAGATCAGGCTCATGCCGGTGGCCACGCTGGTGAACAGCTTGAGCAGCATGGCCATGGGGTCGACGATGACCATGCGCTGCATGGCGAACAAGTCGAGGCCGGCGGCGTAGTAGGCGCCACTCGTCACCACCAGAGCCAGCAAGGTGAACAGCGTCAGGCCATAGGCGAGGCGGTGATCCGCATCCTTGAAAAACAGGTCGGCCAGCATGATCACGCAGGCCATGATGAGCAGAAAGATCTCGGGATAGATCGCAATCCAGTTCATGGGTGTAGCGCCTTACTGCAGTTTGGAGGCAGCCACATGCTGCAGGAGTTGGGTGACACTGGCTTGCATCGGGTCGGTGAAGAATTTCGGATACAGACCAAACCACAGCACGGCGGCGGCGAGCAGGCCGAGAATGAGAAACTCGCGTGCACCGATGTCTTTCAAGGCAGCCACATGGTCGTTGGCCACCGGGCCGAAGAACACGCGCTTGACCATCCACAGCGTGTAGCCGGCGGCCAGAACCAGAGTGGACGCGGCCAGCAGACCGAGCAGGAAATTGCTCTTGACCGCGGCGAGGATGACCATCCATTCACCGACGAAGCCGCTGGTGCCCGGCAAGCCGGCATTGGCCATGGCGAAGAGCACGGCAAAGGCTGCGAAATGCGGCATCTTGCCGGTGACACCGCCGTAGTCAGCGATGTTGCGGGTGTGCATGCGGTCGTACAGCACACCGATGCTCATGAACATGGCGCCGGAGACGAAGCCGTGGGAAATCATCTGCACCAGTCCGCCCTGCACGCCGAGGTCGGAGAAAAGAAAAAACCCGAGGGTGACGAAACCCATGTGCGCGATGGAAGAGTAGGCCACAAGCTTCTTCATGTCGGTCTGCACCATGGCGACAAGGCCGATGTAGATGACGGCGATGATCGACAGGGCGATGATGACCGAGGCGAGTTCATGGCTGGCGTCTGGCACGATCGGCAGCACGAAGCGCACGAAGCCGTATCCGCCGAGCTTGAGCATGATGGCCGCCAGCACGATGGAGCCGCCGGTGGGGGCTTCGACGTGGGCATCGGGCAGCCAGGTGTGCACCGGCCACATCGGAATCTTCACGGCGAAGGCAAAGAAGAACGCGATGAAAAGCAGGATTTGCGCCGTACTCGACAACGGCACCGTGTACCAGTCGAGGATGTTGAAACTGCCGCCGGACTGGAAGTAGAGGTAGATGAGCGCCACCAGCATCAGCAACGAACCGAGCAGCGTGTAGAGGAAGAATTTGAACGCCGCGTACACCCGGCGCGGCCCCCCCCAGATGCCGATGATGAGGTACATCGGAATCAGCGTTGCTTCAAAAAACACGTAGAAGAGAATACCGTCGAGCGCGCAGAACACTCCGACCATCAGCCCCGAGAGGATGAGGAAGGACGCCATGTACAGGCCGACGCGTTCGGTGATGATCTGCCAGCCGGCGATCACGGTGATGAGGGTGATGAAAGCGGTGAGCGGAATGAACCACAGCGAGATGCCGTCGATGCCGAGGTGGTAGTGGATGTTGAACGGTTCGATCCATGGCGCGCGCTCGACGAACTGCATGCTGGCGGAGGCGGTGTCGAAACCGGTGATCAGCGGAATGGTGACGAGCAGACTGACCAGGGCTCCAATCAGCGCCAGCCAGCGCATCGCCGGGGCGTTGGTGTCGCGCCCGAGCAGCAGGATGAGGATGCCAAAGGCGATGGGTGTCCAGATGGACAGGCTCAGCAAGGGGAGCGATTGCATAGATTTGGAACGTTAGCCGCAGGCCTTGTTGAATTTATCGGATGAACCAACCGGACAGCAGCTTGCCCGGAACATAGAGCCACATGAACACCACCACACCGCCGATCATGGCCAGGGCGTAGTAGTAGATGAAGCCGGTTTGCAGTTGACGGATCCATCCGGCGGCGACGCCGACCACGCGCGCCGTGCCGTTGACCAGCAAGCCGTCGATCAGGCCTGCATCGGCACCCTTCCACAAACCCTTGCCCACCAGGCGCGTGCCTGCGGCGATGATGTTCTCGTTGATCCAGTCCATGTAGTACTTGTGGTCCAGCAGGACGTACACCGGCTTGACCATGCGCTCCACCGCGGCGGGGAAAGCCAGGTTCACCATGTAGCCGTAATAAGCCACCGCGACTCCGGCTGCGGCCAGCCACAGCGGCAAGGCAGTGAAGGCCTGCAACGCCATCTGGAAGGGGCCGTGGAAATGCTCGGCCAGATCGGTCATGGCCGGGTGCGCCGCGGCATTGACGCTGATGGCCCCGTTGAAGAATCCGCCGAACAGCAGCGGCTGGATCGTGAAGTAGCCGATCACGGCCGATGGAATGGCCAGCAGGATGAGGGGCAAGGTCACCACCCAGGGCGACTCGTGCGGCTCCAGCGGCCCATGGTGGTGGTCATGGCCGTCATCGGCATGGTCGTCGTGCGCCGGCAGGTCGCGGAAACGCTCCTTGCCGTGGAAAACCAGGAAGTAGAGCCGGAAGCTGTACAGCGCGGTGACGAAGACACTGGCGGTGACGGCGAACGTGGCGAAACCCGATCCCGCAAGGTTGCTGGCGCCAACCGCGTCGATGATGCTGTCCTTGGAATAAAAACCGGAGAAGAACGGCGTGCCGATCAATGCCAGGGTTCCGATCAGGAAGGTGATCCAGGTGATGGGCATGTATTTGCGCAGGCCTCCCATGTGACGGATGTCCTGGTCATGGTGCATGCCGATGATGACCGAACCCGCAGCGAGGAAGAGCAGCGCCTTGAAGAACGCGTGGGTCATGAGATGAAAGATGGCGACGGAGTAGGCCGAGGCGCCGAGGGCCACCGTCATGTAGCCGAGCTGGGACAGTGTGGAATAGGCGACGACACGCTTGATGTCGTTCTGGATGACACCGAGAAAACCCATGAACAGGGCGGTGATGCTGCCGATGACCATGATGAAGGACAGCGCGGTGTTCGACAACTCGAACAGCGGTGACATGCGCGCCACCATGAAGATGCCCGCTGTCACCATGGTGGCAGCGTGGATCAGCGCGGAGATGGGTGTCGGGCCTTCCATCGAGTCGGGTAGCCAGACGTGCAGCGGGAACTGCGCGCTCTTGCCCATGGCACCGATGAACAGGCTGATGCAGATCACGGTCATCAGCATCCAGTCGGTGCCGGGCAGGCGCAAGGCTGTCAGCTCGGGGGCCTTGGCAAAGATGGCGGTGTAATTCAGGCTGCCGGTGTAGGCCAGGGCGAGGCCGATGCCGAGGATGAAGCCGAAGTCGCCGACACGGTTGACGATGAACGCCTTCATGTTGGCGAAGACGGCCGTGGGCTTGGTGTACCAGAATCCGATCAACAGATACGACACGAGACCGACCGCCTCCCAGCCGAAGAAGAGCTGGAGCATGTTGTTGCTCATCACCAGCATCAGCATGCTGAAGGTGAACAGGCTGATGTAGGAGAAGAATCGCTGGTAGCCGGGGTCGTCGGCCATGTAGCCGATGGTGTAGATGTGCACGCACATCGAGACGAAGGTGACCACGACCATCATGAGCGCCGACAGGCTGTCGATGAGAAAGCCGACATCCATCTTCAGGCTGCCGACCTGCATCCAGGTGTAGACCGTGCCGTTGTAATGCGCCCCGCCCACCACCTGGATCAGCACCCAGACCGACAAGGCAAAGGACAGGGCCACACTGGCGGTGGTCACGCTGTGGCTGCCGACGCGGCCAATCGCCTTGCCGAAGAGGCCGGCGATGATGGCGCTGACCAGCGGCGCCAGAGCGATGACCAGCAGGATGTTGGGGTTGATCGTCTCAGCCATGCCTTTAGCCCTTGAGGTGGTCGAGTTCGTCCACGTTGATCGTGGACAGGTTGCGAAACAGCACCACCAGGATGGCTAGACCAATCGCCGACTCGGCCGCAGCCACGGTGAGGATGAAAAACACGAACACCTGGCCGTCCATGCTCTGCAGGTCATGCGAGAAGGCGATGAAGTTGAGGTTCACCGCCAGCAGCATCAGTTCGATGGCCATGAGGATCACGATGAGGTTGCGCCGGTTGAGAAAAATCCCAACCACCGAGATGGCGAACAGGATGGCGCCGAGCACCAGGTAATGCGCGAGACTGAGAGATCCCAACATGGCTTACTCCTTGCCCTCGGCTTTCATCTGCACCAGGCGCACGCGGTCCTGGCGCCGTACCTTGAGTTGTTCGGACACCTGCATGGCCTTGGTGTCCTTGCGGCGGCGCAAGGTCAGGGAAATGGCGGCAATGATGGCCACCAGCAGAATGACTGCGGCAATTTCCAGCGGATAAAGGTAGTGGGTGTACAACACCAGGCCCAGGGCATTGGTGTTGGGCAACTGCGCCAGCGCATGCGCCACCGGCGTGGAGGGCTGGCCGCCAATCTGGGCCGCAGCCGTCTGCCCACCGATCTGGAAGGCCTGCATCAGCACCGCGGCCATTTCCAGCACGATGAACACCCCCACCAGGGCGGCAACCGGGAAGTAGCGCCAGAAACCCAGGCGTATGCGGTCGATGTTGATATCGAGCATCATGACCACGAACAGGAACAGCACCATGACCGCGCCGACATACACCAGCACCAGCACGATGGCCAGGAACTCGGCTCGCAGCAGCATCCAGATGGTGGCAGCCTGGAAAAACGCCAGCACGAGGTACAGCGCCGAATGCACAGGGTTACGCGCCGTGATCACGCGGAAGGCAGCGAACAGCAGCACGGCGGAAAAGATATAGAACAGCACGGTTTGGATGGTCATGGTGTGGGACGTCAGCGGCATCGGCAAGTTGCCCACCGGCCTGCTGCTGTCGGGCTGCAGGGCTGGCTCCGTATCCCGGAGCGGGGCTTGGTGGAGCAACGCAACACCGGTCAGGGAACGAGCAAGGCGCTCACTGCCGGCAAGGCCTTCAGCGGTATTTGGCGTCGGCCTCCTTGTTGGGCGCAATCTCGTGTTCGTAGCGATCGCCCACGGCCAGCAGCATGTCTTTGGTGAAGTACAGATCACCGCGCTGCTCGCCGTGGTACTCGAAGATATGGGTTTCGACAATGGAATCGACCGGGCAACTTTCTTCGCAGAAGCCGCAGAAGATGCATTTGGTCAGATCAATGTCGTAGCGCGTGGTGCGGCGGGTGCCGTCCTCGCGTTGCTCGCTCTCGATGGTGATTGCCAGCGCCGGACACACTGCCTCGCACAGCTTGCAGGCGATGCAGCGCTCCTCACCGTTGGGGTAACGTCGCAATGCGTGCAGACCGCGAAAGCGCGGCGACATGGGCGTCTTTTCTTCCGGGTACTGCACCGTGATCTTGCGGTGAAACGCATGCCTGCCGGTGAGGGCCAGACCCTTGAAGAGTTCAACCAGGAAAAAACTGTTGAAGGTGTCGCGAACTGCGGCCATGTCGGTATTCCGGTTCAGTTCCAGATTGACCAGGGTGTCTGCATCCAGGCGCCGATCAGCACCAGCCAGACGAGTGTGACAGGAATGAAGATTTTCCAACCCAGGCGCATGATCTGGTCATAGCGGTAGCGCGGAAAGGTGGCGCGCACCCAGATGAAGATGGAGACCACCAGGAAACCCTTGATGCCCAGCCAGATCCAGCCCGGAATGAAGCCGAGGAACGACACCGGTGCATCCCACCCCCCCAGGAACATGATCACGGCGAGGAAGGAAACCAGGATCATGTTGGCGTATTCGGCCAGGAAAAAAAGAGCGAACGACATACCGGAATATTCCACCATGTGACCGGCGACGATTTCGGATTCGCCTTCGACGACGTCGAAGGGATGGCGGTTGGTCTCGGCGATGCCGGAGATGAGATACACCACGAAGATGGGCAGCAGCGGCAGCCAGTTCCAGGACAGGAAATTGAGCCCCATGCTGGCGAACTGGCCTTTCATCTGGCCCATGACGATCTGGGTCAGGTTCAGACTGCCGGAAACCATGAGCACGACCACCAGGCAAAAGCCCATGGCGATTTCGTAGCTGACCATCTGCGCCGATGCACGCATCGCTCCGAGGAAAGCATACTTCGAGTTGGACGCCCAACCCGCAATGATGATGCCGTAGACCTCGAGCGAGGTGATGGCCAGCAGCAACAGCAGTCCGGCGTTCACATTGGCCAGCGCCACATCGGGCCCGAAGGGCATGACTGACCACGCGGCGAGCGCCGGCATGATGGTCATGATGGGGCCGAGGATGAACAGGAACTGGCTGGCCTGTGTCGGGACGATGATTTCCTTGAAGATGAATTTCAGACCGTCGGCGATGGGTTGCAGCAGGCCGAAGGGGCCGACGCGGTTGGGGCCGATGCGCACCTGAATCCAGCCGATGAGCTTGCGCTCCCACAGCGTGAGGTAGGCAACGGCGATGAACAGCGGCAAGACGATGGCGACGATCTTGATGATGTTCCAGACGACCGGCCAGGCGACCGGGCCGAGCAGGTTCAAACCACCGGAATTGAAGGCGTCGAGCATGGGTCAGACCTTGTGCACGGAAACCACACCGAACATGGGCCCGAGGCCCGCGGTCGCAGGGTGGGCTGTGGGGATGCGCGCCACGCCAGGGACCAGTCCGGCATCGCGCCGCACCGGCAACTCGGCACTGTTCCCACCCTGCTTGACGGTGACGCGATCGCCAGGTTGCAATCCCAGACGCTCCCAGGCGTCGGGCGGCAGTGCAATGTGCCCGGCCAGATGCGCATCGCGCGTTTGCTGCAGCGATGTTGAGCGGCGCACGATGGCGTCGCTGCTGTAGATGGGCACTTCGGCCAAGCGCTCGAAGGCCTCGGTCGATTGGGCGACTGGATCGGGTGTGGCCGTCGACACGATGTCGAGATGGGCGGGCAGCGGCACATCCGGCTGATGTCGCAGCCTGGACACGATATCCATGCCCTGCAACGCCGCCTCGCGCACGGCCTCCAGGGTGTCGTATTCGAATCCTGCCAGTCCGAGCTGATCGGCCAGCACGCGCAAGACTTTCCAGGCGGGGCGCGAGAGTCCGGGACTGCCCACCACCGGATTGAAGGTTTGCAAAACGCCCTCGCAATTCACCAGGCTACCCGCAGTTTCGCTGAACGGCGCAATCGGCAACAGCACCTGGGCATAGTCGGTCGCGCCATGCCGGTAAGCACTCAAAGCCACCACAAAGGCCGACTGGCGCATGGCCGCAATCGCCAGCGCTGCGTCCTGCGTGTCGAGTTCGGGTTCGACATTCAACAAGAGCATCGCCGCAGGAGGGGTACGCAGCATTTGGGCGGCGTTCAGGCCGCCCTGCCGCGGCGTGGCTCCAACGAGATGGGCGCCAACCGTGTTGCCGGCCTCAACGGTGTAGCCGAAGCTCGCGCCGGTGCTGGCGGCAATCCAGCGCCCCAGGGTTTCGAGTTGTGCTGCTTGCGGATGCTGCGCCGCGGCATTGCCCAGCAGCACGGCTTTGCGCTGTCCGGCCAGCAGACTCCGGGCCACGCGCTTGGCGGCTTCCCCGGCCTGCAATCCCAACAGCGCAGCCGGGGCCTGGATGCCCTGCTCTGCCGCAACGGCCGCAGCCACTTCGGCCAAGCCAAGCAACCACCGACTGGGCGGCAGCACCATGCGCGCATGCAGCGGCATGAGCGCGTCGTCGTCAGCCGCGTGCAGCAGACTGAGCTTGGCACCCGAGCGGGTGGCGCGGCGCAGCTTGGCGGCGAGCAAGGGATGGTCTTTGCGCAGGAACGAGCCGACGATCAGGGCCGACTGCAGATGCCGCACCTCGGCAATCGGCAGACCGAGCCAGGGAATGGCGGAGCCATGGGCACGAGCCGCATCCGCGGAAAAATCCGATTGGCGCAGGCGGAAGTCGATGTTCTCGCTGCCGAGCGCGCGCACCAGCTTGCTCAGCAGAAACAGCTCCTCCAGCGTGCTTTGCGGCGTGACCAGCCCGCCCAAGGCCTGCGGGCCATCGACTTCGATCACGCGCTTGAGGCCCTGCGCCACATAGCCAAGCGCCGTGGGCCAGTCCGTCTCGCGCCATTGTTCGCCGTTGCGGATCATGGGCTGGGTCAGACGCTCGGGGCTGTTGAGTCCTTCGTAGCTGAAGCGATCACGGTCGGAAATCCAGCATTCGTTGATGGCTTCGTTGTCTTGCGGCACCACGCGCATGACGCGGTTGTTCTTGACTTGCATCACCAGATTGCTGCCCAGGCTGTCGTGCGGGCTGACGGAGGCGCGACGCGAGAGTTCCCAGGTGCGTGCAGCGAATCGGAAGGGCTTGCTGGTCAGGGCCCCGACCGGGCAGATGTCGATCATGTTGCCCGAGAGCTCGGAGTCGATTGAGCCCTCGAGAAAGGTGGTGATTTCGGAATGCTCGCCACGGTTGGCCATGCCGAGTTCCATGATGCCCGCGACCTCCTGGCCGAAGCGCACGCAGCGCGTGCAGTGGATGCAGCGTGTCATCTCCTCCATGGCCACGAGAGGGCCGGCATTCTTGTGGAACACCACACGTTTTTCTTCGCTGTAGCGCGAGGACGAGGCGCCGTACCCCACGGCCAGATCTTGCAACTGGCACTCGCCCCCCTGGTCGCAGATCGGGCAGTCGAGCGGATGGTTGATGAGCAGCAGTTCCATGACGCCCTTCTGCGCCTGGATGGCCTTTTCCGAATGGGTCCGCACGATCATGCCTTGGGCCACAGGAGTGGCACAGGCCGGCAACGGCTTGGGGGCTTTTTCCACGTCGACCAAGCACATGCGGCAATTGGCCGCGATGGACAGCTTCGGGTGGTAACAGAAGTGAGGAACGTAAATGTCAAGTTTGTGCGTGGCATCCATCACCATGGAGCCCTCGGGCACTTCGACCTTGCGTCCGTCGATTTCCAGTTCAACCATGTCGTGTCATCCTCGTGTGCAGGCGATGCAAGATGCTGAGCGATGTTCAGACATACGCCGGCACGATGCAGGTTTTGTGTTCGATGTGGTGTTCGAATTCGGCGCGGAAATGCTTGATGAAGGACTTGACCGGCATGGCCGCCGCATCCCCGAGGGCGCAAATGGTGCGCCCGGCGATGTTGTCGGACACCGAGTTGAGTGCCTCCAGGTCTTCCGGCCGCCCCTTTCCGTGCTCGATGCGGTGGACCATGCGGTACAGCCAGCCGGTGCCTTCGCGGCAAGGTGTGCACTGGCCGCAGGACTCGTGCTGATAGAAATAGGACAGGCGCATCAAGGACTTCACCATGCAACGCGTGTCGTTGAGCACAATGACCGCTCCAGACCCCAGCATGGAGCCGGCCTTGGCGATGGAGTCGTAGTCCATCGTGCAGTCCATGACGATGTTGGCCGGCAGCACAGGTGCCGATGAGCCGCCGGGAATCACGGCTTTGAGCGCACGACCCTCGCGCATGCCACCAGCGAGCGCCAGGAGTTTGGAGAAAGGTGTGCCCATCGGGACTTCATAGTTGCCGGGCAACGCAACGTCGCCGGAAACCGAGTAGATCTTGGTGCCGCCGTTATTGGGTTTGCCGCATTCCAGATAGGCCTGTCCGCCGTTGCGGATGATCCAGGGTACTGCGGCAAAAGTCTCGGTGTTGTTGATGGTGGTGGGCTTGCCGTACAGGCCGAAACTGGCCGGGAACGGCGGTTTGAAACGGGGCTGGCCCTTCTTGCCTTCGAGCGACTCGAGAAGTGCGGTTTCCTCACCGCAGATGTAGGCACCGAACCCGTGCGAGGCGTGCAACTGAAAGCTGTAGGCGCTGCCGAGAATGTTGTCGCCGAGGTAGCCGGCGGCGCGCGCTTCGTCCAGAGCTTCTTCGAAGCGGTCGTAGTCCTCGAAGATTTCGCCGTGGATGTAGTTGTAGCCCACGCTGATGCCCATGGCATAGGCGGCGATGATCATGCCTTCGATGACGATGTGCGGGTTAAAGCGCAGGATGTCACGATCTTTGAACGTACCCGGTTCGCCTTCGTCCGAATTGCACACCAGGTACTTCTGGCCCGGGAACTGACGCGGCATGAAACTCCACTTCAAGCCGGTTGGAAAGCCGGCGCCACCGCGCCCCCGCAAGGCCGAGAGCTTGACGTCGGCGATGACCTGCTCCGGGGTCATGCCCACGCCGCCATCGGCTCCAAGAATTTTGCGCAAGGCCAGGTAGCCGTCGCGAGCCACGTACTCGTCAAGGTGCCAGTTCTTGCCGTCCAACCCTTGCAGGATTTGCGGAGCGAGATGCCGGCCATGGAAACAGCTCTCCAGGCCCGTGGATGCATAGGCATTCATGCTGCATCTCCCTTGGCCGCTTGACGACGCAAGTCGTCGATCAACAGGTCGATCTGCTCGTTGCCGAGAAAGCTGCACATGCGGCGGTCGTTCACCAGCGCCACGGGCGCGTCACCACAGGCACCGAGACATTCACTTTCCTGCAGCGTGAACACGCCGTCGGGCGTGGTTTCGCCCAGCGAGATGCCCAGCTTCTGGCTGATGTAATGCAGAGCCTGCGCACCGCCACCGAGTTGGCAGGGCAGATTGGTGCAAACGTTGAGCTTGAAGCGCCCGACTGCACGGGTGTTGAACATGTTGTAGAAGGTCACGACCTCGTGCACGGCGATGGGCGGTATGCCGATGTAGTCGGCCACTTCGTGCTCGGACTCCGGCGAGATCCAGCCACGCTCGTGTTGCACGATGGTCAGTGCCGCAATCACCGCGGACTGCCGCTGCTCGGCGGGGTACTTGGCCAGTTCGCGGTCGATGCGCCGGCGTGTGGTTTCAGACAGCATGGGTTTACCGATCAATTTCGCCGAACACAATATCCATCGTGCCGATGATGGCCACGGCATCTGCAATCATGTGGCCGCGGGACATTTCGTCCATCGCCGCCAGATGCGGGAAACCTGGCGCGCGGATTTTCAGGCGGAAAGGCTTGTTGGCACCATCGGACACGACGTAAATGCCAAACTCGCCCTTGGGATGCTCCACCGCCGCGTACGACTGCCCTTCGGGCACATGAAAACCTTCGGAGAACAACTTGAAGTGGTGGATCAGCTCTTCCATGCTGGTCTTCATCTCGACCCGCGATGGCGGCGCAACCTTGTGGTTGGCGGTGATGACCGGCCCGGGATTGGCGCGCAGCCAGGCCACGCACTGCTGAATGATGCGGTTGGATTGCCGCATTTCCTCCATGCGCACCAGATAGCGGTCATAGCAGTCACCCTCCTGGCCGACCGGCACGTCGAACTCCATGCGGTCATAGACGTCGTAAGGCTGGTTCTTGCGCAAGTCCCAGACGATGCCGGAGCCTCTGAGCATCGGGCCACTGAATCCAAGCTGCAACGCGCGCTCGGGGCTGACAACACCGATGCCCACGGTGCGTTGTTTCCAGATGCGGTTGTCGGTCAGCAGGGTTTCGTACTCGTCGACGTATTTGGGAAAGCGCTGTGTGAAGTCGTCGATGAAATCCAGCAGCGAGCCCTGACGGTTGCTGTTGAGGGCCTTGGTATCGCGCGGGCCGTGCACACTGGACTCGCGGTACTGGGGCACAACGTCGGGCAGGTCGCGGTAGACGCCTCCCGGCCGGAAATAGGCCGCATGCATGCGCGCACCCGATGCCGCCTCGTACATGTCGAACAGGTCTTCACGCTCGCGAAAGGCGTAGAGGAAGATGGTCATGGCGCCGCAATCCAGACCGTGTGCGCCGAGCCACAGCAAGTGGTTCAACAGGCGCGTGATCTCCGCGAACATGACGCGGATGTACTGCGCGCGCACGGGCACGTCGACACCCAGCAATTTCTCGATCGCCAGGACATAGGCGTGCTCGTTGCACATCATCGAGACATAGTCGAGCCGGTCCATGTACGGCAGCGCCTGCATGTAGGTGCGCGTCTCGGCCAGTTTCTCGGTGGCGCGATGCAGCAGGCCGATATGTGGATCAGCGCGCTGGATGACTTCGCCGTCGAGTTCCAGCACCAGGCGCAGCACGCCGTGTGCTGCCGGGTGCTGCGGTCCGAAGTTGAGGGTGTAGTTCTTGATCTCGGCCATGGTCGTCCAGGATGGTTCAGGCCGTGGGGCTCGCGGGCTTGGAACCGACCGGCTTGAGTCCGCCGTAGCCGGCTTCGCGCACGATGCGCGGCACGATCTCGCGCGGCTCGATCGTCACGGGCTGGTAGATGACACGACGACGCTCGGGGTCGTAGCGCATCTCGACCGTGCCGCTGATGGGGAAGTCCTTGCGGAAGGGGTGGCCGATGAAACCGTAGTCGGTCAGCAAGCGCCGCAAGTCATTGTGGCCTTCGAACACGACACCGTAGAGGTCGAAGGCTTCGCGTTCGTACCAGTTGGCGCTGCTCCAGAGAGGATCGATCGAAGGCACGACCGGCATCTCGTCGTCGTCGGCCCACATCCGCACTCGGACACGCTGATTGAGGCTGACCGAAAGCAGGTGCAGCACGACGGCGAAGCGCTTGCCTTGCCAGGGTCCGTTGGCGTAGCCGTGGTAGTCGACGACACAAAGGTCGATGAGTTGCTCAAAGCGCAGCGACGCCTGATCGCGCAGGATGGAGCATGCGTCAAGGTAGGAAGCCGGCGGAACATCGATGGTGATTGCGTCCACAGCCCGCGCCATGGATGCGATGCGCTCGCCCAGTTGTTGCTGCAGATCGTGCTGGAGTTGTTCAAGTTTGCTGGGCATCGGTGTGTGCAGGAATGACGCTGGATTCAGTTCTCAGCCGGGCGAGACGGGCTCAACGCGCGATCGTGTTGGTTCGACGAATCTTGTTTTGCAACTGGATGAGACCGTAGAGCAGCGCTTCGGCCGTGGGCGGGCAGCCCGGGACGTAAACATCGACCGGCACGATGCGGTCGCAACCGCGCACGACGGAATAGGAGTAGTGGTAATAACCTCCACCGTTGGCGCAGGAACCCATGGACAGCACCCATCGCGGTTCGGCCATCTGGTCGTACACCTTGCGCAGCGCCGGTGCCATTTTGTTGCACAACGTTCCGGCAACGATCATCAGATCGGACTGGCGCGGGCTGGGCCGGAAGACGATGCCGAAGCGGTCAAGGTCATAGCGCGCGGCGCCGGCGTGCATCATCTCGACCGCGCAACAGGCCAGACCGAAAGTCATGGGCCAGAGTGAACCGGTGCGTGTCCAGTTGATCAGCTTGTCCGCCGATGTGGTGATGAATCCTTCGTTCAGGACGCCTTCGATGCTCATGCTTGTTCCCCAAGGTGCAAACCGAGATTACTCCCAGTCCAGCGCCCCCTTTTTCCATTCGTAGATAAAGCCCACCACAAGAATGGACAGAAAGATCATCATGGCCCAGAACCCCGTTGCCCCCACCTGCTTGAGCACCACGGCCCAGGGGAAAAGGAAGGCGATTTCCAGATCGAACAGAATGAACAGGATGGCTACGAGGTAATAACGCACATCGAATTTCATGCGCGCATCTTCAAACGCCTCGAAGCCGCATTCATAGGGCGCATTCTTGGAACTGTCGGGACGGCTGGGACCGAGAAGACGACCCAAAGCCAGCGGCGCGATGCCCACGCCGGTACCGACCAGAATGAAGAGCAAAACCGGCAAATATTGCTCAAGAAACATCAGGCCTCCTCCTTGTGAATCCGTCGCTGCAAACCGGAAATCCGCCAGCTAGCACCCTGTTTGACACCGTCAGCCCCGAACCCGTCGCCGCGCCGCTGAAGCGTAGGCGAGAGCCGTTGTTTATTGTTTGATGTACTGCAACATTTTGGTGCCGACGGCGAGACTCGAACTCGCACAGCTTTCGCCACTACCCCCTCAAGATAGCGTGTCTACCAATTTCACCACGTCGGCAAAACTTCGATCAGTTTGCTGTGTTGCAAACCTTCATGGATGCAACCAAACTCTGCATTTTAGTCACCTTGCGAGCTTCCAAGCAACGCACTGCCATGCCTGATTGCGCAACGACAAGTTTCACGAGCGGAGCAGATTGACAAGCCGCCGGACATGATGTTTTTGCGATGCAGCATGGGGACTTACTTTGCGCCACTCGACTTCGGCGCGGGCGCTGCAACGGGCTGGACTGCCGGCTGAGCCTCTGAAGCGACCTGG
This sequence comes from Pseudomonadota bacterium, assembly GCA_021846025.1. GTDB lineage: Bacteria > Pseudomonadota > Gammaproteobacteria > Burkholderiales > Burkholderiaceae_C > Thiomonas_A. The sequence continues at coordinate 24,609 of JAJZDV010000002.1, forward strand.
GCTGCGGGACCTGCGCCAGGAATTTGAGCGATGCCGGCGGGCACGGACGATGCCGTCGGCTTGGCCGCAGCGCTGGCCGCCTGTGTCGTCACAGGGTTCTCGGTACCGGCCAGTTTGCTCATCAAGCCGCCGCCCTCACCTGGCTGATTGCCAAAATAGGCCAGCGCCAGCGTACAAACAAAAAAAAGTGTGGCCGCGGCCGCCGTGCTGCGGCTGAGAAAATTGGCAGAGCCGGTGGCACCGAACAGGCTTCCGGATGAGCCGGAACCGAACGATGCCCCCATATCGGCACCCTTGCCATGCTGCATGAGAATCAAGCCGACCATGGCGAGCGCGGACAGGATTTGAATGACGAGGATGAGGGTCAGAGCGATATGCATGATTGAATCGGATGGGATCGGGTTGCGGCTTCAGGCAGAAAACCTGGCTGCATCAACAACGGCGAGGAAATCGGCAGCTTTCAGCGAAGCCCCGCCAATCAGCCCGCCATCGATATCCGGCTGGGCAAAAAGTTCGGCAGCGTTGTCGGGTTTGACACTGCCACCGTAGAGCAGGCGGATGCCAACCGCATTGGAATGATGGCGAATGGCACGCTGGCGTATGAAGGCATGCACCTGCTGCGCCTGCATCGGGCTTGCGGTGCGCCCCGTGCCGATGGCCCAGACAGGTTCGTAGGCCAGGACGATCTGGTGGATGCGTTGGCCCAACAGCATGAATACCGCGTCGAGCTGCGTCCCGACAACGGCCTCGGTTTGGCCATGCTCGCGCTGTTCCAGGGTTTCGCCAACGCAGACAATGGGCGTCATGCCGGCGTCCAGAGCGCGCTGCGCCTTGATGGCCACCGTGCTGTCGTCCTCGCAGAAGCTGGCGCGACGCTCGGAATGCCCAACGATGACGTGGCCACAAGCGAAATCGCGCAGCATGTTCGCCGACACTTCCCCGGTGTACGGGCCTTGTTCATGCGCGGAACAGTCCTGGGCACCGAGATTGATGGCCGTTCCGGCCAGCAATCCCTGCGCCTGCGCCAGGTAAGGGCCGGGGACGCACACGACCACGTCGCAAACAGGCGCGGGAGCGGCAACCAAAGCATCCAGCAGAACCTTGTTGGCGGCCAGCGAGCCGTGCATTTTCCAGTTGCCAGCAACCATCTTGCGACGCATCTTGTGGGGCCCCGTCGGTGAATGCTCTTGAATCAGGGCCACGACAGCACGATCTTGCCAATGTGCTGACCGGCTTCCATCAGCGCGTGCGCCTGGGCCACCTGCTCGGCCGGCAACACGGCATGCACATGCGGCCGAACCCGGCCGGCTTCAATCTGAGGCCAGACCTTCTCACGCAAGGCCAGCGCCACGCCCGACTTGAAGGCCACGCTTCGGGCCCGCAAGGTTGAGCCCGTGATGGTCAGGCGGCGACGCATCAGCAGCGCGGCATCGAACCCTGCCGCAGTGCCGCCTTGCACTGCGATGATGACCAGGCGGCCGTCTTCTGCCATGCAACCGAGTTCGCGTGCCACGTAGTCACCGGCAACCATGTCGAGCAGCACATCGACGCCTCGTCCCTTGGTGTGCTCCTGCACCTGCTCGGCAAAATCCTGCGTGCGGTAATTGATGGCGCGCACCGCACCGAGATCCAGACAAGCCTGGCATTTCACGTCCGAGCCGGCAGTCGCCCATACGGTGGCGCCGAATGCATGCGCCAGTTGAATGGCCGTGGTGCCGATACCGCTCGTGCCACCCTGAACCATCAGCAACTCGCCGGCCTTGAGTGCGCCACGCTCGAACACGTTGTGCCAGACCGTGAAATAGGTCTCGGGCAGCGCGGCGGCCTCGGCGTCGCTCAGTATCTCCGGCACGGGAAGACACTGGCCCACTGGAGCTACGCAATACTCGGCATAGCCGCCGCCCGTCAGCAAGGCGCAAACCCGCTGGCCGGTGCGCAGTGTGGACCCTTGCAGATCACCGCCGAGCACTTCGCCGCAAACCTCGAGACCTGGAATGTCGGAGGCGCCAGGCGGCGGCGGGTACAGGCCTTTGCGCTGCAATACATCCGGCCGGTTGATGCCGAATGCACGGACCCGCAGCAGCACCTCCCCAGGCCCGGGTTCGGGTCGTTCGCGACTCACCCAGCGAAGGGCCTCCGGCGGGCCGGGTCGACTGATCTCGGCAACGAGCATGGATGTCATGGCAGTTCCGTGCAATGGGACGTCGTGTGGCGCTTGGCTAGGTCGGCTCGATCAGGACTGCTGCGGCTCAACCGGTGAAGCCTGTTGGGCGGCAGTTTCATCCGGGCCGAGAAGCGCCTTGATGGACAGGCGGAAGCGACCCTTGTCATCGGTTTCGATAACTTTTACACGCACCTTCTGGCCTTCCTGGATATGGTCGGAAACTTTGTTGATGCGCTCGTTGGCGATTTGCGAGATATGCAGCAGGCCATCCTTGCCCGGCAACACGTTGACCAACGCGCCGAAGTCCAGCAGTTTGACCACCGTGCCGTCATAGATCTGCCCGATCTCGACCTCGGCGGTGAGTTCGCCAATGCGGCGCATGGCGTCCTTGGCACGATCGGCGTCGGTTGCGGCCACCGTGATGGTGCCGTCCTCGGCGATATTGATCTGCGTGCCTGTTTCCTCGGTCAAAGCGCGGATGATGGCACCGCCCTTGCCAATGACGTCGCGAATGCGCTCGGGGTTGATCTTCATGGTGTAGAGGCGTGGGGCGAACTGCGAGACCTCGGTGCGCGCCCCACCCACGGCTTGCTGCATCAGCCCCAGAATGTGCATGCGTCCTTCGCGCGCCTGCGCCAGCGCCACCTGCATGATCTCGCGGGTGATGCCCTGGATCTTGATGTCCATCTGCAGCGCCGTGATTCCCATGGCGGAACCTGCAACCTTGAAATCCATGTCCCCCAGATGATCCTCATCGCCGAGGATATCGGTGAGCACTGCAAAACGGTTGCCGTCCTTGATCAGGCCCATGGCGATGCCAGCAACATGCGCCTTCAACGGCACACCCGCGTCCAGCAGGCTCAGACAACCGCCGCAAACCGAAGCCATGGACGATGAACCGTTGGACTCGGTGACTTCCGACACCAGGCGCGTGGTGTAAGCGAAATCCTCCTTCTTCGGCAGCACGGCGAGCAGTGCGCGCTTGGCCAATCGGCCGTGGCCGATTTCACGACGCTTGGGCGAACCCATGCGGCCGGTCTCGCCAGTGGCGAACGGAGGCATGTTGTAGTGCAACAGAAAACGGTCGCGATACTCACCGCCCAAGGCATCGATGATTTGTGAATCCTGATCGGTGCCAAGCGTGGTCACCACCAGCGCCTGGGTTTCGCCACGGGTGAACAAGGCGCTGCCATGGGTGCGCGGCAGCACGCCGGTCCGGATCTCGATCGGGCGCACGGTGCGCGTGTCGCGACCATCGATGCGAGGGTCGCCGCTCAGAATCTGGCCTCGCACGATGCGCGCCTCCATGTCGAACATGATGGACTCGACCTTGGTACTGTCGACCGTCGTACCGTCCTGACCCAGCGCTGCCTGCGCTTGGGCGTAGACCTGGCGCAACGCATCGGTACGTGCCTGCTTCTGGGTGATTTTGTATGCAGCGCGGAAACCTTCGCCAGCAAGCGTCTCGATCCGGCTGATGAGGGCCTCGTCGCGCGCCTCGGGCTTCCAGTCCCAGGCCGGCTTGCCGCCTTCGCGCACCAGATCATGGATTGCATCGATCGCCGTCTGCATCTGCTTGTGGCCATACATCACGGCCTCGAGCATGACGTCTTCGGACAACTGGTCGGCTTCGGACTCCACCATCAACACGGCCGACTCGGTCCCGGCGACCACCAAGTCCAGCCGGGAATCGGCCAGTCGGGCCCTGCTCGGGTTCAACACATACTCGCCGTTGATGAAACCCACGCGAGCCGCGCCCACCGGGCCGTCGAACGGGATGCCCGAGATCGACAGCGCCGCACTGGCGGCGATCATGGCGGGAATGTCGGCATCGACGTCCGGGTTCAGCGACATCACATGAATGACGACCTGCACTTCGTTGTAGAACCCTTCTGGAAACAAGGGCCGAATCGGTCGGTCGATCAGGCGCGAGGTCAAGGTTTCGCCTTCGCTGAGTCGGCCTTCACGCTTGAAAAAGCCGCCAGGAATTTTGCCCGCGGCGTAGGTTTTTTCGATGTAGTCGACGGTGAGCGGAAAGAAATCCTGACCCGCCTTGGCATGCTTGGCAGCCACCACCGTGGCGAGAACCACGGTATCGTCCATATTGAGCAACACGGCTCCGGAAGCTTGGCGCGCAATTTCGCCCGTCTCCATGGTGACGGTGTGTTGGCCCCATTGAAAAGTCTTAGTGATTTTGTTGAACATCGTGAACTCCGGTTCATGGGCGCGGGACAACCCCGACACCCCCTATCAGTTCCTAGGCCACGGACCGCGGCCCAACTCGGCGGGAAGCACAATGCCATTCCAGCGCTACTCTGAAAACTGGAAAGCCACCATGCAATGGCACAGCAGCACTTCCCTCGTCAACGGACCGCATGCACCGCCCGACCCGCACAACAAAACAAAGCGCCTGCGTCGAAGCTTCAACACAGGCGCCTTGATCGCTCCACAACCTCTTACTTGCGCAGGCTCAGCTTGCTGATGAGCGACTTGTAACGCTCGGCATCCTTGGACTTGAGATAGTCCAAGAGCTTGCGCCGACGGCTCACCATGCGCAACAGGCCGCGGCGACCGTGATGGTCTTTGGCGTGGATCTTGAAATGCCCGGTCAGTTCATTGATGCGGGCGGTCAGCAACGCGACCTGGACTTCCGGGGACCCGGTGTCCTTGGCAGCACGCGCGTTGTCGGCAACGATTTGTGCCGTATTGCTCTTGTCGAGACTCATCTTGAAAGTTTCCTGGAGAGAACTGGCGAACGCAGAAGAAACCGTTCCGCGCCGTGAAAAACCCATGATTCTACTGGATTGCCCGACGTGAGCGCCGGGTGCCGGGCACGCCCGGCACCCGGTCACTGGCGAAAGGCCGAAACCGGGGCCCGCCGAATCGGCTGCAGCGCCCCGAAACCGCACGCGGCAGCAGACATCGGTCGATTTTCGTGAACAACTTCACACGCTGTGGGCATTTCACGTGCTGACTGGCGGGACACAACCCGCCGCAGTCCAATTGCAGGTACATTGCGCCGATTTGTCTCGCATCGAGCCCCCGGCATGCGCCTTCAACTGCTATCCGACCTTCACCTGGAAACCGAAACCTTTACTCCGCAACCGGCTCCGGGGGCGGACCTTCTGGTGCTGGCTGGTGACATCGATGCTGGCCACGATGGGCTGGAGCTTTTCGCCCGTTGGCCCGTGCCCGTGATGTTCGTCGCCGGCAATCACGAATTCGATCACAAGGATTTCGATGCCACCCTGCAATCCTTGCGTGACCGCTGCGAGCGTCTGGGCTTCATCATGCTGGAGCGTGAAAGCACCATTCTGCAATTCGGGAAGCAGCGCGTGCGCTTTCTGGGGACCACGCTCTGGAACGACTTTGACCTGTTCGGCGCGTCGGAACGTTCACGCTGCATGCGCGCCGCACGCTACTTCATCGAAGAGGTGCAGCGCTCCACCCGTTACGGCCTGCCGATGAATGCCGAGTCCTTGCGCCAGGAAGGTCTGTGCAACAAGGCATGGTTGAGCGATCAACTCCAAGCCCCGACCAGCGTCCGAGGACAATACGACAAAACCGTGGTCATCACCCATTTCGCGCCGAGTTTGCGCAGCACCGATCTGCGCTACCCCGTGAATGGCGCAACGGCCAGTTTCTGCAATGCCTACGACGACCTGATCGAGCGCAGCCACCTGTGGATCCACGGTCACCTGCACTGTCGCCACGACTATGCGGTGGGCATGTCTCGGGTGGTCTGTAATTCACGCGGGCACGCGAGCAGTGGCGAAGACTACGACTTCCAGCCTCAGGGTGTCTGGGAAGTTTGAGGCCTGACGTTCGCCGGGTCGACGCATAGCCGAATGCCGCGTTCGGCAGGTCACGGGGGCAATCAAGCAACGTCTGACGCTGCCGCTCCAGCGAGTTCAGCCAAATCCCAGCGCGGACGGATGTCGAAGGCGTAGCTGTGACTGGCCCTGCCGAGTCCAGCCTGCAAGCGCCTGCAAGCAGCATAGGCAATCATCGGTCCGTTGTCCGTGCACCACTGCAAGTCTGGATAGCAGACGCGCACACCGATTTGCTGGCCGACGGCATCGAGCTTTTCGCGCAACCTGCTGTTTGCTCCGACACCACCCGCCACGACCAGAGTTGCGCGCCCGGTTTGACGCAAGGCCCGCACCGATTTGCTGCACAGCACATCGGTGATGGCCTCCTGGGTGGATGCAGCCAAGTCGGCACGGCTTTGCTCGCAGATGTTCGTTCCCAAATGCTTCACCCGGGTCAAGACGGCAGTTTTCAGACCGGCAAACGAAAAATCGAGATCCCTGCTGTGCAATTTGGGCCTGGGAAAGTCGAACGCTTCGGGGTTGCCGAAAGCCGCTAGCCGAGCGAGTGCTGGTCCGCCCGGATACCCAAGGCCGAGCAGTTTCGCCGACTTGTCGAAAGCCTCGCCAGCGGCGTCATCCACCGTCTCGCCAAGCAGTTGGTAATGGCCGAGATCGGCCACGTCCAGCAACATCGTGTGCCCTCCTGAGACCAGCAAGGCAACGAAAGGAAAATCCAGCGTCGGGTCGGACATCAGGGGTGACAACAAATGCCCCTCCAAGTGATGCACCCCCAGGAGCGGCTTGTCTGCGGCCATCGCCAGTGCCGTCGCCAGACCTGCCCCGACCAGCAAGGCGCCGGCCAAGCCAGGGCCTCGCGTGTAGGCAATCGCGTCCACCTCAGCGAGGGAACAATCCGCATCGCGCAGGGTCTGCTGCACCAAAGGCAGTGCTCGTGCGATATGGTCGCGGGAAGCCAGTTCGGGCACCACGCCGCCGTAGGCCTGGTGCATCGCCACTTGCGAATGCAAGGCATGCGCCAGCAAACCTTCACGGCTGTCGTAGACGGCAATGCCGGTTTCATCGCATGACGTTTCCAGGCCGAGAACGCGAAAGGGTTCGGATGCGAATTTGGTCACGGCTTCGCCTCTGGCGGATACATTGACTCACCCATGTCGTTGGTAGGGCTCAAGGCGGTGTGGTGTGGCGGACACATTGTCGGTCGATTTTCAACGTCCAGCGCCGGACCGTACCCGCATGGAGGAGGCTCATGCCTGACACTTCGTCTGAACCGTTATACTTTACAAGTTTGTTTCGTCCAATCCAGCCGGGTTATGCTCGAGCTTTGCTGAAAGGTAGTTGTTTGCAATGACCACGATTCGCATCAAAGAAAATGAACCCTTCGATGTTGCACTGCGCCGATTCAAGCGCACGATTGAAAAACTCGGCTTGTTGACCGATCTGCGCGCTCGCCAGTTCTACGAAAAACCGACCGCCGAGCGCAAGCGCAAGAAAGCAGCCGCCGTGAAGCGCCACTACAAGCGCATTCGCAGTCACATGCTGCCCAAACGCCTGTACTGAACTCTGGGCTGCCCGCAGCCTGGCCTGCCGGGCTCAGACCTTGGTTCTGGGTTTCGTGTTTTTCCGGTGCTGATGGATCCGAATGCTGCCCGCCAGACCTTGCGTTTGCGGGCTTTTTGCCATGATGAACCTTAAAACACGCATTCAAGACGATATGAAGACCGCCATGCGCGCCAGGGAGTCCGATCGCCTTGGTGCCATTCGCATGCTGCTGGCTGCCATCAAGCAGAAAGAAGTCGACGAGCGCATGGAACTCGATGATGCGGCCATTGTTGCCATCCTCGACAAGATGATCAAGCAACGCCACGATTCCATCAGCCAGTTCGAGGCAGGAGGTCGCGAAGACCTGGCCGCGAAGGAGCGACTGGAAATCACCGTCCTGCAGCCCTATTTGCCGCAACGCCTGAGCGGCGACGCACTTGATCTGGAAATCCGTGCTGTGATGAACGAGGTCGGGGCTCTTGCACCGCAAGACCTTGGCAAGGTGATGGGGCCGCTGAAGAAGCGTTTGGCGGGCCGTGCCGATATGGCAGTCGCTTCGGCACGTGTCAAAGCCTTGCTGAGCCTAACCTGAGTTTGCACCAAGAATCGGTCGCACTTGCCACGAATCTGCCGCACCTGGACGAGTTTGGTACGCGACAGCGCTGCGTCGATTGATGTGTGCTGGGCAACGCCAAGTTGACTTGATTTTCCTCGCAAGGGACAGCCTGAACGATGGCTGTGAAGGATCAGACCCGTTCGATCCGGGCGTAAGCCGAGTGGTTGTGGATGGATTCGAAATTCTCGGCCTCCACCACATAGCCGCCGATGCGCGCATCGCCTTGCACGCGAGCAGCCACATCGCGCACCAAGTCTTCGACGAATTTCGGGTTGTCGTAGGCATGCTCGGTGACGAATTTCTCGTCCGGCCGCTTCAGCAGACCCCAGATTTCGCAAGAGGCTTCCTCTTCAGCCATGCGGATGAGTTGTTCAAAGGCGACTGGCGCCTTGAGTCGCGCCGAGATGGTGATGTGCGAGCGCTGGTTGTGTGCGCCGTACTCGGAAATTTCCTTGGAACATGGACAGAGTGCCTTGACCGGCACCTGCACACGTGCGGTCACTTGGGCGCGATCCCCTTGCACCTGCACGATCCACGCAGCCTCGTAGTCCATCAGGCTCTGCACGCCGCTGATGGGGGCTGTCTTGCGCACGAACAGGGGAAAACGCAATTCGAGCCGTCCCGCATCGGCTTGCAGACGCCGCCGCATGGTCTGGGTGAGTGCGATGACCCCGGCATAGTCCAGAGGGGCGTCGATGGCTTCGAGGATTTCAACGAAGCGCGACATATGCGTACCCTTTTTCTCGGCAGGCAGCGCGACATCGGCATCCACCATGGCCACGGTGGGCTGGTTGCTGCCATCGGCCATGCAGACATTCAAGGGATAGCGCAGACTCTTGATGCCGACGCGCTGGATCGGAATGTGGCGGGTATCGGTCGTGCTTTGGATGTCTGGTATGGCTTCAAAGGGTTTGTTCATGGTCGGGCTGGTCTTTTTGGGTCAGGCCTGGACGTGCGATTTGTTGACGTATTTATTCAAGATTATCGTGACTTGTGCATTCCCCGTGCCTGATCGGGAATCCCGGTTGAGCCTGGCTGCCGTACCGCATCCGATGCTGATGGACTTGCAAACTCGGGCTGCGATGCCACGGCGTCAATCGTTGGCGGCGCGTCTCCGTGGTTCCGGTTCCTCGCCTCCTGCCTGTGGAAAGCGCGCGCGGATGCTGCGCAAGAGGCCGGTTGCCTCCAGGCCGCAGGCGGCCATGATCTGTGCGGGGTCGCCATGCTCCAGCCACGCATCCGGCAAGCCGAGATTCAATACGGGGATCTGCAGCCCCAAGGCATGCAAGGCCTCAAGGCATGCAGCTCCAGCGCCTCCCTGCACCACGCCCTCTTCGACCGTCACCAGGGCATCGTGACTCAATGCCATGCAACGCAGCATGTCGACATCCAGCGGCTTGATGAAGCGCATATTGATGACGCTTGCATCCAGCGCCTCGGCCGCCTGCAGGGCCGCGTACAACACCGGGCCGAAAGTCAGAATGGCGATGCGGTGGTCCGCTCTTGCGTGCGACTCGCGCCGCTGCTGGGCGCGCCCGAGAGGCAAGGCATCGAGGGTGGAGCGGTCGACGTGCGCCCCGATTCCGGACCCGCGCGGGTAGCGCACGGCCGCGGGTCCATCCAGGTTGAAGCCGGTGGACAACATTTGCCGGCACTCCAGCTCATCGGCAGGCGCCATCACGGAGAATCCAGGCAGGCAGCGAAGGGCCGGAATATCGAAAGCGCCGGTATGCGTCGCGCCATCGGCGCCGACCACGCCGGCACGGTCGATGGCAAACAACACGGGCAGATGCTGAATCGCCACGTCGTGAATGACCTGATCGTAAGCGCGCTGCAGGAAGGTGGAATAAATGGCGACCACGGGCTTCATGCCCTCGCATGCCAGACCGGCGGCGAAGGTCACGGCATGCTGCTCGGCGATGCCAACGTCGTGATAGCGCTCGGGGAAAAGCTTGGTGAATTCCACCAAGCCCGAGCCCTCACACATGGCCGGGGTGATGGCCACGAGGCGTTCGTCGCGCCTTGCTGTGTCACACAGCCACTGGCCGAAGACTTGCGCGTAGGTTGGCTTGGGAGCGACCGCTGGAGGCTTGATACCCTCGGCGGGGTTGAAGCGACCCGGACCGTGGTAGGTGATGGGATCGGCCTCGGCCAGCTTGTAGCCATAGCCCTTCTTCGTGACAACGTGCAGCAGCCTTGGTCCGGTGCGTTCGCGCAGATTTTCCAGCGTCGGAATCAGGGCGTGCAGGTCATGGCCATCGATGGGACCGACATAGTCGAAGCCGAATTCCTCGAACAGGGTGCCGGGCGCGACCAGGCCCTTGGCATGCTCTTCCAGGCGCCGGGCCAGTTCAAACAGGGGCGGCGGCGCAACCTTCAAAACTTGCTTGGCGGCGCCACGCGCATGGGCGTAGAAGCGGCCGGACAGCAAGCGCGCCAGGTAACGGTTGAGCGCACCGACGGGGGCGGATATCGACATGTCGTTGTCGTTGAGCACGACCAAGAGATCGGCCTCGGGATGCACGCCTGCATTGTTCAGCGCCTCGAAAGCCATGCCGCCCGTCATGGCGCCGTCTCCGATCACGGCCACGACCTTGCGGCGTTCGCCTTTGTGCTGTGCGGCCAGTGCCATGCCCAGAGCGGCCGAAATGGACGTGGATGAATGTGCCGTACCGAAACTGTCATACGGTGACTCTTCGCGTCGCGGGAAGCCTGACAAGCCGTTGAGTTGGCGCAATGTGTCCATCTGCTGGCGCCGCCCGGTGAGAATCTTGTGGGCGTAGGTCTGGTGGCCCACGTCCCACACCAGACGGTCGTGCGGGGTGTCGAAAACGTAGTGCAAGGCCACGGTGAGTTCGACCGTGCCAAGGTTGGACGAAAGATGCCCGCCGGTGCGCGAGACCGTGTCCAGGATGAATTGGCGCAGTTGCTGGACCAATTGCTGCAATTGTTCGGGTTGAAGCCGCCGCAGGTCGTGCGGATCTTCAATGCGTTCGAGCAAATCCATGCTCAATGGCTCCTGATGACGATGCGCCGAGCCAGTTCGGCCAGTGGCTCGGCACGCAGCCGACGGGAGGGAGGCAAGCTGTCGAGCGCCTGCAGCGCCTGGCCCAGCAGTTCCCGCGCAAGATCCTGGGCCGCCTGCTGCCCGAGCAAGGTGACGAAGGTGGCCTTGCGCTGCGCAGCATCCTTGCCGGCGGTCTTGCCCAGCGTGGCGGAGTCGGTGCTGGCGTCGAGCACATCGTCCACGACTTGGAAAGCCAAGCCGATGGCATCGGCATAGCGGTCCAGAACGGTCTCCGCACGCCTGCGCTCCTCGGCCTGCCAATGACCAGGCTCGACGCAGGCCAAGCCCATCAGCAGGCTGGCCTTGAGCAAGGCTCCGGTCTTGTGACGGTGCATCTCGCTCAGTTCCTCCACATCCAGCACTCGGCCGGTTGCCGCAAGATCGAGCGCCTGCCCGCCTGCCATGCCACGCACACCCGCGGCCGTGGCAAGCAGGGCGCACAGTCTGGCCTGGATGCTGGTGGAAATCTGCCGGTTGGAGGTCAACACCTCGAAGGCCCGCGCCTGCAGGGCATCGCCCGCCAGCAGCGCCGTGGCTTCTCCGAACCGCACATGCGTCGTGGGTTGCCCGCGGCGCAACGTATCGTTATCCATGCAGGGCAGATCATCATGGACCAGGGAATAGGCATGCACCAGTTCCACGGCGCAAGCGGCTGCGTCCATGGCTTGGGGATCGGCATCGAAGCATTCGCCAGCAGCCCAGACCAGCAAGGGTCTGATCCGCTTACCCCCCAAGGCAGCGGCATAGTGCATCGCCTCCGCCAGAGGAGGGCTGGTGGCAGCTTGCCATGGAAGCTGGGCGTCGATCAGCGTCTGGATCCGTCGCAGACGCAAGTCGGCCCAGGCCTGAAACGAACGGCTGGAAGTCATGATCTGCAGCGGCAAGGCCGGACAAGTGGCCGCTTCCTGCCCTGGCATGGACAGGTCTGCAGCCTGCAGGGTGGATGACCTGGACATGCCGTCAGTTTCCGGGCGAGCGGTCGCCTGCATAGGGCTTGAGTTCGGCGCCGTCCAGGATCTGGATCTGCTGCTCGACCGATTCCAGCTTCTCGCGGCAGTAACGCAGCAGGGTCGATCCACGCTGATAAGACTTGAGCATGTCGTCCAGGCTCATCTGTCCGGATTCAAGCTGCAGGACAAGCCGCTCCAGTTCCACGACAGCCTGCTCATAGCTTTCAGGAGGACCATCGGCTTGGATGGGTTTGCGCGTGCTGGCATTCATGCGAGTGGTTGCGTCACCGCTGGCCTGGCTCTCCGGGCCTGGCGGCTCGGCTCAAGGCGGCGGATCGTGATGAGGTTTCGAGATGAATATTTTATGGGCAGCGGCGAAACACAGGGCCCGCAGGCTCCTCAACCCCCTCGGCGGGTCCGGTCTAGAATCGCCCGGCCGTTTATGGATTGATTTTTCAGGAGATGACAAGCCCATCATGTCGGATTTGAGTGTGCATCTGGCCCCGAGCAAAACCCAACTGCCGGTCACGGCATATTTTGACGTCGAGCTGTATGCGAAGGAGAAACAACTCATCTTCGATGCCGGGCCCCGCTATCTCGGACATGAACTGGCCGTGCCCGACGCTGGAGACTATTTCGCGCTGCCCCAGGAAGGTGAAGGCCGCGTCTTGCTGCGCAGCGCCCAGGGCGCTGTGGACTTGCTCTCCAACGTCTGCCGCCATCGCCAGGCCGTGATGCTCAAGGGCCGTGGCCATACGGGGCGCAACATCGTGTGTCCGCTGCACCGCTGGACCTACGAGCTTGACGGCGAGTTGATCGGCGCGCCGCACTTCGCACAGGATCCGTGTCTGCATCTGCAGCGCTACGCCCGCCCGCAGCGATGGAACGGCCTGCTGTTCGAGCGCAACGGCTTCGACGTCTCCAGCGCACTCCGGGGGCTGGACAAACCACAGGCTTTTGATTTCAGCGGCCATGTGCTCGACCACATCGAACACCATGTCTGCGACTACAACTGGAAGACCTTCATCGAGGTCTATCTGGAGGACTACCACGTCGGCCCCTTTCACCCCGGTCTCGGTCAGTTCGTGACTTGCGACGACCTGGCCTGGCAGTTCGGCACCGAGTTCAGCGTGCAGACGGTCGGCATCAACAATGCGCTGCGCAAGGCCGGCAGCGCGGCCTATGCCAAGTGGCACGAGGCGGTGCTGAATTTCCGCGGCGGCGTGCCGCCCGAGCATGGCGCCATCTGGCTCACGCTCTACCCCAACATCATGGTGGAGTGGTACCCCCATGTGCTGGTGGTGTCGGCGCTGCATCCACTGGGGCCGCAGAAAACCATGAATGTGGTGGAGTTCTACTACCCCGAGGAAATTGCGGCGTTCGAACGCGACTTCATCGAGGCCGAACGCGCCGCTTACATGGAAACCTGTGTCGAGGACGACGAGATCGCTCTGCGCATGGACGCCGGGCGTCGCGCGCTGATGCAGCGCGGCGACGACCAGGCCGGGCCGTACCAGTCACCGCTGGAAGACGGCATGCGGCATTTCCACGAGTGGTACCGGAGCAAGCTGGGTCTGCCCTGGAGCCTGAACAAGCCCGAGGATGCCTGATGCTTCAGGCAGCCTCGGGGGGCATAATCCGAATTCCGAGGCAGCCCGAGCGCAGCATGAGCACATCTCGCGAGACGCATCAACAGACCGCCTCAGCCTACACAACGCTGATTTCGGTCGCGCAACTGCAGCAAGCTCCAGCCGACGTGTTCGTGGTCGATTGCAGCCACGAACTGTCCGATGCAGGCGCCGGTGGACGCGACTACGCCAGCGGCCATATCCCCGGCGCCATCCATCTCCATCTCGACCGCGATCTGGCCTCGCTGCCCAACGGCAGCAACGGCCGTCACCCCTTGCCCGACCGCACCGCACTGGCCGATCTTCTGGCCCGATGGGGCCTGCGGCGCGACCAGCAAGTGGTCGCTTACGACCGCGCCCAAGGCCCCTATGCGGCGCGGCTGTGGTGGCTGTTGCGCTGGCTGGGTCACAACGCGGTGGCGGTGCTGGATGGTGGCTGGCAGTCCTGGGTGGCGGCAGGAGGAGCGGTGCAGACCCCTGGCCCCGCGCCGGTGCAGCGCGGCGATTTCGCCCCCGGCCCGAGCCTGGCACGGTTTGTGAACCTCGACGACATCGTCGCCAATCTGCAGCATCAGCAACGCCTGCTGGTGGATGCCCGTTCGCTGCAGCGCTACGGCGGCGATGGCGAGACTCTGGACCCCAGGGCCGGTCACATCCCCGGCGCCGTTTGCCGTTTTTTCCGCGACAACCTGACCGACGATGGCCACTTCAAGCCAGCGCTGGAGTTGCGCACCGAATGGCTGGTGCTGCTGGGCAAACGCAAACCGCATGAGATCGTGAACCAGTGCGGTTCGGGCGTCTCCGCCTGCCACAACATCCTGGCGCTGGAGCATGCCGGGCTGGGTGGCTCGGCCTTGTATCCGGGATCGTGGAGCGAATGGTGCGCGGACCCGGACCGTCCGATGGTCCGCGGCACCGAACCGTAGGCTTCGTCCGCTGCGTCCCGGGGTTGAATCAGCCAGCCCGAATCCAGCTCTGACAAAGTTTGCACCAGATCAAACCGCTCGTCAGTTTGACGGCGCAAGATACCGTCGTATTCCGATCTTTCACCCAGGCGAGGAGAACACGATGTACACGACGATTCTGGTTCCCACCGACGGCTCTGAAACCGGTGCCAAGGCCATCGCTCCAGCGGTGCAACTGGCGAAGCTGTGTGGCGCGTCGATCGTCGGCATGACGGTGACCGACCCCTACCCGTACTCCGGTCTGGCCGAATCCGTGCCCATCACCGCCGACGCCTACCGCGCCAGTATCGACAAGGCTGCCGAAGCCGCACTCCAGCCCCTGGTCGATGCCTGCGCGGCGGCCACCCTGGACTGTGAGTGCGTCGTGGCCGAAGATGTCCACCCCTGGAAAGCCATTCTTGATGTGGCCAAGGAAAAGCATTGCGATCTGGTGGTCATGGCTTCCCATGGCAGACGCGGCATGCAGTCCTTGCTGCTGGGCAGCGAAACACAAAAAATTCTCACGCACTCCCAACTGCATGTTCTTGTGGTGCGCTGAGCCGTGCCTTCAGGACCGTTCGCAGCGTCCGACTCGACACCTCAGGGGATCGCCATGTTCAAACACGTTCTCATCACCACCGACGGATCCGAGCTTTCCGAGCGCGCCATTCCTCTGGCCGTCGAGCAGGCCAAGCTCAACGGGGCGCGCATCACGGCGGTCTCCGTGGTCGACCTCTACCCCTACATCGGCGCGATTGAAGTGATGCCCACCGGCATCGAAGGCTGGCAGGAGGCCATTCGCGCGCAGGCGGACGCGGCCGTGCAGAAAGTCTCAGATGCCGCCAAGGCCGCCGGCATCCCCTGCAACACCGCGGTGCAGGAAGACACCCAGGCCTGGCGCGGGCTTCTGGCCGTGGCCGAACGCGAACACTGCGATCTGGTGGTGATGTCGTCCCACGGCCGCGGCGGACTGACCTCCGCGCTGCTGGGCAGCCAGACCGCGCGCGTGCTGTCGCACAGCAAACTGCCGGTCCTGGTGGTGCGCTGACCGGGCCCGTTGCCGAGGACAATTCAGCCTTCTCTCGGCGCCGGATCGAGCAGGCCAGGCAGGCTGGCGCAGGCCCCGTCCTGCGGCGGGAATGGCGCCGCCAGTGCCACGACTTTGTTGTTGTCCAACCAGGCCAGTGCCCGCTTCCAGCCGTCCTTCGCCGCTGCGGCGTTGTAGCTTGAGCGGTAGTCGGCATGAAAGCCGTGGCCGGCGTCGGGGTAGACCACGATCTCCGAAGCCTTCGCCGCCGGATCACCCTCGGCCAGAGCCTTGCGCATCTCGGCGATGGACTCCTGCGAAATGCCAGGATCCTTGCCGCCGTAAAGCCCCAGTACCGGCGCTTTCAGGCTCTTCGCGATGTCGATGGGGTTGCGTGGCGTGAGCGGTCCGGTGCTGCCCACCAATCGCCCATACCAGGCCACCCCGGCCTGCACCGGCGCATGCGCGCAGTACAGCCAGACGATGCGCCCTCCCCAGCAAAAACCGGTGATGCCCACGTGCCCGGCCTGGCCGCCGTTGGCAGCAGCCCAGGCGCGGCAGGCGTCGAGGTCTTGCAGCACCTGGGCATCGGGGACCTTGGCGATGACGTTGCTCATCACCTCCGCAATCGTGCCGTAGGCCATCGGGTCGCCCTGGCGCACGAACAGGTCGGGTGCCAGGGCCAGATAACCCTGGTGCGCGAAACGCCGCGCCACATCGGCGATGTAGTCGTGCACGCCGAAGATCTCCGACACGACCAGCACCACCGGCAGATCGGTCTTGCCTTGGGGCTGGGCGCGATAGACCGGAATCTTTTGCCCGCCGGACTCGATCATCACATCCCCCACCAGCAGTCCTTCACTGCCGGTGTGGATCGCCGTCTGCGCCATCACGGGTCCGGCGGCGGCGGCGAAACCCACCCCCAGCGCCGTGCGCACGAAGTCGCGCCGCGACACGCCATCGGCACTGCAGCCACCGGGGCCTGCATTCAGCAGACTGTTTCCATCGGTCAGCAAATCCGTCTTCCACATGCTCGTCTCCTGGGTTGAAGTCTTCCCAGTGTCGGCACATGTTGCAGGATGTGTCAAGACCAGGGGTCAAGGCGCGGCTCAATGGGCCAGTTCCCAATTCAGGCCCATCCCCAGTTCGGCCACCAGAGGCACAGACAACTGCGCCACGCTGGCCATCAGACGCGGAATGTGCTCGCGCACCCAGGGTGCCTCGTCCTGCGGCACTTCGAGCACCAGTTCGTCGTGCACCTGCATCACCACGCGGCTGCGCCGGCCCTGCTGCGTCAGCGCCCGGTCAACCGCGATCATCGCCATCTTGATGAGGTCGGCGGCCGTGCCCTGCATCGGCGCATTGATCGCGGCGCGCTCCGCACCAGCGCGCCGCGGGCCGTTGGGCGAGTTGATCTCGGCCAGCCACAAGCGCCTGCCGAACACGGTTTCCACATAACCCTGGGCCCTGGCCTGGGCGCGGGTGCGGTCCATGTAGTGCGCCACGCCGGGGTAGCGGGCAAAGTAGCGGTCGATATAGAGTTGTGCCGCGCTGCGCTCCAGGCCGAGATTGCGCGCCAGCCCGAAGGCGCTCATGCCGTAGATCAGACCGAAATTGATGACCTTGGCCATGCGCCGCTGATCGCTGCTGACCTCGATGGGGGTGACGCCGAAGATTTCGGCCGCGGTGGCGCGGTGGATGTCTTCCCCCTGCGCAAATGCCTCGAGCAGGCCCGCATCCTGCGACAGATGGGCCATGATGCGCAGTTCGATTTGCGAATAGTCGCTCGATGCGATGAACCAACCCTCGGGCGCGACGAAGGCCTCACGGATGCGCCGCCCCTGGGACGTGCGCACCGGGATGTTCTGCAAATTGGGATCATTGGACGCCAGCCGCCCGGTCACGGCCACGGCCTGGGCATAGTTGGTGTGCACCCGCCCCGTGGCCGGGTTGATCATCAGCGGCAGCTTTTCGGTGTAGGTGCTCTTGAGCTTGGCCAAGCTGCGATGCTCGAGAATGACCTTGGGCAGCGGATAGTCTTCCGCCAGTTTCTCCAGCACTTCCTCATCGGTCGAGGGGGCGCCGCCAGCGGTTTTTTTCTGCACCGGCAGGTGCAGACGGTCGAACAGGATTTCACCGATCTGCTTGGGACTGCCCAGATTGAACGGCCCACCCGCCAGTTCGTGGGCCTGGGCCTCGAGCCGGTGAATTTCCCGCCCGAGTTCGGTGCTCTGCGTCCGCAGCGCGTCGCCATCCACCAGCACGCCGATGCGCTCCATGCGCTGCAAAACTTCGCTCACCTGCAGTTCCAGTGCATAGATGCGGCCGAGCCCGGCGTCGGCTTCGATGCGCGGCCACAGCAGTTGGTGGACCTGCAGGCACAGGTCGGAATCCTCGCCGCTGTAGCGTGTGGCGATGTCCAGATCGACCTGGTCGAAGGTGATGGCCTTGGCGCCCTTGCCGCAGACCTGCTCGTAGCTCAAGGTGTCGTCACGGCCGAGATGGCGCGCCACCAGGCTGTCGAGGCCATGTGGTTTGTGCGCCTCCAGCACATAACTCTGCAGCAGGGTGTCGTGGGCGTAGCCGCGCACGGCAATGCCGGCATTGGCCAGCACATGCCGGTCGTACTTGCTGTTCTGGCCGAGCTTGGGTCGGTCGGCGTTTTCCAGCCAGGGCCTGAGCCGCGCCAGCACTTCGTCCAGCGGCAGTTGCGGCGGCGCATCCGCGTAGCGGTGCGCGAGGGCAATGTAAGCGGCTTCGCCAGGCTGCACGCACAGCGAGATGCCCACCAGGCGCGCACGCATCGGGTCGAGCGAATCGGTCTCGGTATCGATGGCCGTGAGCGCGGCGGCATCGATGCGCGCCAGCCAGTCGTCGAACTGGGACCAGGTCAGCACGCCGGTGTAACGGCCGGGCAAGCGCGCGGAGGTTGCCGCTGCGTGATCCGCGGCGAGGGTGGGCTGCTCTGGCGCGCAGGTCGCTGCATCCGCCAGCAGTGAGGCTTGCGCGGCCGGGTGCGCCGCCTGCAAGGCGTGGGTGAATTTTTTCAGGCCGTAGCGCGTGAAAAAAGGCAGCAGCCCGGCGGCGTTTTCGGGCGTGAGTTCCAGGTCGGCCTGAATGTTGCGGGCGTAGCCGTCCAGATCGCAATCGGTGGCGATGGTGACCAGCTTGCGCGCCGTGGGCAGCCAGTCCAGGG
The DNA here is from genome assembly GCA_021846025.1 of Pseudomonadota bacterium. Classification (GTDB taxonomy): domain Bacteria; phylum Pseudomonadota; class Gammaproteobacteria; order Burkholderiales; family Burkholderiaceae_C; genus Thiomonas_A. The sequence continues at coordinate 43,573 of JAJZDV010000002.1, forward strand.
CGTCACGCAGGCTCTGGCCGACGGCACCGGCAATCGCGTCGGCGTTGGCCATGACACCGTCGAGCGAGCCGTATTGGTTCAGCCATTTCACCGCCGTTTTCGGCCCCACCTTGTTCACGCCGGGCACGTTGTCGACGGCGTCGCCCACCAGACTGAGGTAATCGACGATGCGCTCGGGTGGCACGCCGAATTTGGCGCGCACGCCGGCAACGTCCTGCACCTCGTTGCTCATGGTGTTGACCAAGGTGATGTGGTCGTTCACCAGTTGCGCCAGGTCCTTGTCGCCGGTGGACACCAGGGTGCGCAGCCCCAGGGCATGCGCGCGCACGGCAAGGGTGCCGATGACGTCGTCAGCCTCCACTCCAGGCACCTCCAGCAGCGGCCAGCCCATCAGCCGAACCGCCTCGTGAATGATGCCGATCTGTTGCGCCAGCTCGGGCGGCATCGGTGCGCGCTGCGCCTTGTAGCTGGCGTACATGGCATCGCGGAAGGTGGGGCCTTTGGCGTCGAACACGCAAGCCGCAAAGCGGTAGCCCTTGGCCGGAGGGTACTGCTCACGCAGACGCCGCAACATGGCCACCATGCCGTACAGCGCGCCGGTGGGTTCACCCTGCGGGCTGCGCAAATCGGGCATGGCATGGAAGGCGCGGTAGAGGTAGCTGGAGCCATCCACCAGCAGCAAGATCGTGGCGTCATCGGGTCGGGTCGTCATGGATGCGATTATCGGCTGCTGCCGCACCTGGGCGTGCCGCCCGGGACCGGCCCGAGGCTGCCATGCCGCGGCGTCGGCAGCGGGATGATCCGGCCGTTAAAATCGGCCGCATGAAAATTCCCCGCATGGCCGTACGAATCGCCGCACAGTTCGCCACGTGCTCGGCTTTGCTGTCCTTGCCCGGTTGGGGCAGCGCGCAAGCCTGGGCACAGACACCCGCGCCTGCGAGTTCCTCCCCGCGCAGCGGCCTGTCGCCGGCAGCGCGCCTGGCCGACACGCAACCCGCGCCGAAATTTCCCGAGCCGGTGGTGCGCAACCACGTGACGCAAGACCGCTCGGTCCGCATTCAGGAGCAACAGGTGCGCGGAGCCACCACCCAAATTCACGTGCAGCCGCTGCATGGCGGACCTGCCTACAGCATCGTGCCGCCCGATGCATCGTCCAGCACCGATCCGGCCAACATGCAGGGCCGCATGCAGTGGACCATCGGCACGTTCAAATGAGGATTGGCCGCTCCCCAGGCCAGTGCCTGCAGCGATCCCCCTCGCCTTCCTCCGCCACATCGCCACGTCGTCATCGTTGAGCAAGGCGGCCTCGCCGGCAGCATGAACACCCCGCATTGACCCCCATGGCCGTCTTCACCACGCTCGGTACCGCCGAAGTCCAGACCTTTCTGAACGGTTTCGATCTCGGCTCGCTGGCCGAGTTGCAGGGGATTGCGAGCGGTATCGAAAACACCAACTATTTCGTCACGACCACGCGCGGACGCTACGTACTGACGCTGTTCGAGCGGCTGAAGGCCGAGCAGCTTCCGTTTTATCTGCGGCTGATGCATCACCTTGCCGCACACGCCATCCCCGTGCCCGACCCGATGGCCGACCGCGAAGGCCGCATCCTGCACCAGCTCAAGGGCAAACCGGCAGCGTTGGTCACGCGCCTGCCCGGCCATAGCGAACTGCAGCCAGAGGCCACGCATTGCGCGCAGATCGGTGCCTGCCTGGCCCGCATGCATCTGGCGGCGAGGGGCTTTCCGCTGCTGCAGGCCAATCTCCGCGGCCTGGCCTGGCAGCAGCAGACCATTCCGCTGGTGCTGCCGCATCTGGGCGCAGCGCAGCGCACCTTGCTGCAAGCCGAACTCGCCCATCAAACCGCTCTGGCGGCGAGTCCCGCGCATGCGCAGTTGCCGCGCAGCGCCGTGCATGCCGATCTATTCCGTGACAACGCCCTGTTCGATGACGGCCGGTTGTCGGGCGTGTTCGACTGGTATTTCGCTGGCAGCGACACCTGGGTGTTCGATCTGGCCGTGGCCCTGAACGACTGGTGCATCGACCTGCCCACCGGAGCGCTGGACGCCGAGCGCAGCAGGGCCCTGCTCGATGCCTACCAGCATGTGCGGCCCCTGCAGACCACGGAATCGGCTTTGCTGGCCGATGCCTTGCGCGCCGCGGCGCTGCGCTTCTGGACCTCGCGCCTGGCCGACTTGCACTTGCCGCGCGACGCCCATCTGCTGAAGGCTCACGACCCTGCGCATTTCGAGCGCGTGCTGCGCCAGCGGGTCCAGGCTGCGAACCACGGCGCACCACGGCTTGCCTGAAACCCAGCTGGAAGGATGCCGCATGCCACGCCAACCCGACGCGCCACCGACTCCGACCCCGGAACCGCCACGCCGCTTGTCCGACCTTCCCGGTCCGCGAGGGCTGCCTGGGCTGGGCCAGGCATTGCGGCTTCGCCCCGACAGGCTGCATCTCCAGCTTGAAGCCTGGAGCCGGCACTACGGGCCGCATTACCAATTTCGATTCGGCCCGCGCACGATTCTGGTGGTGGCCGACCAGGCCACCATTCAAACGCTGTTGCGCGATCGGCCCGAGCGCTTCCGCCGCCCCTTGCTGGGCGGGCGCATCGCGCGTGAAATGGGCTTCGACGAAGGTCTGTTCTTCGCCAACGACGAGGTTTGGCAGCGCCAGCGCCGCATGGTCATGGCCGGTCTCGACCCCGGTCATGTCAAGGCCTATTTCCCCACCCTGTTGAACGTGACCTTGCGCCTGCGTACACGCTGGCAGGCCGCTGCGCGCAACCGATCCCGGATCGACCTGCAAGCCGATCTCATGCGCTTCACCGTGGATGCCAGCGCCGGTCTGGCCTTCGGCATGGATGTCAACACCCTCGAATCCGACGACGACGTCATTCAGCGGCATCTGAACCGCATTTTCCCGAAGCTGCACAGCCGGGGCCTGGCGCTGCTGCCCTACTGGCGCTATGTCCGCCTGCCCTCCGACCGCGCGCTGGACCGCAGCGTCGCCGCCGTGCAGCAGGCCATTCGGGGCTTCATCGCCGAGGCTCGCCAGCGCCTGCGACTCGACCCCACGCTGCGCGAGCGGCCGCGCAATCTGCTCGAGGCCATGATTTGCGCCGCCGATCGGGCCGACAGCGACGTCAATGATCACGACGTGGCCGGCAACGTCATCGTCCTGCTGCTGGCTGGCGAAGACACCACAGCCAACACTCTGGCGTGGTTGATCGAGTTGCTGCACCGCCACCCTCGGGCGCTGGAGCGTGCCCGCGCCGAGGTGCAACGCCTGGCGCCGGACCCTGCCGGCTTCACCCCCGAGCAAATGGCTTCGCTGGACTACCTCGACGCCTGCATCCAAGAAACCATGCGCCTCAAGCCCGTCGCCCCGCTGCTGCTGGTGCAGGCCGTTGCCGAAACCACGGTTGCCGACGTCCGGGTGCCGGCGGATACCGTGGTGTTCGCCCTGATGCGCCACGACAGCCTGGATGCCCGCGAGTTCCCCGACCCCATCGCGTTCAAACCCGAACGCTGGCTCCACGACGACCCAACCGGTTCCCCCAGTGCCGCCTCGAAGCGCATCAGCCTGCCCTTCGGCGCCGGCCCGCGCATCTGTCCCGGGCGCTACCTCGCGCTGTTGGAGATGAAAATGGCCATGGCCATGCTGCTGGGCGGCTTCGAGCTCGAAACCGTCGCTCCGGCTGCTGGCGGCGTCACGCGCGAGCACCTGTCCTTCAGCATGGGGCCGGTCGGCTTGCACATGCGTTTACGCCCGCTGCACGCAACGTTTCAACAGCCGGGCACTGCCATCGCGTGACGATCGCCCGGCCCCATGGGGTGCCAGGCGCGCTTCTACAATCCCGCTACGTTCTCTGCCTCGCCCTGTCTCTGCGCACGCAGTCCTCGCGCAACTCCCCCGCCTCAGCCGCTGTCCCTCCCCCTCCCAAGCCGTCCTTCTGCCCGTCCAGGGCTCATCACCATGCAATTGCGCACCGTCCCCGCCCGCGAGGGCTTGAGTTGGGTCAAGCTGGGTTTTGTCTGGTTGTTTCGCCAGCCCTGGAGCGTCATGCTGATGATGGGCAGCTACATCCTCGTCGTCGGACTGCTCTCCATGCTGCCCATCCTGGGCGGCCTCGTGCCGCTCCTGGTGGCACAGATCGCCACCGTGGGTTTCCTGCTCGCGTCACGGCAAATTGCGCTTGGCGAGACGGTGTGGCCCACCGTGCTGCTGACCGGACTGCGTGAAAACCGCCCACGCACGCGCGCCCTGCTGGCGCTGGGCGCGCTTTACGCCGCCGCCGTGGTGGGTGTGCTCGCCGCGGCATCGCTGCTGGACGGCGGCGCTTTACTGCGACTGCTGCTGTTCGGGGCCATGCCGGCGCAAACCCTGGTGAAAAGCGGCGTGCTGCGTGGTGCAGCGGTGGTGGCGACTCTCAGCTACATCCCGGTGTCCATGGCCTTTTGGTTCGCGCCGCCGTTGGTGAGCTGGCATGGCATGGGGCCATGGCAAGCCCTGTTCACCAGCTTCGTCATTTGCCTGCGCAACGTGCGCGCCTTCATGCTCTACACCCTGCAGTGGTTCTTGCTGTTCGCCACGGTTCCGCTGCTGGTGGTGACACTGGCCCAAGTGGTGGGCGCCAGTGCGGAAGTGGCGACGCTGCTGAGTTTTCCCATGGCCTTGATGCTGTTCCTGGCCTTCATCCTGTCGTTCTACGGCAGCGTGCAAAGCCTGCTTCCCGATGCGGGACCCAGCCCCGTGGCGCTGCGTGGCAGGCCGCCGCAAGCACCGCACTGACCGCGCAACAGGCTGACACCGTATGCTTCGGTTTGTCACATCTTGACATGCCGAACGAGAAGGTCACCATGCGCCGACTGCTGCTTGCCGCCTTGCTGTTGCTCACCGTCGCCCTGAGCGGCTGCGGCTACAACGCCCTGCAACGCCAGGACGAGCAGGTCAAAGCCTCGTGGGCCGAGGTGCTCAACCAGTACCAGCGTCGCGCCGATCTGGTGCCCAACCTGGTGGCCACGGTCAAGGGGTATGCCAGCCATGAAAAGGACGTGCTGACGGAAGTGACGGCAGCGCGTGCCTCGGTCGGTTCCATCCAGGCCACGCCGGAATTGGTCAACGACCCCGCCGCCTTCGCCAAATTCCAGGCTGCCCAGCAGCAAATGACCGGTGCGCTGTCGCGCCTGCTCGTGGTAGCCGAGAACTACCCTCAGCTCAAGGCCGACGCATCCTTCCGCGACCTGCAGGCGCAACTCGAGGGCACGGAAAACCGCATCACCGTGGCGCGCATGCGCTACATCGAGGCGGTGCAGGCCTACAACAACACCGTGCGCCAGTTCCCCGGCAACCTCACCGCCATGGCCTTCGGCTACAAAACCAAGGCCAGCTTCACGGTGGAAAACGAAAAAATCATCGCCAAGCCGCCCACGGTCGACTTCGGTTCCACCTCACCCAAGCCCAAGCCAGCAACCTCGCCGTGAGCGCGCAAGCATGAACACCATGGAGTCTGCCGCCATGGGGCATCGCGGCAGGCAGGTTGCCCCCGCGTTTCGCTTCAAGGACTGGCGGCGGTGCAGGACCGGTGGGTGCCGTGGTGTGCTGCTCGGCCTGCTGCTGACTTGCGCAGCCCTGCTGCCGGCCTGGGCTTTGGTCGCCGTACCACCGCTGACCGCACCCGTCACCGATCTCACCGGCACGCTGAGCACCGACCAGGCACAGGCACTGGATCAACAGTTGCGGGACTTCACGGCACGCAAGGGCAGCCAGATCGCGGTGCTCATCGTGCCCACCACGCAACCCGAGGCGATCGAGCCATACTCCATACGCGTCACCGACGCCTGGAAGCTGGGGCGCAAGGGCGTCGACGACGGCGTGCTGCTGCTCGTCGCCAAGGACGACCGCGCGGTGCGCATCGAAGTGGGTTACGGGCTGGAGGGTGCCATCCCGGACGCCATCGCCAAACGCATCGTGGCCGAGACCATCACGCCGGACTTCAAGGCCGGACGATTCGACGCCGGCATCCAGGCCGGTGTCCGCCAGCTCATGCGCCTGATCGACGGCGAGCCCTTGCCGCCGCCTCAACACGCTGCCGCGCACCACCAGGAGCCACCACTGCAGTTGGCCTTGTTCGTGGTGTTCGGCGCCGTGGTGCTGGGCCAGGCGCTGCGTGCTGTGCTCGGCCGCGTGCTCGGCGCCGGTGTTTCGGCTCTGGTCGCAGGGATTGGCGGCTGGCTGCTGATCGGCTCTGGACTGCTGGCTGGAGGGGCGGCGCTGTTGGCCTTTTTTGCCGTGATCAGCGGCATGCGCTTCGGCGGGCCGGGTGGTTTCGGAGCGGGCGGCTTTGGCGCAGGCAGGGGTGGAGATTTTGGCAGCGGCCATGGCGGCGGATTCTCCGGCGGCGGCGGCGGTTTCGGCGGTGGCGGCGCCTCCGGGCGGTGGTGACCATGAAGACCATGCAATGGCTGCGCCATGCCTTCTACCCCACGGTGCGGGTTCACAGAGCGTTCCCACGATCGGCCATGAAGACCATTGCGCAGGCGATCCACGCTGCGGAAAGCCGGCACGACGGCGAGATCCGGGTGGCTCTGGAAGGAGCCCTCGACTGGCCCGAGCTTTGGCACGGCATCACGCCGCGAGCGCGCGCCATCGAACTGTTTGCGCACCTGCATGTCTGGGACACTGCCGAGAACAACGGTGTGTTGATCTACCTGCTGTTGGCCGAGCGTGCCGTGGAGATCGTTGCCGATCGTGGCATCGCATCCCGGGTTGAGCCCGCGCAGTGGCAAGCCCTGTGTCGGAGCATGGAGCATGGCTTGCGCCAAGGCCGGCATCTCGACGCCGTGCTTGCGGGGGTGGCTGGTGTCAGTGCCTTGCTGGCCGAGCATGGCGCGTCGCCACCAACCCGGCGCCGCAACGAACTCGGCGATTGGCCGGTGGTCGTCAAGCGTTGATGCCTCGGCGAGCATCGGGGCCGGCTTCGATCCGCTCCAGCCGTCATCGTTCCAGCCCGAAGGCTCAACCCTGCACGGCCACTTCGGCCAGCATGCGCTGGACCTGAAGCTGCCACTGCGGCAGCGCAAGCCCCAACGTGGCCTGCAGCCGACCACAGTCCAGTCTGGAATTGGCCGGGCGCGGCGCGGGCAGCGGGTAATCGGCCGTGGCGATGGGTTCCACCGCTTCGGCTGCGCAGCGCAGCGCCACGCCGTGGGCGGCGGCCTGCCGCAGCACGAACTGGGCATAGCCGTGCCAGGACGTGCTGCCGCCGGCCGTGAGGTGGTAGAGACCGGGCCGGGTGCCCATGGCGGTGGCGAACGATGCATCGGTCTGCACCCGGTGCAGGGCGAGCGCGGTGACGTCGGCAATGAGTTCGGCGCTCGTTGGGGCGCCGAACTGGTCGGCGACCACGCACAGGTGATCCCGCTCCTGCGCCAGTCGCAACATGGTCTTGGCAAAGTTGGCGCCGCGTGCGGCGTACACCCAGGAGGTGCGAAAGATGAAGTGCCGGCAGCCGCTCTGCGCAATGGCCTGTTCGCCGGCCAGCTTGCTGCGGCCGTACACGCTACGCGGCTTGGGGGCGTCGAGCTCGGTGTAGGGCGCGGGCTTGCTGCCATCGAACACGTAGTCGGTGGAGTAGTGCAGCAGCCAGGCGCCGCGGGCCGCGGCGTACTCGGCCAGGAGTTTCGGCGCTTCGGCATTGATGCACTGGGCGAGCCCGGGCTCGCTCTCGGCCTTGTCCACCGCGGTGTAGGCCGCGGCATTGACGAGGATGTCGGGCTGCACGCGCTCGAGCGTGGCGCGCAGCGCGGGCAAGTCGCCCAGATCGGTCAGGCTGCGGTTCATCGCCAGCACCGAGCCCAAAGGAAGCAACGCACGGCGCAACTCCCAGCCGAGCTGGCCATCGGCGCCCAGCAGCAGGATGCGTGGCGGCTGCGCGGCGTGGGCCATCACGGCGTCGGCGCTCATGCTGTGGCGCCAGCGGCGTGGGCCGCACTGCCGTAGTGCTGGCCGACCCACTGCCGATACGCCCCGCTGGTGACGTGAGCCACCCAGTCGGGATGGTCCAGATACCACTGCACGGTGCGCTGGAGACCCGTGGCGAAGGTCTCCTGCGGGGTCCAGCCGAGTTCGGCTTCGAGCTTGCGGGCGTCGATGGCGTAGCGACGGTCATGGCCGGGGCGGTCGGCCACAAACGTGATCTGCGTCGTGTAGGACGTGCCATCCGCCTTGGGGCGAAGCTGGTCGAGCAGCGCGCACAGGGTGTGCACCACGTCCAGGTTGCGCACTTCGTTGCAACCGCCGACGTTGTAGGTCTCGCCCAGGACGCCGGCCTCCAGCACGCGGGCGATGGCGCGGCAGTGGTCTTGCACGTACAGCCAGTCGCGCACGTTCTGGCCGTCGCCGTACACCGGCAGGGGCTTGCCGGCCAGGGCGTTGTGGATCATCAGCGGAATGAGCTTCTCGGGAAACTGGTAGGGGCCGTAGTTGTTGGAGCAGTTGGTGGTGAGCACCGGCAGGCCGTAGGTGTGGTGCCAGGCGCGCACGAGGTGGTCGCTGGCGGCTTTGCTGGCGGCGTAGGGGCTGTTGGGGGCGTAGGGGGTGGTCTCGCTGAAGGCGGGATCGCTGGGGGCGAGCGAGCCGTAGACCTCGTCGGTGGAGACATGGAGGAAGCGGAAGACCGCCTTCTCGGCTTCAGGCAGTGCCATCCAGTAGGCGCGGGTGGCTTCGAGCAGTTCGAAGGTGCCGTGGATGTTGGTGCGGATGAAGTCGCCGGGGCCGTGGATGGAGCGGTCGACATGGCTTTCGGCGGCGAAGTGCAGGATGGCGCGGGGCCGGTGCGCCGCCAGCAGCGCGGCCACCGCGGGACGGTCGCCGATGTCGAGGTGGGCGAAGCGATAGCGCGCATCGCCCTGCACGCTGGCCAGGCTCTCCAGATTGCCGGCGTAGGTGAGCGCATCGAGCACCAGCACGGGCTCCTGCGACTGGCCCAGCCAGTGATGGACAAAATTGGCGCCGATGAATCCGGCGGCTCCGGTGAGGACAATCATGGAAACCTCGCAAAGGTGAACGAAAGGCCCAGGTCACGCCGCTGGCGGCGGGGTGCTGGCCGAGTGGGAATTCTAGGTAGCGGCGCGAAACGCCCCTCGGCAGGCCAATGCCGAACCCGGACGGCCCGATAGAATCGGCCGCCTGAATGCGTCAGCGCGTTCAGGCCCGCCCTGAGTTTGCCCCGTACGGCGCCAGCGGTCTTCGCCCGGCTTCAGGGTCAAGCGTGTCTGGCGGGCGGCTCCAAACCTGCGCCACCGCCCGACATGCCCTCACCCACCACCATCGACACCTCGGGCCTGCGCCTCGAGTTCTCCCGCCATGGCGCACAGGCCTTGGCCACGGCACGCACCACGCTGGCGACCTTGCCCCAGAGCCCGATGGATCTGGTGCGCGACACCGTGCTCAACGGCAGTGAGGGGCGTCCGGCCTGGCATGTGCTGTCGCGTCAGGGAGCGCGGGGTGATGACGACGCCTCGCAAGCCGCCGCCAGCTTCCTGCATGCCGAAAACGCCCGCATGGCCGAATGGGCCGAGCGCCTGGTGGCCGATGCCGAAGCCAACGAACTTGACATCATCCACCTCGGCGCCGGAGGCTCCGAGACGCCGATGCTGGCGCTCTACACCGCGCTGGGGGTGCTGCACCCGGCGCGCTGCCGCATCCATTGGGTGGCCAATCTGGATGGTGCCACGCTGCAGGCCGTGCTGGCCGTCGCCAGGCCCGCCCACACCTGGGTGCTGATCAACAGCAAGTCCTTCCGCACCCAGGAGGTCATGCGCAATGCCGATGCCGTGGTGCGCTGGTTGTCGGGCCATCTGGGCGCCGAGGCAGCGCGTGCGCGGCTGGTGGCGCTCACGGCCAACGCCGATCTGGCGCACCAGCGCTTCGGCATGCCCACGGCACAGGTGTTTCGCTCGCTGCAGGAAATTGGCGGGCGCTTCTCGGTGTGGAGCGCGCACGGCATGGTGCTGCTGCTGGCTTTCGGCCGCGACGTCTTCGACCAGTTTCATGCCGGCGCCAGGGCGATGGACGAGCACTTCCTCGGCACCCCGCTCAACGCCTCGGCCCCGGGACTGATGGCCGGGCTGTCGCATGCCTACCGCGTGCGCTTCGGCTTGCCGCTGCTGTCGATCGGGCTGTATGGCGACGCCTTCGCGCATGTGCCGCTGTATCTGCAGCAATTGCTGATGGAGTCGCTGGGCAAGTCCACCAGCGCCGATGGCGCGCAGCCCGTGCACGTCAGCGGCCCTGCCGTCATCAGCGGCGTCGGTACACCCGTGCAGCACACTTACTTCCAGCTCTTGCACCAGGCCGCAGTGCCGGTGTTCCACGAGATCATCGCCGTTGCCCGTCCCTGGCATCCGCGCCTGCCCGAGCATCTGGCGCTGCTGGCCAATGCGCTGGGTCAGGCGGACGCGCTGTGGAACGGCAAGGACGCCTCGAGCTGGCAGACCGAGCTGATGGCCCAGGGCATGACACCCGATGCCGCCGCCCGCGCCGCCCACCACCGCGCCTGCCCCGGTGGGCGGCCGTCCACCTTCATCTGGATGGAACAGCTCACGCCCTATCACCTGGGCTCGCTGCTGGCGCTGTACGAGCACCGCACCGTGGTGGAAGGCTGGCTCTACGGCATCAACCCCTTCGACCAATGGGGCGTTGAGCTGGGCAAAACCCTGGCCGGCAAGATTGAACACGCCCTGCTGGCGCAAAACGCCCAGGGCCTGAGCGCCGAGACCGCCGCTTCGCTGCTCTATCTTCGAGAACAACACGCATGAACCCCAAAGAATCCGCCACCCCCGTCACCCCGGACGAGGCACAAGCGCCAACCTCGTCGCTGCTTGCCGAACGCCGCGCCAAACTCGCGGCGCTGCGTGCACGCGGTCAGGCCTACCCGAACGACTTCAAACCCAACGCCCAGGCCGCCTCCTTGCACACCGCGTACGACGCACTGGAGCCGGATGCCGTGCTGGCAGCGGCACGACGGGTGCAAGTCGCCGGTCGCCTGATGCTCAAGCGGGTGATGGGCAAGGCCAGCTTCGGCACACTGCAGGACAGCAGCGGACGCCTGCAGATCCACGTCAGCAACGACCACACCGGCGAAGCCGGACACGCAGCGTTCAAGCACTTCGACCTCGGCGACATCCTGGGTTGCGAAGGCCTGCTGTTCAAGACCCGCACCGGCGAACTCACGGTGCAAGCCGCGCAGGTGCGCCTGCTGGCGAAGAACCTGCAACCCCTGCCCGACAAGTTTCACGGCCTGGAAGATGTGGAAACGCGCTACCGCCAGCGTGATGTCGACCTGGTGGTGACACCCGAGGCGCGCCAGCGTTTCGTGCAGCGCGGGCGCATCGTCTCGGCCCTGCGCCATGCCATGGAGGAGGCCGGTTTCGTCGAAGTCGAGACCCCCATGCTCCACCCGATTCCGGGCGGCGCCAACGCAAGGCCTTTTGTCACGCACCACAACGCGCTCGACCAGCAGATGTTCCTGCGCATCGCCCCCGAGCTTTACCTCAAGCGCCTGCTGGTGGGCGGCTTTGAACGGGTGTTCGAGATCAACCGCAACTTCCGCAACGAGGGCATCTCGGTCCGCCACAACCCCGAGTTCACCATGATGGAGTTCTACGCCGCGTACTGGAACCACCGCGACATGATGGACTACACCGAAGCGCTCATCCGCCAGGCGGCCATACGCGCCTGCGGCACTTCACGCCTGCCGTACCAGGGTCGCGAGGTCGATCTCGAGTCACCCTTTGCTCGCATGAGCGTGCGCGATTCGCTGGTGCTGTTCGCCAGGCTCAGTCCGAGCGAAGCCGCCGATCCCGCCGTGCTGCGTGAGCGCATCCAAGCCGCCGGCGAAAAAGCCCCGGCGCACTGGAGCCTGGCCGAACTGCAATTCGGCCTGTTCGAAGCGGTGGTGGAAGCACAGCTCTGGCAACCGACCTTCATCGTCGACTATCCGGTCGAGGTCTCGCCGCTGGCGCGAGCCAGCGATGCCGACCCCGGCATCACCGAGCGCTTCGAACTGTTCGCCACGGGGCGCGAAATTGCCAACGGATTTTCCGAGCTCAACGACCCCGAAGATCAGGCCGCGCGCTTTGCAAGCCAAGCCGCCAGCAAGGAGGCCGGCGACGAGGAGGCGATGTATTACGACGCCGACTACATCCGCGCCCTCGAAGTCGGCATGCCCCCCGCGGGCGGCTGCGGCATCGGCATCGACCGGCTGGTGATGCTGCTGACCGACGCTCCGAGTATTCGCGATGTCATCCTGTTCCCGGCCCTGCGCCGCCAAGCCGACTGAACGCGACGCTGCCGCGCCATGAAACGCTTGCGCCAGAATGCGACCGGCCAGCCCTTCCTCTGCCAGGAGCGCGGCGAAGTTTCGCTGCACTTCGGCATGGCCACGGTGCAAAGCCGCATGCGTGTGGCCACGCCCGACAAACTGATGCTGGACTACACGCGCAGCATGATGGCCTTCCTGCTGCTGGCGGCCGAACCCAGGCATATCGTGATGCTGGGTCTGGGTGGCGGCTCGCTGGCGAAATACTGCCACGCCCATCTGCCACATACCCGTTTCACGGCGCTGGAAATCAGCCCCGAGGTCATCGCCATGCGCGACTTGTTTGCCATCCCTGCGGACGACGATCGGCTCCAGGTGCTGTGCGTCGACGGCGCCGCCTGGCTGCACGACAACCCGGCTTGCTGCGATGTTCTCTTGCTCGACGGCTTCGATGCCGAGGGTCTGCCGCCCGCACTGTGCTGCCAGTCCTTCTTCGACGACTGTGCCGCCGCGCTGCAACCCGGCGGTGTGCTGGTGTCGAACATCTGGGCCAAGGACAGCCTGCGTGACGTTCTGGTGCAACGGCTGCGTCAGAGCTTCGGCGAGCATGTCGCCACCATCCTGGCCGAGGACGGCGAAAACACCATTGCCCTGGCCAGCAAGCAGACCGCGATGCCGTGTGCAGCCACGTTGCAGGAACGTGCGCGCCAACTCACGCCCAAGCATGCGGTGGGGTTGAGCCGAAGCGCAACCCAATTGGCGCAGGCCTTGGCCATGGCACCCAGGGCAGGTGCGTTGCACGAACCCGCCACGCCTTGACCCGTCACGCCTGCCTGCGCCGCGGCTTCAACCCTGGCGCAGCAGAGCCACGATCCCATCCTTGAGCTTGAGCCGATCCAGCCGCAAGGTGTGAAGCTGCGCATCGCCGGCTGACTCCTTGCCGCGCTCGATGCGCACGATTTCCGCGCTCACCGCATCGAAGCGCGCGCACAGCGCATCGAAGTGGCCATTGCGCTCCCGCAGGGCGAGGATGGCTTGCGCCTCATCGGGAAATTCGCGCAGCAAATCATGGTGGTCCATCCACATGGCGAGCTCCAGGTTGTCCGTCGACGGATCTTAGGGCTTGTCCGCTCCGGCCAGCCGCATTGCCGACTCCCCCTGGGCGAAACAGGGACGAGCCGAGGCCCGCATGCGCCGGCTCCTGCCGCCTTGTCGCGCTGTCACAAACCTTGGGTAAAGTCGGGGCATCGCCGAGCACCAGCAAAACCTGCAGCACACGACCGAACGAGGCCGCCCTGATGAACCCACCCCTGCATGTGATGTTCTGGCGCCATGCCGAAGCTGAAGATGTCGACGCGCAAGCGGACGGCGACACCTGCGTCCAGGCTGATCGGCGCCGCGCCCTCACCCGCCAGGGCCGGCGCGACGCCAGCCGTGTCGCCGCTTGGATCAAAGCCCATGTCCCCAAACCCTGGGTGGTGTGCGCCAGTCCAGCGCTGCGTGCACGGCAAACGGCCATGGCGCTGGTGGATGACCCGGTGGACGAGCCGCGTCTGGCGCCCGAATGCGGGGTGGACGATCTGCTCGCCGTGATCGCCGCTCACGACGACGCCCACAACGCCCTGGTGCTGTGCGGCCACCAGCCCAGCATCGGCAGCGCCGCGCTGCGCTGGCTGAGTGGTTGCGAGCAAACCTTCAGTCTGCGCAAGAGCGGACTCGTCTGGGTGGCGGAACGCCAGCGCGGAAGCGCCCC
>JAJZDV010000112.1 GCA_021846025.1 Pseudomonadota bacterium
CTTCATCGGCAACCGGACTGCAGACCATGCCCCAACCATGAACACCGGACGCCATGAACGCCGGCCGACCATCGTCACGAAATTCGGCATGCCGGAGCAGGACGGCTGCGGGACGGCTTGGCTCCAGGCGAAGACGCAACCGGGCCTGGAGACCCGCACTGCGCCCGGCCGCCGCTCCTGCCAGGTCCCGTCCGCACGCTGCGGCCCGTGCGTCGGCGCGCGCCGGATGCACGGGCCGCAGCGTGCGGGCCGGCCCCAGGCCTTACTGCGCCAAGCCCGCCGTCACCGTGTCCATGCGGCTCAGCACCTCGGCCGTGATGTTGGGCAGCACCGCCAGGGCACCGAGGTTTTCGTGCAGTTGGGCCAGTTTGGAGGCGCCGAGGATGACGCTGCTGACGCGTGGGTTGTGCGCCACCCAGGCCAGCACCAGTTGCGCCACGCTGCAGCCGAGTTCCTTGGCAACCGCTTCGAGTTCGCCCACGGCGGTGTTCTTGCGGGCATCCAGCAACCCCTCGCGCAGGAAGCTCACGCCTTCCATCGCACCACGGCTGCCGGCGGGCACCCCCTGGCGGTATTTGCCGGTGAGCAGGCCGGAGGCCAGCGGGCTCCAGGTGGTGAGGCCCAGCCCCGTGTCTTCGTACAGCCGGGCGTACTCGTGCTCCACGCGCTTGCGGTGAAACAAGTGGTATTGCGGCTGCTCCATCACCGGCTTGTGCAGGTGGTGGCGCTCGGCCACGTCCCAGGCGGCGCGAATGTCATCGGCGGTCCATTCGCTGGTCCCCCAGTAGAGCGCCTTGCCTTGCTCGATGAGGTTGTGCATGGCCCAGACGGTTTCGTCCACCGGGGTGTGCGGGTCGGCGCGGTGGCAGTAGATGAGGTCGATGCAGTCGAGCTTCATGCGCTTCAAGCTGCCATCCACCGCCTGCAGCAGGTACTTGCGGTTGAGCGTGTCACGGCCGTTGATGCGAGGCTGGTCGGCGCTGCCGCGGTCCAGCCCCCAGAAGAACTTGCTGGAGACGACATAGTCGAGCCGGTTCCACCGGAGTTGGGCCAGGGCCTCGCCCATCAGGGCCTCGCTCTGGCCGTTGGCGTAAACCTCGGCGTTGTCGAAGAAGTTGACCCCGGCGTCGCGCGCCGCGGCCATCATCTCGCGCACGCCGTGGGCGTCCACCTGGTTGTGGAACGTGACCCAGGAGCCGAGCGAGAACAGGCTGAGTTGCAGCCCGCTGCGGCCGAGTCGGCGATACAGCATGGGGGGTGTGGAATGGGTCATGGTGGGGGTTCTCCAAGTGGGTCAGGTGGGGTTCGCGCAGGTGCAAGCCGGGGGCGAACACGATGCCGGGGAGGTGCGGCAGGCCCGCTTGGCACGGGGCGACCATGCAAGCAGCCTGCGCACGCTCGGTGAACCTTGAAGCTTAGGCCGCCTGTGCAATTCCCTGCGCTGGACATGCGGCGAGACATTCGCCGCAAAATCGGTCTGCGGTGCTCGGTGGCTCGGTGGCTCGGTGGCTCGGTGGCTGATACGGCGGCGTCCTCCCGGCTGGCCTCGCAGTCCGGCCCGCCTTGTGCGAACCGTCCGGGCCGCCCGTCCGACCCCCGCTCGACCCCACCCGTACACTGCGCCCCCATGGCCACATCCCTCCATTCCCCCTGGCTGTCGTCGTTGCCCTACGAACTGCTCATCGGTTGGCGCTACACCCGCGCCGGGCGGCGCACGCGGCGCAATGGCTTCATCTCCTTCATCTCCTTCATCTCGGTGGCGGGCATCGCCCTGGGCGTGGCGGCGTTGATCGTGGTGATTTCGGTGATGAACGGCTTCCAGAAAGACGTGCGCGACCGCATGCTCAACGTCATTCCGCATATCCAGGTGTTCAGCGTCGATGGCGGGCCGCTGACCGACTGGCGTGGCGTGGCGAACATCGTGCAGCGCAACCCGGCCGTCACCGGCGTGGCGCCCTTCGTGTCGGGCCAGGCGCTGCTGGCGCAGGGCAACACCTTGTTCGGCGTGCTGGCCTGGGGCATCGAGCCGCAGGAGGAGAGCCAGGTCTCGGCCATTGCCTCGCACATGGTGGCTGGCTCGCTGGCGGCGCTCAAGCCCGGCAGCTTCACCGTGGTGCTGGGCAACGAGCTGGCACAGCGCCTGGGGGTGGGCATTGGCGATCAGGTGACCATGGTGGTGCCCAGCGGCAGCCTCACGCCCGCGGGCATGATTCCGCGCCTGCGCACCCTGCGGGTGGTGGGGCTGTTCAACGTGGGGCATTACGAATACGACAGCACGCTGGCGCTGCTGAACCTGGACGACGCCGGGAAAATTTTCCTCTCCGGCGGCCCCACCGGGCTGCGCGTGCAGACCCGCGACATCGACGACGCGCCGGCCGTGGCGCAGCAAT
This sequence comes from Pseudomonadota bacterium, assembly GCA_021846025.1. GTDB lineage: Bacteria > Pseudomonadota > Gammaproteobacteria > Burkholderiales > Burkholderiaceae_C > Thiomonas_A. The sequence continues at coordinate 2,391 of JAJZDV010000112.1, forward strand.
TGCAGGCCGCATTGCCGCCCAACCTGGTGGCCCAACCGTGGACGGAGCAGAACCGCACCTGGTTCGAGGCGGTGGTGATCGAGAAGCGCATGATGTTCATCATCCTGGCGATGATCGTGGCGGTGGCGGCGTTCAACCTGGTGTCCACGCTGGTGATGACGGTGACGGACAAGCAGTCGGACATCGCCATCCTGCGCACCCAGGGCGCCAGCCCGGGCTCCATCATGGGCATTTTCGTCGTGCAGGGTGCGATCACCGGGGTGATCGGCGTGCTCTCGGGCGTACTGCTGGGCATGCTCATCGCCTTCAACATCGACCCCATCGTCAGCTTCCTGGAATGGGTGTTCCACACCCAGTTCCTGCCACGCAGCGTGTACCTGATTCACAAGATGCCGAGCGACCCCAGGGCCTCGGACATCATCACCATCACCGTGGTGGCACTGGTGCTGGCGCTGCTGGCGACCATCTACCCGAGCTGGCGCGCCTCGAAAGTGCAACCGGCCGAGGCGCTGCGCTACGAATGAAGCGCGGCGGTGTCGTTGTTGAAGCGCAGGGCCGGACGCAGGGCGCGCGGCGGCATGCAAAAGCTGGTGACGAAGGCAGGGATGTCCTCGCGCCGCATGGGGGGCGAGATGGCGAAGCCCTGCAGGCCGTCGGCCGAGCTTTGCCACAGCAGGTCGAGATGGGTCTGGGTTTCCACGCCTTCGATCACCGTGCGCATGCCCAGGGCATGGCCGAGGGCGAGGATGGCGTCGAGAAACAGCCGGTCGCGCGGATGCACGGGCAGATCGCGCACGAAGGCCTGGTCGATCTTGAGCAAATCCACCGGCAAGGTTTTGAGGCGCAGGAGCGAGGCGTAGGCCGAGCCCACGTCATCCATGCCAATGCGCACGCCCTCGGCGCGCAGGGCGCTGAGCTGTGCCAGCACCACGTTCTCGCCCAGCACCTCTTCGGTTTCCAGAATTTCCAGGCTGAGCATGCCGGGCTCGAGTTCCGGGTGGCGCGCGATTTCGGCCAGTACCTGGGCTGAAAAATCCGTGGCCAGCAGTTCCTGCGGCGCGACGTTGACCGACACGCCGATGTGCAGTCCCTGGCGCACCCAGCCGGCCAGGTCGTCCAGTGCGAGCCGCAACACGCGCGTGCCCAGCAGCGTGAGTTCCATGGGCCCGAGTTCGCGCAGGAAGGCGTCGGGCTGCAGCAGGTCGCTGTCGTGGCGCAGGCGGGCGAGCGCCTCGACGTGGTGGATGCGGCCGCTGGCGCGGTCGAGCACGGGCTGGTAGTGCAGCACCAGGTCGCCGGCATCGATCTTGCGGCGCAGCTCGGCACGGCGGTCGGGCGTGCTGAACGAGGCGCTGGCCATGGCCGGGTCGTACAGCCGGTAGGCACTGCGCTGCGGCCCGTGACGGCTCTTGTGGGCGTAGAGCGCCATGTCGGCATGGCGCAGCAGGGTGTCGGGGGTTTCGCGGTCGTAGGGGTAGATGGTGATGCCGCAACTGGTATCGACCTGAAGGCTGAGCGGCGGGTTGCCGACCTGCATGGGTCCGCGCAGATGCTCGAGAAAGCGCACACAGACGGGTTCGAGCTCGGCCAACTCCTTGCTGCCTTCGAGGATGATGACGAACTCGTCACCGCCCATGCGCAGGGCCAGGGCCCCGGCCGGCAGTTGCGTCTTGAGGCGCTCCGCCACGCCGCGCAACACCTGGTCGCCGACCAGGTGGCCGTACACGTCGTTGATGGACTTGAAGCCGTCGAGGTCGAGGTAGGCCAGGGCCAGCAGGGTGCCGTTGGCATCGGCACGGGCGATGGCCTGCTGCAGCGCACTCTCCAACATGTTGCGATTGGGCAGATGGGTGAGCGTGTCGTGCAGCGCCAGCCACTGCTCGCGCTGGCGCACTTGCAGCAGCGCGCGATGGCTGGCCATTTCGTCCAGCGCGTGGTCGAGCAGGCGGGCGATGCGGGCGATGAGCTCGCGCACATCGTCCTGGAACAGGCCGCGCGCGGGCGAGGTCACGACCAGGATGACATCCGGCCGCCCGGCGCGCAGCAGCGGCACGGCGGCGATGCTGTGCCAGCGGTGGGCCACGACGAAGTCGCGCCGCGGCAGGTTGACGGGGTCGGTCGGAAAATCGTTGTGCACCCGCAGCTCGCCGGCCAGCCAGGCGCGCACGGCCAGCGCCGGTTGCGGGTCGTCGAGGCGCATCTCGACCTGCGCCAGATCCTTCGAGCCGTTGCCGGCGCTGGCCAGCACCTGAAAGGCCCCGGCCGCGTCCGGGCGGCCAACCCACGCGGCGTTGAACAGATTCGATGTGGCCAGCGCCTCGCAGGCCGCACGGAACAGGGCCGATTCGTCGCCCTGGCGCGCATGCAACTGCACGATTTCGCCCAACTCCGCCAGCGCCGCATACAGGCTTTTGAGGCGCTCGTTGCGCCGCTGGCGCTCACGCCGATCGGTCACGTCATGGAACACCAGCACGGCGCCACGTGCTTCGCCATCGTGCCGGGTGATCGGGGCGGCCGAGTCCTCGATGGCCAACACCCGGCCATCGCGGGCACGCAACTCGGTATGGTTGCCCAGCACCACCACGCGGCCGGTTGTCAGAGCGCGCGCCACCGGGCAGGGAGCGGGCACGTCCTCGCCTTCCACCGCGATGCAAAACACCTGCTCGATCGGCTGTCCCAGGGCCTCGGATGCCGGCCAGCCGGTGAGGCGCACCGCCTCCGGGTTCATGCGGCTGATGCGGCCGCGCGCATCGGTGGCGATGACGGCGTCACCGATGGAGGAGAGCGTCACGTCCAGCTCGTCGCGTTGGCGCCGCAGCCCGTCCAGGGCCTGCTCACGCCCGCGCTCGGTGCGGCCGAGCTGGCGCAGGGCGCTGGCGAACAGCCAGGAGCCGGCCGCAAGCAGTCCGAAAACCAGCAGCAAGCTGCCGGCCAACTGCCCGGCCCAGCGCTGCAACAGGCTGCGCGTGGGCAGGTCGGCGCCGATGGAAAAAGGGTAGTCGGGCACGCGCACGTAAGCGCCGACAAGATGCCGCCTCACGTGATCGGACAGCCCCGAGAACATGCCGGAAGTGGCTTGCGGCTGTGCCCGGATGGCCTGGAGCATGATGCCGCTTTGCGGTTGCCCGTAAGACGAGTGCGGCGGCAGTGGAAAACGCAGTTGCAGCAAGCCGTCGTTGCGCAGCACGACAAAGGTCATGCCCTCGCCCGGCGCCTGCAACAACCCGAGTGCGCGTGGAAACACCGAGGCCTGCGCCAGCACCAGCCATTCCTGCGGGTAGGCCCTGTCGGCCAGCGCCGGCCCGGCGCCCCCGGGAGACGCCACCCTGGTGCCGTCGGGCACGGCTGACAGCGGCAGGTACTCCAGCGCCATCCAGTTGCCGGCGGCACGCTGGTCGGGAATGGGCGGGCCGAGGCAGAAGGCCTTGTCGCGCAGGCAGGCGGCGTAAGCCGCGCGGGTGGTCGACGTCAACCGGGCGTCCTGCAATGGCGGCGGTGGCAGCGCACCGCTGCGGACAACGTAGCGACCTTGCGCATTCACCAGAGCCACACCTTCGACGCCGTGCCGCTCGAGGAGGTAATCGTCGAGTTGCTGCTGCGCCGACTCGGGCCGCTCCAGCAGGCGCCGGCCGAGGCGCTGCATGGCGTCTTCGCGCGCGTGCAGCGCAGAGCGCCACTCGATGGCGTACTCGGCCGCGAAGGCGCGCAGGCGCTCCTGGCTCTGGATGCGGATGTCTTGCCAGGCGCGCCAGGCGTTCCATGCCATGAACAGCGCCGCGCACACGGCAACGCCCAGCCACAGCCGCTTGAGACGGCTGTGCAATTGCGAGCCCATGCGTGCGGCGGCATGGAGGTCTGTGACGGAATCGATGGCGCGCTCGAGGGGGTGACAGGGCTGAACGATGCCGCTGATTAGAGCCCGCCCGCACGGGCTTGCGAATCCCCGGACATGCGGGGGGCCCACCTGGGCAACACAGCACGCTCCCGGTGCGCGCGGCGCTGCGCAAACGGACGCGGCGCCGCCTTAAACTGCGCGCCATCGCAACCCGTGTCGTTGCGCGCCATCCCACGAGAAAGCCCATGAGCGAATCCGGAGTCCACGCCCACGCCCCGCACGAAGAGGCGGTGCATCACGCCAGCGAAGGCAAGAATCACACGCTGAACCAATGGGTCGCCATCTTCACCGCGCTGCTGGCGGCGCTGGGCGCCATCGTCAGCTACCAGGGCAGTCACCTGATGAACGAAGTGCTGTTGCACAAGAACGAGGCCGTGCTGAAAAAGGCCCATGCCACCGATGAATGGAATTACTACCAGGCCGTAAGCACCAAGCAGCACTTGATGGAACTGGCGCACGACCTGGCGCCAGCCGACAAGCAGATCGGGATTGCGGCCAAGATCACCAAATACCAGGGCCAGAAAGCCGAGATCAAGGCCCGTGCCGACACGCTCGAAGCCGCATCCAACCAGGCCAACGAGGAATCCGATCGACTCAACCGTCCGCACACCGGCATGGCGCGCAGCCTGATCTTTCTGCAGATTGCCATTTCGCTGGCCTCGATCACCGCGCTCACCGGGCGCCGCTGGCTGTTCGGCGTCGCCATGCTCAGCGCCCTGGTCGGCGTCGGCTTGTGGGTGACGGCGCTGGGCTGGGTGGCGGCATGACGCTGCGCCGGCACGACCAACTGGTGCGGGAGGCGGCGCGATGAGCGGCCCCTGGTGGTACGCCTGGGGCGGGCTCAACCATGCGCTGTTCCTCGTCATCAACCACGCCGGCGGCGGCTGGCTGTGGGACCACCTGGCGTTGTGGGGCACGGCCGCCGGAGACCACCAGCTCGACCCGATCTACGCCGCCGTGCTGCTGGCGCTGGCGCTGAAACGGCCCAACTGGCTTGCGGTGCAGGCGGTGCTGGTGTTCCTGGTGGCGTATCTGATCGACTGGGCCATCGTCGCCGGCATCAAGCCCTGGCTCGACTTTCCACGTCCGCCCAGGGCGTTGGGCGAGGCGGCGGTGCACATCCTCGGCCGCGCCGAATACGCGCACAGTTTTCCTTCCGGCCACACCGCCTTCGCTTTCGTGCTGATGGCCAGCCTGCTGCCCGGCGCGCACGCGGTGCTCAAGGTCGTGCTGGTGGTGTTCGCGCTGTGGGTGGGCTGGTCGCGCATGGCCGTGGGCGCCCATTTCCCGGCCGACGTGCTGGGCGGCGCCCTCATCGGACTTTTTTCGGCGTGGCTGGCGGCGCAGGCGCTGCGGTTACTCGGCTATGCGCGGGCGAAGCGATGAACACGGCCCCGGGCCCAGCGCTGGGCCGCAGCTCGGGCGCGGCTTTCAGGCCGCGCAGCAGGACAGCTGCGTGACGTCGCGGGTGAAGATCTGGGCGGCGAGCTTGAGGCCTTCGACCATCGTGAGATAGGGGAACAGGGCATCGGCCAGATCGTGCACGCAGAGACCGGCACGCAGGGCCAGCGCCACGGTCTGGATCATCTCCCCGGCCCCGTCGGCAACGATCTGGGCGCCGAGCAGCCTGCCGCTGCTGGCCTCGGCCACCAGCTTGACGAAACCCCGGGTGTCGAAATTCGCCAGCGCACGCGGCACCTGTTCGAGCGCAAGCACGCGGCTGTCCACGGCCAGCGCGGCGGCGCGCGCCTGCGTTTCGGTCAGGCCGACGGTGGCGACCTGCGGGTCGGTGAACACCACCGCGGGCATGGCCGCGAGGTCCAGGCGCGCCTGGCCGCCGAGCATGTTGGCGGCGGCACGCGAGCCGCTCGCCGCAGCCACGTAGACGTGTTGCGGCAGCGCGGTGCAGTCGCCCGCGGCGTAGATGCCCGCAGCGCTGGTGCGCAGGTCAGCGCCGACGACGATCTGCCCAGCCGTGTCCGTCTGCACGCCGGCAGCGTGCAGGTTCAGCGCCTCGGTGTTGGCCGTGCGCCCGGTGGCGACGAGCAGCGCCTCGGCTTCGAGCGGGCCGGCGCTGGTGCGCAGGGTGAATCGGCCCGCCGCGTGGTCCACGGCGTGGCAGGCGGTGTGCAGCAGCACCTCCATGCCCTCGCCACGCAGGCTGTCGGCCAGCACCCGGCCGATCAGCGGATCTTCGCGCGAGAGCAGGCTGCTGCGCGCAACAACCGTCACCCGGCTGCCCAGGCGGGCCCAGGCCTGCGCCAGCTCGAGCGCGACGACCGAGGCGCCGAGCACCAGCAGGCGGGGCGGCACGGCATCGGCCTGCAGCGCCTCGGTGGAGGTCCAGTACGGCGTGCCGGCAAGCCCGGGGAGGTCGGGCCTGGCGGGTCTCGCCCCTGTGGCGATCAGGCAGCGGTCGAACGCCACCGTCTCCTCGCCGCCAGCGGCCAGGCGCACGTGCAGCGACGCGGGCCCGGCGAAGCTCGCCTGCCCCTGCACGCGGCGGATTGCGGTGTGGCGCGCGACCACGTTGCCGTATTTGGCGGCCCGCAGTGCGTCCACCCGCGCCTGCTGTTGCGCCAGCAGCGCGGCGCGGTCGAC
>JAJZDV010000113.1 GCA_021846025.1 Pseudomonadota bacterium
CACATGCACAGCGTCGACTTTGTAGGCCTTGTCGGCCTCGACCTTACGCGTAGCGGTGTAGCGGTAGGCGGCCTCGCCAAAGCAGCGGGGCGCGAACTCGGCCAAGCAAGACTCGCCATCGGTGGCAAGCAGATGCACTTGCCTGGCGGCGAGCGGCTTCAAGGCCACCGCGGCGGCATGCATGGCCTTGAGCCAGCCGGCACCGGATACCGGCGCGACGCCCAAGCCCACCAAAATGAGGCGGCGCGCGGCCAGGCCGACAGGACGGCTGCGGATAAAGGTCGTGCCCAAAGCGCCGGAAAAGTCGCCATCCTGAACGGCTTCGGCAGCGAACGGGTCCACCACATCGGCCTCGACAAGGCCGCAGGAGGTGCCGGGCTGGTGCAGAAAAACAATGAGCGCGTCGGTCTGAAGGCTGGACAATGATTTCAGGGGGGCTATGCTAAATTTCATGAGGGCTCCTGGCGATGCTTCATTATTCCACCGGACCCGCACCCGCGCTCTGCCGCCCGCGCGATTTCCCGCGGCGCAACCCATGTCCCGAAGCTAGACGCCGCCCCTGCAATGTTGCTGGACACCTCCTTGCGCCGTGAAATGGCCCGCAATTTTGGCGGCAGCTTCACCGTGCTGTTTTCGGTGGTGCTCACCATCATGCTGATCCGCATTCTGGGGCAAGCCTCGGAAGGGCAGGCCAATCCGCAAGATCTTTTCCTGCTCATCGGCCTGGCCTCGCTCACCTACCTGCAATTCATCCTCGGCCTGGCCCTGTTCATCGCCGTGCTGATGAGCTTCTCGCGCATGCACCGTGACTCGGAGATCGTCATCTGGGCCGGAGCCGGTGTCACGCCGCTGCAGTACTTCCGCATCGTGCTGCGTTTTGCTGCTCCGGTGGTGCTGGCCATCGCCGCCCTCACGCTTCTGGCCTGGCCCTGGGCCAACCAACAGAACGCGGCCCTGCGCGAGCGCTTCGAACAGCGATCGGACCTTTCGCGCGTCGCGCCTGGCCAGTTCCGGGAATCGTCGTCCGGGCAGCGGGTTTTTTTCATCGGCAAGGGCGCTCAGGCCAAGGGTCTGGCGCGCGACATCTTCATCCGTGACCGAAGCGGCGGGCAAGACGTCATCACTCTGGCCCAGTCGGCCACGCTGCAAAACCTCGACGGTTCGCGCTATTTGATGCTCTCCAATGGCCACCGCTACAGCCACACAGCAGGCGAGGCCAACTACCAAGTCACCGGCTTTGCGCAAATGGGGATTCGGCTCTCAGCGCTCAGCGCCCCCGCTCCAACAGCGGCTGGGCTGTCGGAGGCAGCGCGTCTGGCGAACACCCCGAGCCGTGAAATATCCACGCCCATGCTCGCCATGTCCCGTATCCCCGCCTGGCTGGGTGAGCTGTCGTGGCGCATCGGTGTGCCGCTCTCATCCGTCCTGCTGGTCCTCATGGCAGTGCCGCTGGCTGCCACCAACCCGCGTGCCGGCCGTGCGCTGCAGCTCATCGTCGCGGTGCTGATCTACCTCGCCTACATCAACTTTCTCAATGCTGCGCAGGGCTGGATCGACCAGCGCCAACTGAGCTTGACCTCGGCGCTGCTGTTGATTCACGGCAGCGCCGCGCTGCTGCTGTTCGTGCTCGCATTGCACAAGGGGCTGTTGCCCTGGCGGCGCAGCCGGAGCAACAGCCCGATTGCCGGTGGCCTGCAAGGGCCGCTGGCCCGCTGAGCCTCGGTTCTCGCTCCAAGCCTGAAACCATGCGCACGCTGCGTCGCTATCTGTTCCTGCAAATTGCCGCTTCGAGCGGTCTCGTGTTGCTGGTGTTTCTCGGCCTGTTGTTTATCCTGGACGTGATCAACGAGCTCAGCAACAGCAATGCCTCGGCAACGTCCTTCGCACACACCTTGCTGCTGGTCTCGCTGCAAATGCCGAGTCGCGCTTACCTCATCCTGCCGATCGCGGCCCTGACCGGAACGGTCTACGTGCTGGCCAGTCTTGCAGCCTCGAGCGAGTTCACCGTCATGCGCATGTCGGGCTTGAGTCCGCTGCGCGCCCTGCAACAGCTCCTGGGCATGGGTCTGCTGTTTTCGGTGTTGATTTTTTCGCTGGGCGAGTTCGCCGTGCCGTTGGCCGAGCACGCGTCGGCAACGCTGCAGGCCAAGACGGAGGGCGGGCAATTCGGCGGCACCTCGTTGAGTTCGGGCTTGTGGCTGCGCAACCGCCAGAGCGGACAGGACGACCAGATGATCAATATCCGCAGCGTGTCCGCCAGCGGCGAGTTGCATGACGTGCACATCTATGTGCTCGACGGCGCCACGCAACTGGTGCAGACCATCGACGCTGCCAGTGCGGTCTACCAGAGCAGTGGCTCTTGGCTGTTGCGCCAGGTGACATCCATCCGGCTGCCGAGCCAGGCTGGGCAGCCGATGCAGATCAAGCACTTGGCTGACCTGCCCTGGCAGACCTCGGTCTCTCCCAGCGTGCTCAATGTTCTGCTGCTGAGCCCCGACCACATGTCCGTGGTCGACTTGTGGCGCTACGTCAACCATCTCCGGGCCAATGGTCAGGCCGTGCAGCGCGACGAAATCGCGCTGTGGCGCAAGCTGCTCTATCCCTTGAGTGCGATGGTGATGATGTTGCTGGCCCTGCCTTTCGCTTACCTCCATGCCCGCTCCGGGCAGATCAGTTGGAAGGTGTTCGGCGGCATCATGCTGGGCATCAGCTTCATCCTGACGAACACGCTCACCTCGCGCCTGGGCCTGCTGGCCAGCTGGCCGACGTGGCTGGCCGCCGCCCTGCCCTACATGCTCTACGGCGGCGCAGCCTTCGGCTATTTTCTCTGGCGGGTTCAATACCGCTGAATCACACCCGCACGGTCTCGCAACGACCCTCGCGTCACAGGCCAAGCCGCCATGAATCTGCACCAGTTCCGTTTCCTGCAAGAGGCTGTACGCCGCAACTTCAACCTGAGCGAAACCGCACGCGCGCTGTTCACTTCTCAACCCGGCGTGTCCAAAGCCATCATCGAGCTGGAAGACGAGTTGGGGGTGGAAATCTTCAGTCGCCACGGCAAACGCATCCGCAAGCTCACGGCACCTGGCGAGGAGGTGCTGCGCAGCGTGGAGGTGATCTTGCGCGAGGTGAACAACCTCAAGCGCATCGGCCAGAACTATGCGGCGCAGGACAGCGGCCAACTCACCATTGCCGCCACCCACACTCAGGCGCGTTACCGTCTGCCGCAGGTCATTGCCGAATTCCGCCGACGGTTTCCACGCGTACAGGTGCACCTGATCCAGGGCAATCCCGACCAGGTTGCGCATGCCGTGCTGGAAGAGCGAGCCGATCTGGGCCTGGCCACCGAAAGCCTGGCCGACCATCCCGAACTCATCACCCTGCCCTGCTACGAATGGCAGCATCTGCTGGTGACGCCGCTCAACCACCCGCTCAACGATGTGGCCGACCTGTCGCTGGCCGAGTTGGCGCGCCACCCCCTCGTCACCTACGACCCGGCGTTCACCGGGCGCCACCGCATCGACCATGCTTTCGCCCAGCAGGGACTGCAACCCCAGATCGTGATGGAGGCCATCGACTCCGATGTGCTGAAGACCTACGTCGAGCTGGAACTGGGCGTCGGGCTCATCGCCGAGATGGCGATCAACCCCGAGCGCGACACCTTGCTGCGCTCGCGCCCCCTGGGGCATTTGTTCGGCCAGAATCTCACGCGCGTGGCCTTCAAGCGTGGCGTCTACCAGCGCGGCTTTGTCTACGTGCTGACCGAACTGCTGTCGCAGCGCCTGTCACGCAAACTGGTCGAGCAGGTCTTGCGCGGCCAGAGCGACGAAAATTTTTCCATTTAACTTAACCCGTCACAGCCGCCCGCCATGTCCGCCCTTCTCCAGCCCAGGCCCACGTTCGGACCCAGCCCCGCCTTACGCAGCCGCCTGCCCAGCGTGGGCACCACCATCTTCACCGTGATGTCGGCACTGGCGCAGCAGCACGGCGCCATCAATCTCGGTCAAGGCTTTCCCGACTTCGACCCCGATCCGGCCTTGCTCGACGCCGTGAACACGGCCATGCGCGCTGGCCACAACCAGTACCCGCCCATGGCCGGCATACCCCAGTTGCGCGAGGCACTGGCGGCGAAGATAGCCGATTTGCACGGTGCGAACTACGACCCCGGCGAGGAGATCACCATCACGGCCGGTGCGACGCAGGCACTGCTCACGGCCGTGCTGGCAGTGGTGCATCCGGGTGACGAGGTCATCGTGCTCACCCCGGCATACGACAGCTATGTGCCTGCCATCGAACTGGCGGGCGGCGTGCCGCGTTTCGTCGCACTCGACGCCGCATACCGCCCCGACTTCGACGCCATCGCCGCCGCCATCACGCCGCGTACCCGGGCGCTGCTGGTGAACTCGCCGCACAACCCCAGCGGCCGCGTCTGGACCCTCGAGGACAGGCATCGTCTGCGTGACTTGCTGGCGCCAACCGACATCGTGCTGATTGCCGACGAGGTCTACGAGCACATGGTGTTCGATGGCCAGCGGCACCACAGTGTGGCCGCTGATCCGGTACTGGCTGCGCGCAGCTTCGTGGTGTCGAGCTTCGGCAAGACCTACCACGTCACCGGCTGGAAGGTGGGGATGGTGGCGGCGCCGCGCGAGTTGGCGCGCGAGTTCCGCAAGGTTCATCAGTTCAATGTGTTCACGGTCAATACGCCGATGCAGCACGCGCTCGCCCAGCACTTGCGGGCCCGGCCTGAAGCCCACCAGCAACTGCCTGCGTTCTACCAGGCCAAACGCGACCGCTTTCGTCAAGGTCTTGCCGCGACCCGGTTGCGCTTGTTGCCTTGCGAAGGCACGTATTTCCAATGCGCCGACTATTCGGCATTGAGCGACAGGCCCGAGGCGGAATTTTGCGAATGGCTGACGCGCGACGTGGGTGTCGCCGCCATTCCCCTGTCGGCTTTCCACCCGCAGCCGGTGGAGCGGACGACCGTACGGTTTTGTTTCGCCAAACGCGAAACCACACTCGACACGGCGCTGGAGCGCCTGGCCAAGTTGTAGGGCCACGGCGCTGTCAGGGGAGTCGGGGATGGGCTGACTCCGATGCGCCTCAACGCCCGGCAGCGTCGTCAGTTGCGCTGGATGCGCCTGCTACCGGCGTTGCATCGCCTGGCGCCGGCTTTGCTGGCGCTTCGCCCCAGGGCGACTCTTCCCTCGGTGCTCCACCTGCCGGTGACACCTCAGGGGGTTGAGGCGACGGCAACGCATCGAGGGTGAAGTCCAGCGGCGCAAGCTCGGGAGACTCGGAGACGCGTTGGCGCGACACGGTCTGCTCCTTGCGATGTCCATTCAACACCAACGGCAAATCCAGATCGATGTCCTGCCCAGGGGCGCGCGCCGGCATCGGCGCCGGTTCAGCCTCGCGCTGCGCATCCGGCAGGTGTCGGCAAAGATCGCGGGCAACGGCATAGAGATCGAGCAGGTCACGGTACGCAGGCAGATCGAAGCCCACGCGCGGGTTGGCGGGATCGTCCAGCAACATGCGCTCGATGACGGTCAGCATGGGCGCCAGGTCCCAGGTTTCGCAGATCAGCGCAATCGCCCGCGGGTAAGCTTCCAGCTCACGCGCCTCGCCCGATGGCGGATGGTCCCAAGGTGGGATCTGCACATTGAAGCGGTGGGAAAAACGCGCCAGCATCGCCTCGTAATCGTCCTTGCGTCCTGTTCGGCGATACAACTCGAACAGGTACAGACAAGGCAAGGCCTGGGTGCCGCCGCTGACCTCGCCCAAGGCCTTTTCCATCACCTCGATGGCCTGTTCGGGATTGCCGATGCTGATGAAAAAATCCGCCAGATGACCGATGTCCATCATCTCGTCCACCTGCACCTGCTCTTGGCCCGAAAGCGGCCGCGAGAACGCCTCCTTGTCCAGGCTCAAGGCCTGCCCCCACTCGGCGGGCTGCGTGGTCCGCGGGCGTGTCGGCGCAGGACGCTCTGCGGCTGTGGCCTCGGCTGCAGCGACTCCGGGGGGTTGGGCCGGAGGCCAGGTCGACGGGCCGCTGGCCTCCCAGACCGGCTGATCGGAGCCGGACGCCGTGCCAGGCGGCAGCATGCGCACCGGGTGTGTCGTCGGCACTGGGATTGCGGCTTGTGCCGCGGCGCTGTGCTGCGGGCTGATCCGTGCCTCGGATGCAAACCAGTCGGCGTCGGCAGCGGCGCGCTGCCGCCGATCGCGCCAAAGCCAGAGCGTGGCCCCTGTCAACAGCACGGAAAGCGCCAGCAGGGCGTAGGTCCATGATGCCGGATAGCGTGTTCGCTCCAGTTCGACCAACCGAGCCCGTACGGCGGTGAGCTGGCGGCCGTCCTGCAACCGGCTCGCATCCAGCGCGCTGACCTGGGCCCTCAGCGCGCTGAGTGTCTGGCTCAGGCGCAGCGGCTCCCCCGGCGCGGCTGCGCCATCCATGGTGATGTCGCGCATCAGCGCGTCATGCCGGCGTTGCGCGGGGGTGATGGCAGCCACCGGCAAGGCCAGCGTCGTGCTGATGCGCAAGTCGGGGGCAGGCACCAGAGCTGCTGAAAGCCAATCCAGCTTCAATTGGCTTTCGGGCTTGGTCTCGGCAAGTCGTGTCAGGTTGGTGCCATGTCCGGCGTGTGTCGCCTGCGGTCTTGACGTTCTCGCATCCGGGAGGCGTTGTCGACGCTCCAGACGATCCTTGTTCGCCGCGGCGTCGGGCTGGAGCTTGGCTCTGGCAGGCGCCCGCTTGTGACCTGTGCCGAGTTGTCCGTCAAAACCGCCCGCGAGGACCGACTGCGACGTGGCCGTGACAGACCGCACAGGCCCCGGACTTGCTGTCTGCGGTGTCGATGCGGCACCACCGGTGCGCGGTGGCAGACGCACCGTGGCAGCCGCTTCGCCTGGCAGCACGGGCAGCTCGGGAGTGGGCGGATTGACCAGGATGGTGTACTGCTGGCTGCGCTGGAATCGGCAGCCGAGCTTGAGCGTGAGCACCACGAACGGCTCGGTCATGGGTACCGTGGAGCGCACCTGAATGCGCTCCAGGTTCGATCCCTCGTGCTGCACGCCAATCTGCAACTGGTCGGCGCGCATCGGTTCCGAACCGGCATCGGCCTGCACCTGCACGCAACGGGGCACCAGTTGTTCGCCAGCGTCGAGCTGCACGGGAATGTCCACGCGCAGCGGTTGCCCGAGAATGGCGTGAACCCGGGGATGGTTCAACAACAAGGCCTGCGCCAGGGACGGCATGAGCAGCAAGCCGGCCAGCAATGTCGGCTTCAGCCAGGAGAGCTGGGCTTGTCCGCGCGAGGCATGGATCGGACGATGGTGCATGGCAAACGGCAAAGCGGATCGAACGTTGTAAGGGTGCAGGATCGGGCGCTGAACGGTACAGGCTGAGGCCGAATTTATCAGCCAATATCGTGCCGGGAAGGGTTGATTCCGCATGAACCCGGGAATTTCGTGAACGATTTTGCAAAAATATGTTTTTCTGCATGGGCGTTTGCACATGCCATCCGAAGACGGTGCTTGCGCCCTGACGCTGCCGCCTCCAACCTCTGGACACACGCCGACCATGACCCTCTTCGCCGATGACCACGCCGCGACCGATGACTGCATCGGCGTGCTCAATCTCCAGCTTGGCACAGCCAGCGCAGCCATGACGCCGGCGATGGCCCATGCCGGCATCGAGGCGCTGTCCACCACGCTGCGCGATCCGGATATCCACGTCATCGTGCTGACCGGAAGCGCTCAGCAATTCTGTCTGGGTCTGCAGGAGTCGTCGCCGGAGTTGCACGCGGCGCACGACGAGCCTGCCTTCATCGACGCGCTGCACGACTGGCTGCTGGCCCTGTGTGACAACGACAAACCCATCATCGCGGCCGTGGAAGGCCAGGCCAGCGGCGCCGGCCTGGCGCTGGCGCTGGCTTGCGATCTGATCGTCTGCGCCCGCAGCGCCCAATTCCTGCTGCCGATGGCGGGCGAAATCAACGGCAGGCATGCGGGAGCGTCATGGCTGGCGGCCAAGCGCCTGCCTCGCGCCGCGCTGGCCGAGTTGTACCTGCCAGATGGCGGCATGTCGGCCGAGCGGGCGCATACCCTTGGCCTGGTTTGTCGGCTTGCAGAACCGGGCATGGCGCTGCCCATGGCCTTGCAACTCGCTCGACCCCTGGCCCGGCACACACTCGAGGAACTGGGTTGCATCAAGCAGCACATGGCGCATGTTGGAAGCCAACCTTTGCACGAAGCCCTGGCTGACGAGCGCAGGCGTTGGTTACGTCACCGTGCGCTGGCGCCAGCGCACGGGCGTTCCTAGCTCCTGTTCAGGCTCTGGCTTGGGCAGGCGCCGCGCCCGGGTCCGTATGCCATCCGACAACGCGGCGCTCGACCCGCCCCAGCAAGATTCAAGATGCGGCGCAACAATGCGGTCATCAGCGGCCGATCCGGCTGCTGCCCCCCACACCCCAACCCACAGCCTGCCATGATCGACCTCTATTCCTGGCCCACGCCCAACGGCCACAAAGTGCACATCCTGCTGGAAGAACTCGGCCTTCCCTACCGCGTCCACGGCGTCAACATCGGCACCGGCGAGCAGTTCAAACCGGAGTTCCTCCGCATCAGCCCCAACAACAAGATTCCAGCCCTGGTGGACCTCGACGGACCCGGCGGCACAGCCATCACCTTGTTCGAATCGGGCGCCATGCTCATCTACCTTGCAGAAAAAACCGGTCGTTTCCTGCCCGCCTCGGGTGCCGCGCGCTACACCACTTTGCAGTGGCTGATGTGGCAGATGGGCGGGCTCGGCCCCATGCTGGGCCAGGCGCACCATTTCCGCATTTACGCGCCGGAGAAAATCGACT
>JAJZDV010000114.1 GCA_021846025.1 Pseudomonadota bacterium
CAGGGTTCGGCGCCGATCGGCAAGTGCCACGCCGTGGCGGCCCGGCGTCCTGAGTCGCCCGGTTCGACTCTCGTCGGCTCTCGGTTCTCTTCAAGCTTGCCCTTGTCGCGCGCCTTCACCTTGCACAAGTCGATCGGCTTGCCGTTCTCGAGGCCCGCCCGATCCATGATGCGCTCCGCCGTCATGGGCTCGCCTTTGAACCACCAGAGCGACTTGCAGACCGCCGCCTGGCCGTTCCTGCAGCGGCGGACAGGACCGCCTGGCCAGTCATGCACCCGATCCGCCCGGGTCGCGTTGCGCCGACGCCCTGCAGCGCGCCCTGCAGCGCTGGGCGGATGACCACGAGCTGGTCATGGGTTTTCTACCGGCGAGCAAAAAATTCGGGTTTACCCTATGATGCAGTGCAACAAATCAGGAGATTCACCATGACTGCATCTCTCGCCAAACCTGCCTTGACGTCCACACCCCGTGCCGCTGTCGCATCCCCTCTGCAGCTTGTGCTCGAGTCCGCGCGGCTGCGCGTCAAACAGATGATCACGCGCCGCGACGCGCGGCGGCTGCTCGAGCGCGCCGAGCGCTACTCGAGCTCGCAGCCGGGCTTCGCCGAAGATCTGCGCGCGGCCGCACACGCTCATCTTCGTTGAATCCCCGCCGCCGCCTCGGCCCTGGAGCCATGGCGGCGGCGCGGCCCGTGACGATCGGCTGCGGCCGAATCACGCCAGCTCCCGCAGCCACTGCGCGAGGATTGCGACCACCAGTTCGTGATCGTCGCGCTGCGGCAGCCCGGAGACGGTGACCACGCCCCAGAGCAGCCCGCTGCTGCTGCGCAGCGGAAAGCTGCCGCCATGCGACGCATAGTCGCGCAGTGGCAGACCCATGGTGTCCTGCAACGTGCGGCCCTGGACGTCCAGCGCCAGGCCGACCCCGTAGGAACTTCGCGCCTGCAATTCGACGGTGTTGCGCTTGCGACGCGCCCAATCGGCGTTGGCGGGCGTGGCACCTGCCATCGACGAGAAGAACACCGTCGTCCCACCCAGGCGCACCTCGATGGCCAGGCCGGCTCCGCGCTCGAGTGCTGCCTCGCGCAGCAGTGAGCCCAGTCGCCATGCAGCGTCCGCGCCGACGGGTTCGCACACCAGCCCCGCCTCCTGGGCTGCGACCCGTTCCAGTTCCTGTTTGACGTCCAATCCAGACCTCGCAGTCGCCCGCCTCTTGAGCAGGGCCATGGCTGCATTGTGCCGGGCTTCGTGCACCGGGGGCTGCGGAGCGCGTCGATGCAGAGTTCACCCCGCCGCCTGAACCGAAGCGCGTCGGGGCCGTTCGAGCCTTGATGGCGTGGATTGGCGCACCACGCCGACGCGCCCATGCGTCGGCGTGGTGCGCCAGGGCAAACGGCAGCGCGCGCCATCGGCATTCAGGCAGGTCACACCCCGGGAAAAGCACCGATCGGTGCTGGCATATTTCATGCTTCACCTGAGTCAGGAGGCGCGCCGCGGGCGCGCTCGGAGGCGGGCTAGGGTTCCGGTGGCGTGCGAAACACGCGATGTCTGGTCCGAGAGCTTGCCGGCTTTGCGCATGCAGAGCTCCACGGAGGGATAAAAGCCCGGGAGGACGCCGATTGCGGCGCGCCTCCCCCTTTTGCCTCGAAACCTGGAGCCTGCCATGACCCTGTTGCAAACCCTGTTGCGCAAAGTTCTGCCCGCCGCCGGCCTGATGACGCTGGCCCTGCACCCGCTGCCTGCGTTGGCCCAAGTGACCCTCGGCGTGTCCGACTGGCCGGGCTGGGTGGCCTGGTACGTCGCGGAGAAAGAAGGCTATTTCAAGCAATACGGGGCCAACGTCAAACTGGTCTGGTTTCCGGACTACATGACTTCGGTCAACGCCTTGTCGGCCGGACAGATCGACGCCAATTGCCAGGCCTTGATCGACACGCTCTCGCCGGTGGAGAAAAAGGTGCCGGCGAAGGTGATTCTGGTCACCGACAACTCGGCCGGGAATGATGCGCTGATGGTGAGCAACGGCATCCAGACCTTCCCCGAACTCAAGGGCAAGACGGTGGGCGTGGAAATCGGTTCGATCGAACATTACCTCGCTGCCACCGCGCTGAAGCGGCACGGCCTGGCCGAGAAGGACGTGACCTTCGTCAACATGTCCACAGGGGACGCGGCCGCGGCGCTCATCGCCGGCAAAATTCCGGCCGCCGGCGTGTGGAACCCGTGGATTCAGCGCATCCAGCAACACAAGGCGGGCCATCCGCTGTTCACCAGCAAGTCGGCCCCAGGGCTGATTCCCGACGTGGTGTATGCCCGCGACGCCGCGCTGGCCGCGCACCACAAGGACTTCGTGGGCATGACCAAGGCCTGGTTCGCAGCGGTGAAGTTCATCGACGCCAACCCGATGAAGGCAGCCGAGATCATGGCGCCGCACGTCGGGCTCAAGCCGCAGGAATACGCCCTCAGTCTGGCCGGCACCAAGCTGTTCGGCGCCAAGCTCAACCTGGCGGCCATGAGCAAGAGCACGGCGCCGGAGTCGCTGTATGTCAGCACCGCGGCCACCGGTGACTTTCTCGTCAGCCAGAAGGCCATCACCGCAACGCCCGATCCGGCCAGCTTCATCGACGTCGGCATCGTCAAAGCAGCGATGCAGCCGTGAACTCGGCCGCCGCCAACCTGCACCTCGGCCCGGCCCTGCTGCGGTCACCTCGCGCGCGGGCGGCAGCCTGCCGGGCCGGTGCGGGCATGGCGTCCGCACGATGCCTCGGGCGCACAGCGCCACTGGAGCCACGACGATGAGCGCACAACCCCTGGACGCGGGTAGCGCCTTGCCGCTTGCCAAGTCGCACACGCCACGAACACCACGCACGAATGGGCGCTGGAAGGATGGCCTGCGCATCCGCGCGGCCATCCCCAACTGGGTCTACGTCGCCCTGTCGGTCAGCGGGTTTCTGCTGCCGCTCATCGTCTGGCAAGTGGTGGCCGCAAGCGGCTGGGTGGGTTCGCTGTTCCTGCCGTCACCGCTGGATGTGGCGCACAGCTTCAGTGACTGGATGCACAACGGCCTGTCGGACGACACCTTCATCAGCATCTACCGCGTGGTCATGGGCTTCGTGCTCGCCGCCATCGTCGGTGTCCCGCTGGGCCTCTACATCGGCGCCTACAAGTGGTTCGAGGCGCTGCTGCAGCCGGTCAACGACTTCGTGCGCTACATGCCGGCCTCGGCCTTCATCCCGCTGGTGCTGCTGTGGGTGGGCATCGGCGAGGGTTCGAAGATCGCCATCATCGTCATCGGCGTCATCTTCCAGATCATCGTCATGGTGGCCGACGCGGTGCGCCGGGTTCCCGAGAACTACCTCGAGGTGGCCTACACCATGGGCGCGCGCCAAGGCGAGGTGCTGAGCCTGGTGATCTGGCGCGGCATCCTGCCCGAGCTGCTCGACATCCTGCGCATCAACATGGGCTGGGCCTGGACCTATCTGGTGGTGGCCGAGATGGTGGCGGCCAACAGCGGCCTGGGCTTCCAGATCCTGCAGAGCCAGCGTTTTCTCAACACGCCCAAGATCTTTGTCGGCATTTTCATCATCGGCCTCATCGGCCTGCTGTTCGACCTGGCGTTTCGTTGGGCCTACCGCCTGGCTTTTCCCTGGAAGCGCGTTTGAGGCGCCGAGACCATGACGCAATCCGAAGTGCAGTTCGAAGCCGTGAGCAAGAGCTTTGCACGCCGCAACGAGACCCCGCTGCTGGTGCTCGATCGTGTGTCCCTGCGCGTCGCACCGGGTGAGTTCCTGGTCCTGGTCGGCGCATCGGGTTGCGGCAAATCCACCCTGCTGCGCATCCTCGCCGGGCTGGAGCGTCACGACGGCGGCCACGTCATCCTGGACGGTCAGCCCATCCACGGCCCAGGCTGTGACCGCGCCATGGTGTTCCAGCACTACAGCCTCTACCCCTGGCTGACGGTGAAGGACAACATCCGCTTCAGCCGCCAGCTCAAGGTCGTGCGCGACAACCTCACCAGCAACGACGTGGAGGTGGCCTCGGGCCGCTCCGACGCCTTGCTCCAGCTCATGGGCCTGGCGCACGCCGCGGCCTATTACCCCAACCAGCTTTCCGGCGGCATGCAGCAGCGCGTGGCCATCGCCCGCGCGCTGATGAACCGCCCCAAGCTGCTGCTGATGGACGAGCCGTTCGGTGCGCTCGATGCGCAGACGCGCGAGGTGATGCACGACCTCATCCGCCATGTGCACCAGTTGGAGGGCACGACCATCGTGTTCGTGACGCACGACGTGGACGAGGCCTTGTACCTCGGCGACCGCGTGGCGGTGATGGCGCCGCGCCCCGGGCGCATCGACAGCGTGGTCGACGCCCCCTTCGGCCGCCAGCGCGACCAGGACCTGAAGAGCACGCCGCAGTTCCTCGCCATCAAGCGCCAGATCCTGCAGCGCATTCGCGAGACCTCGGGCATGAAGACCGACCTCGAACAACTGCAACAGCTCAGCAAGCACCTCGCGTCCGCGGCCGGGAGCGCAGTCATGGGCACCGCACAAGGAGATCTCGCATGACGCAGAGCGTCAACCCGGTTCCCCCGGACACCCTGCTGTGGGAGGACGTGCTGCCCGGCGGCTGCCACTGGTCCGGGCTGATGCGGCGCGGCAGCGCGCTGCGCCTCACCGACACCGGCGGGCGCGCCAACCTCGCGGCCCTGTTCTACCGTGCCGACGACAAACTCGAGCGCTACAACATGCCCGACACCCTCAAGGCCCAGCACACCGCCATGCTCACGCGCGGCCATGCGCTGTATTCCGACATGGGCCGGGTGCTGTGCTCCATCACCGCCGACACCTGCGGCTGGCACGATCCGCTCGGCGGGCTGTCCACCGACGCCGGCGTCCTGGCGCGTTACGGCGAGGCCAGCTACCAGAGCCACCGCAACGCCATGCACCGCAGTGCCGAGGACGGCCTGCTGATCGAGCTCGGCAAGCACGGCCTGGGGCGCCGGGACCTCGTGCCCAACGTCAACTGGTTCAGCAAGCTCGCGGCCGACGACGACGGCCGGCTGCACTTCGACGCCGCCCACGGCCGCGCCGGCGCGTGGCTCGACCTGCGCTTCGACATGGACGTTCTGGCCGTGTTCTCCGCCGCGCCGCATCCCATGGACGCGCGACCCGGCTACGCCCCCAGCGATGTGGTGCTCACCGCCTGGCGCTGCGGAGTTGCCGATGCCGGCGACGTCTGCCGCAACGCCTGCGCCGAGAACCAGCGCGGCTTCTACCGCTCCGACCTGCTGGTTCGCTGAACCCGACTGCCCGACACCGATCCGCCATGTCATCCTTCCATCGCGTCGAAAGTCCGCTCGACCCCGGCACCGCCGTCTACGACCACGTGCTTCCCGCTGGCGAGGGCTGGCTGCACCCCATCCAGGCCGGCCAGACCTTGCGCATCCTGGACCTGGAGGGCAACCAGGCCGTGGACACCCTGTTCTACAACGCGCACGACTTCACCGAGCGCTACAGCGCCACCGAGACCCTCAAGCAGCAGGGCGCCATCTACCTCACCGCCGGCAGCCAGCTGATGTCCAGCCACGGCCGCGAAATGCTCACCATCACCGCCGACACCTGCGGCCGCCACGACACCCTCGGCGGCGCCTGCGCGGCCGAGAGCAACGCCGTGCGCTACGCGCTCGACAAACGGCCCATGCACTCCTGCCGCGACACCTTCCTCAAGTGCCTGTGGCAGTACGACGGCGGGCTCTCAAGGAAACGCCGGGCCGCCTCAAGTGTCCCTGACCCCCTTGGGGGGCAGGCTGGGCCGGGCCCGGCCCCGGGGGCGCTCTCAAGGAAACGCCGGGCCGCCCCAAGTGTCCTTGACCCCCTTGGGGGGCAGGCCGGGCCTGGCCCGGCCCAGGGGGCGCTCACCAAGCGCGACATCACCTGCAACATCAACTTCTTCATGAACGTGCCGGTCACCTCCAAGGGTGGCCTGGAGTTCGCCGATGGCGTGTCGGCACCGGGCAAGTACGTGGAGATGCGCGCCGCGATGGACGTGCTGTGCCTCATCTCCAACTGCCCGCAGCTCAACAACCCCTGCAATGCCTACAACCCCACACCCGTGCGCCTGCTGATCTGGAATTGACGCAGGCGCTTCCAACCGCCCGCCGGGACGGCCCGGCCGGGACAAGCCGGATCCTGCGGGACGACCCGCCGCAGCCCTAGGATGACACCACTCCCCAGCTCCATCCACGCATTGCCCCAGGGGTTCCAGCGCCTTTCGGGCGGACGGGCGGGCACAGAGATGTTCGACACCGTCCTCATCGCCAACCGCGGCGCCATCGCCTGCCGCATCATCCGCACCCTCCAGCGCATGGGCATTCGCGCCGTGGCCGTGTATTCCGAGGCCGACCGCGACAGCGTCCACGTGCGCATGGCCGACGCCGCCGTGTGCATCGGCCCGGCCCCGGCGGCACAGAGCTATCTGCGCGCCGACGCCATGCTGGAGGCGGCACGGCAGACTGGTGCCCAGGCCATTCATCCCGGCTACGGCTTCCTGTCGGAGAACCCCGATTTCGCCGAGGCCTGCGAGGCCGCCGGCATCGCCTTCATCGGCCCCACGCCGGCGCAGATGCGCGCCTTCGGCCTCAAGCACACCGCGCGCGAACTGGCGCGGCAGAACGGCGTGCCGCTGCTGCCGGGCAGCGGCCTGCTGGCGGACGCCGGCCAGGCGCTGGCCGAGGCGCGGCGCATCGGTTTCCCGGTGATGCTCAAGAGCACGGCCGGCGGCGGCGGCATCGGCATGCAGCTGATCGGGAGCGAGGACCAGTTGCCGGAGGCCTACGCCCGGGTCGAGCGTCTGGCGCGCGCCAACTTCAAGGAAGCCGGCATCTACCTGGAACAGTACGTGCAGTCGGCGCGGCATATCGAGGTGCAGGTGTTCGGCGACGGCGCCGGGCATGTGGTGCACCTGGGCGAACGCGACTGCTCGGTGCAGCGGCGCAACCAGAAGGTGATCGAGGAGACCCCGGCGCCCCATCTGCCCGACACGGTGCGCCAGGCCCTGTGCGACACCGCGCTGCGGCTCATGCGCAGCGTGAACTACCGCAACGCCGGCACGGTGGAGTACGTGCTCGACGCCGACACCGGCGCGTTCTATTTCCTCGAGGCCAACACCCGCCTGCAGGTCGAGCACGGCGTGAGCGAGGAAGTCGGTGGCGTCGATCTGGTGGCGTGGATGGTGCGCCAGGCCGCGGGCGAGTCGCCCAGCGCCGATTATGTGCACGCGCCGCGCGGCCACAGCATCCAGGTGCGCCTGTACGCCGAAGACCCGTCGAAGAACTTCCAGCCCGCCACCGGCCTGCTCACCGAGGTGGTGTTCCCGCCCGATGTGCGGGTGGAAACCTGGGTCGAGCCCGGCAGCGAGGTCGGCGCCTTCTACGACCCCATGCTGGCCAAGCTCATCGTGCACGGCGCCGACCGCGCCGACGCGCTGGCCCGGCTGCAGGCTGCGCTGGCCGCCACCCGGCTGTACGGCTTCGAGACCAATCTCGGCTACCTGCGCCAGATCGCGGCCGACGCCGCCTTCGCCCAGGGCCGCCAGACCACGCGCTACCTCACCGGCCTGGCCTACCGCGCGCGTACCGTGGACGTGCTCGAGCCCGGCGTGCAGACCAGCCTGCAGGACTGGCCCGGCCGCCTGGGCTCTTGGGACGTGGGCGTGCCGCCGTCGGGGCCGATGGACGCGCTGGCCCACCGCGCCGCCAACCGACTGCTGCATAACCCGGCCGATGCCGTGACGCTGGAGATCACCCTCGCCGGGCCGACCCTGCGCTTCAACGCCGACACCGTCATCGCCCTCGCGGGCGCGGAGCTGGACGCCAGGCTCGACGGCGAGCCCCTGGCGGCCTGGCGCAGCCATGCGGTGCGTGCCGGGCAGGTGCTCAAGCTGGGCGGCGTGCGCGGCGGCGGTTGCCGTGCCTATCTCGCCGTGGCGGGAGGTTTCGACGCCCCGCTGTATCTCGGCAGCCGCGCCACCTTCACGCTGGGGCAGTTCGGCGGCCATGCCGGGCGCACCCTGCGCGCCAGCGACGTGCTGCACATGGGCCGCAATCCGCAGGCCGCCGCCGGCGCGGAGGCGGCCGCGCCGGCGCGGCCCGCCTATGCCGCGCAGTGGGAGATCGCCGTGCGCTACGGCCCGCATGGCGCGCCGGATTTTTTCACCGACGCCGACGTGGCCATGCTGTTCGCCACCGACTGGGAGGTGCACTACAACTCCAACCGCACCGGCGTGCGCCTGATCGGCCCCAAGCCGCAGTGGGCACGTAGCGACGGCGGCGAGGCCGGGCTGCACCCGTCCAACCTCCACGACAACGCCTACGCCGTGGGCAGCATCGACTTCACCGGCGACATGCCCATCCTGCTCGGCCCCGACGGCCCCAGCCTGGGCGGCTTCGTCTGCCCGGGCGTGATCGTCGCCGCCGACCTGTGGAAGATGGGCCAGCTGCGCCCCGGCAACACGGTGCGCTTCGTGCCCGTGAGCCTGGACGAGGCCGCCCGGCTGGAAGCCGCGCAGGACGCCGCGCTGCAAAGCCTGCACGCGCCCGACTGTTCACCGCTGGACCCGCCGCTGGCGGCCGCGCCGGCGCTGGAGTCGCCCGTGGTCGCGCAGCGCGGCGCGCAGGACGGGCATCCCGTGGGCGTGGCCTACCGCGTGGCCGGCGACAAGAACCTGCTGGTCGAATACGGCCCGCTGGTGCTCGACCTCGAACTGCGCTTTCGCGTGCAGGCGCTGATGCAGTGGATCGCCGCATCCGGCCTGCCGGGCATCGTCGATCTCACGCCGGGCATCCGCTCG
>JAJZDV010000115.1 GCA_021846025.1 Pseudomonadota bacterium
TGGGCTCGCTTCGCGCCGTGGCTCAGCGCGGCAACTCGCTCGAGCCCATGAGGAAACGGTCGACCTCGCGAGCGGCCTGGCGGCCCTCCCGGATCGCCCAGACGACCAGGGATTGTCCGCGCCGCATATCGCCCGCGGCATACACCTTGGGCACGCTGGTGGCGTAGCCGCCATCGTCTTCGGTGCTTGCCTTGGCGTTGCCGCGCGCGTCCTTGTCGATGCCGAAGGCCTCGAGCACACTGCCCAGCGGATGCACGAAACCCATCGCCAGCAGCACCAGGTCGGCCTGCATGGTGAATTCGCTGCCGGGGACTTCCTGCATGCGCCCGTCTTTCCATTCGACGCGGCAGGCGGTGATGGACTTGATCTTGTTCTTGTCCTTGCCGGTGCCGGCGACGAAGGCCTTGGTCGCCACCGACCAGTCGCGCGAGCAGCCCTCTTCGTGGCTGCTGGAAGTGCGCAGCTTGATGGGCCAATACGGCCAGACCAGCGGCTTGTTCTCGGTTTCAGGCGGCTGCGGCATGACTTCGAATTGCGTCACGCTCGCAGCCCCGTGGCGATTGCTGGTGCCAACACAGTCGGAGCCGGTGTCGCCACCGCCGATGACCACCACATGCTTGCCCGTGGCCATGAGCTGGCCCTTGAGCTTGTCGCCCGCGTTCACCTTGTTTTGCAGCGGCAGGAATTCCATGGCGAAGTGAATGCCATCGAGTTCGCGCCCGGGCACCGGCAGGTCGCGCGGCTGCTCGGCGCCACCGGCCAGCAGCACGGCGTCGAACTCGGCCCGCAGTTGCGCCGGGCTGATGGTTTCTTTCGCCCAGTTGGTCACGGTCGCGCCGGGCCCGTCCTTCGGCATGCCACCCACCAGCACACCGGTGCGGAAACTCACGCCTTCGGCCTGCATCTGCGCGATGCGGCGGTCGATGTGGCTTTTCTCCATCTTGAAGTCGGGAATGCCATAGCGCAGCAGACCGCCGATGCGGTCGTTTTTCTCGAACACCGTGACCTCGTGCCCGGCACGCGCCAACTGCTGCGCCGCGGCCAGCCCGGCCGGCCCGGAGCCGACCACGGCAACGCGCTTGCCGCTCTTGTGCGCAGGCGGTTGCGGCAGCACCCAACCCATCTCCCAGCCCTTGTCGATGATGGCGTGCTCCACCGACTTGATGCCCACCGGGGCCTCGTTGATGCCCAGCGTGCAGGCGGTTTCGCACGGCGCGGGGCAGATGCGGCCGGTGAACTCGGGGAAGTTGTTGGTGGAGTGCAGCACGTCGAGCGCAGTGCGCCAGTCGCCCTGCCACACCAGGTCGTTGAAGTCGGGGATGATGTTGTTCACCGGGCAGCCGTTGTTGCAGAACGGAATGCCGCAGTCCATGCAGCGCCCGGCCTGCGTCTTGGCCTTGTCGTCGGGCAGCTCGTGCACGAACTCCTTCCAGTGCTTCAAACGGGCGACAGGCGGCTCGTAGCGCTCTTCCTGGCGCTCGAACTCCATGAATCCGGTGACTTTTCCCATGATCGGTCCTTAATGTCCTGGCGTTGACGTTGCGCGCTGAAGAAACTCGCCGGGCCGTCCCAAGAGTTTCTTGCCCCTCGAGGGGAGAACCGAGCGCAGCGAAGGTTGTCGGGGTGGTCTCATTGCTCGCCGGGCCGTCCCAAGAGTTTCTTGCCCCTCGAGGGGAGAACCGAGCGCAGCGAAGGTGGTCGGGTGGGTCTCATTTCGCGGGCACGCTGGTGTTGGCAAGCGGCGCCTTGGCCTTGGCCGTGGCGGCCTGCGCCTCGCGCTTGGCGGCCATTTCGCCCAGGGCACGCCTGTACTCGTGCGGGAACACCTTGACGAATCGGCCGCGCGACTCCTCCCACTTGTCGAGCAGCTCGCGTGCGCGCAGGGAGCCGGTCCAGCGGTGGTGGTCCTGCAGCATCTTGCGCAGCTGGGCTTCGTCGCTCTGGCCGCGGTGCCACAGGGCTGCGTCGAGTTGCGCCTTCTGCTCGCCGTCCGGCAGCACCTTGTCCAGCGCCACCATGGAGGCATTGCAACGGCGGGCAAACTGGCCGTCGATGTCGTAGACATAGGCGATGCCGCCGCTCATGCCGGCGGCGAAGTTGCGCCCGGTTTCACCCAGAACCACCACGGTGCCGCCGGTCATGTATTCGCAACCGTGGTCGCCCGTGCCCTCCACCACCGTGGTGGCTCCGGAGTTGCGCACGGCGAAACGCTCGCCCGCCACGCCGCGGAAAAAGGCTTCGCCTTCGATCGCGCCGTACAGCACGGTGTTGCCGACGATGATGTTGTTCTGCGCCTCGCCACGGAACTCGATGGTCGGCCGCACGACGATGCGCCCGCCCGACAAGCCCTTGCCGGTGTAGTCATTGGCGTCGCCGATGAGGTACATGGTGACGCCGCGCGCCAGGAAGGCGCCGAAGCTCTGCCCGCCCGTGCCTTCCATCTGGATGTGGATGGTGTCGTCGGGCAGCCCGTCGTGGCCGTAGCGCCTGGCCACCTCGCCGGAGAGCATGGCACCGACGGTCCGGTTGACGTTGCGCACGTTCTGGATGAATTGCACTTTTTCACCGCGCTCCAGCGCCGGGCGGGCACGCTCGATCAGCACATGGTCAAGGGCGCGGGTCAGGCCGTGGTCCTGCGCCTCGACCTGGCGGCGGGCGACGTCGGCAGGCACGGCCGGCATGTGGAACACGCGGGAGAAATCCAGCCCGCGCGCCTTCCAGTGGCTGATGCCGGGACGGGCGTCGAGCAGGTCGGCGCGGCCGACCAGATCCTCGAACTTGCGCACGCCCAGTTGCGCCATGATGGAGCGCACCTCCTCGGCGACGAAGAAGAAGTAGTTCACCACGTGCTCGGGCTTGCCGGCAAACTTCTTGCGCAGCGCCGGGTCTTGCGTGGCCACGCCCACCGGGCAGGTGTTGAGGTGGCATTTGCGCATCATGATGCAGCCCTCCACCACCAGCGGCGCGGTGGCGAAGCCGAACTCGTCGGCACCCAGCAGCGCGCCGATCACCACGTCGCGTCCGGTCTTGAGCTGGCCGTCGACCTGCACGCGGATGCGGCCACGCAGGCGGTTGAGCACGAGGGTCTGCTGGGTTTCGGCCAGGCCGATTTCCCACGACGAACCCGCATGCTTGATGGACGACAGCGGCGAGGCGCCGGTGCCGCCGTCGTGCCCGGCGATGACCACATGGTCGGCCTTGGCCTTGGCCACGCCGGTGGCCACCGTGCCCACCCCGGACTCGGACACCAGCTTGACGCTGATCGAGGCTCGGGCGTTGGCATTCTTCAGATCGTGGATGAGCTGCGCCAGGTCCTCGATGGAGTAGATGTCGTGGTGCGGCGGCGGCGAAATGAGGCCCACCCCCGGCACCGAGTAGCGCAGCATGCCGATGTACTCGGACACCTTGCCGCCGGGCAACTGGCCGCCCTCGCCGGGCTTGGCGCCCTGCGCCATCTTGATCTGGATCTGATCTGCCGAAGTCAGGTACTCGGCGGTGACGCCGAAGCGGCCCGACGCCACCTGCTTGATCTTGGAACGCAGCGAGTCTCCGGCCCTGAGCGCAATGTCGCTCACCACGCGCTCGGCGCCGAGCACGCTGCCCAGCGAGTCGCCGTCCCGGATGCCGGTTGAACCCGTGCGCATTTCGGTGCGGTAGCGCAGCGGGTCTTCGCCGCCCTCGCCGGTGTTGCTCTTGCCGCCGATGCGGTTCATCGCCACGGCCAGGGTGGCGTGGGCCTCGGTGGAAATCGAGCCCAGCGACATGGCGCCGGTGGCGAAGCGCTGGACGATCTCGGACGCCGGCTCCACCTCGTCGATGGCGATGGCCCTGGCCGGGTCGAGCCTGAACTCGAACAGCCCGCGCAGCGTGAGCATGCGGCGCGACTGGTCGTTGATCAGCTGGGCGTATTCCTTGTAGGTGTTGAAGTTGTTCGAGCGCGTGGAATGCTGCAGCTTGGCGATGGCGTCGGGCGTCCACAGATGCTCCTCGCCACGCGCGCGCCAGGCATAGTCGCCGCCCGTGTCGAGCATGGTGGCCAGCACCGGCGAGTCGCCGAAGGCGTCGCGGTGCATGCGCAGCGCCTCCTGCGCCACCTCGAACACACCGATGCCATCCACCTGGCTGGTGGTGCCGCTGAAGTACTTGTCCACCAAGGCGCGCGACAGGCCGATGGCCTCGAAAATCTGCGCCCCGCAATAGCTCATGTAGGTGGAAATGCCCATCTTCGACATGACCTTCTGCAAGCCCTTGCCGATGGCCTTGATGTAGTTGGTGATCGCTTTCTCGGCGCTCAGATCGCCGGGCAGGTCGCGCGCCATTTCGGCAATGGTGTCGAGCGCCAGATACGGATGCACGGCCTCGGCGCCATAGCCTGCGAGCACGGCGAAATGGTGGGTTTCGCGGGCGCTGCCGGTTTCCACCACCAGGCCGGTCTGGGTGCGCAGGCCGTGAGCGATGAGGTGCTGGTGCACCGCGCTCATGGCCAGCAGCGCCGGTATGGCCACGCGCTCGGCACTCACGTTGCGGTCGGTGACGATGAGGATGTTGTGGCCGCTCTTGAGCGCATCCACCGCCTCGGCGCAGATCGAGGCGAGGCGCGCCTCGATGCCTTCCTGCCCCCAGATCGCCGGGTAGCAGATGTCGATTTCGTAGCTGCGGAACTTGCCGCCCGTGTGCTGGGCGATGGAGCGCAGCCGTGCCATGTCGTCGTCGTCGAGCACGGGCTGGCTCACCTCCAGGCGCATCGGCGGGTTGACCTGGTTGATGTCGAGCAGGTTGGGCCGCGGGCCGATGAACGACACCAGCGACATCACCATGTTCTCGCGAATCGAGTCGATGGGCGGATTGGTCACCTGCGCGAACAACTGCTTGAAGTAGTTGTACAACGGCTTGGGGCGGTTCGACAGCACCGCCAGCGCGGCGTCGTTGCCCATCGAGCCCACGGCCTCGTCGCCCTTCTCGGCCATCGGCGCCATGAGGAACTTGAGGTCTTCCTGGGTGTAGCCGAAAGCCTGCTGGCGGTCGAGCAGCGGCAGCACCGAGGCCTGGGGATGCCCGAGGTGGTCGAGGTCGTCGATGCGGATGCGCAGGTTCTCGATCCACTGGCCGTAGGGCCGGCCGCCGGAGAGCTGATCCTTGATCTCCTTGTCGTCGATGATGCGCCCGGCTTCCATGTCGATGAGGAACATCTTGCCCGGCTGCAGGCGCCATTTCTTGACGATGTGGCTCTCGGGGATGGGCAGCACGCCGGACTCGGACGCCATGATGACGAGGTCGTCGTCGGTGACGATGTAGCGCGCCGGGCGCAGGCCGTTGCGGTCCAGCGTGGCGCCGATCTGGCGGCCGTCGGTGAAGGCAATGGCCGCGGGGCCGTCCCACGGCTCCATCATCGCGGCGTGGTACTCGTAGAAGGCACGGCGGCGCGCGTCCATCAGCGTGTGCTGCTCCCACGCCTCGGGGATCATCATCATCATGGCGTGCGACAGCGGATAGCCCGCCATCAGCAGCAGTTCCAGGCAGTTGTCGAAGCTGGCGGTGTCGCTCTGGCCGGGGTAGATCAGGGGCCAGAGCTTGTGCAGGTCGTTGCCCAGCACGGGAGACGTCACCGCCCCTTCGCGGGCGCGCATCCAGTTGTAGTTGCCCTTGACGGTGTTGATCTCGCCGTTGTGCGCCACCAGCCGGTAGGGGTGCGCCAGCGGCCATTCCGGGAAGGTGTTGGTGGAAAAACGCTGGTGCACCAGCGCCAGGGCCGAGACCACGCGCGGGTCTTTCAGGTCCTTGTAGTACTCGCCCACCTGGTCGGCCAGCAGCAGGCCCTTGTAGACCACGGTGCGCGCCGACATCGACGGCACGAAATATTCCTTGCCGTGGCGCAGCGCGAGTTGCTGAATGGCGTGGCTGGCGGTTTTGCGGATGACGAACAGCTTGCGCTCCAGCGCGTCGGTCACCATCACGTCGGGGCCGCGGCCGACGAACACCTGCCGGATGACCGGCTCTTTCGCGCGCACCGTGGGCGACATGGGCATGTCGGCGTCCACCGGCACATCGCGCCAGCCCAGCAGCACCTGCCCTTCGGCACGCACCGCACGCTCGATTTCCTGCTCGCAGGCCAGGCGCGAGGCCTGCTCGCGCGGCAGGAAAATCATGCCCACGCCGTATTCGCCGTAGGGCGGCAACTCCACCCCCTGCGCCGCCATCTCGGCGCGGTAGAAGGCGTCGGGAATCTGGATGAGGATGCCGGCGCCGTCGCCCATCAGCTTGTCGGCGCCCACCGCTCCACGGTGGTCGAGGTTCCTGAGGATGAGCAGGCCGTTCTGCACGATGTCGTGCGACTTCATGCCCTTGATGTGCGCCACGAACCCCACGCCGCAGGCATCGTGCTCGTTGCCCGGGCTGTACAGACCGTGACGGGCAAGATCGGAAATTTCAGACTGGGGCGTGGACATGGCAGGCTCCGCGGCAAGGGAGAGGACAGGTCACGAATTTACTGCAGCGCAGCAGGAGGTGCAAGCAATCGCTCTTTTCTGTCCCCGTTTTTAACCACCCTTCCAGACTCGCATGCAACGACAGGGACAGAATAAGCGGTACCATCGCCCCGGCGGCCTGGGCCCTCAATGCAGCCGCGCCGGGCGCCGTGAACACGGCCCGTCGGGGCCGACTCACGCTCGGTGCTGCGCCCACCTGGCCCGGGGAGGGTGCCGAGCGCGCGAACAGGCGCTAGGCGCGGCCCGGTCGCCCACGCGGTGCCGGCTGGAGCTGGCGCCCGCTGTGCTGCGTCACCCGCTGCAGGAAATGGGCGTCACCAAGCGCAGCGCCGCGGCGCAAGGCCTGCTCCAGTTCGCGCGCACGCTGGGCATGCAGGCCGGCGAGCAGCAGGTGGCCGTAGGCAGCTTCGCGCGCAAACGGCGTGTTGCCGAGCGCCCAGTACGCAGCGGGAAGCTGCAGGGCCGGCGCAGGGCCGGCGCCGGCGCCCAGCCCGCAATGCGCGGACTGGCTGCTCCAGGGCCACACCTGCCCCGCAGCCACCAACCCCGCCCGGCGTGCCGCATCATCGACCCAGACCATGGCCGGCAAGGCCCAGTCCGCGGGCTCGATCACGGCGCTGCGAAAGCGCCCGGCCCAGATGGCTTGCCGCGCGGGCGCTTGCGTTGCCGCAGCGGCACCTTGCGCACGGCTGGTGCGGCGTGCCAGGGTCTGCACAAAACCGGAAAGCCCCCTGGGCTCATCCGGCGTCAACAGCAGCCACACCCCATCGTGCAGCAAGCTGTAGGCATGCAGGCGTGTCGGCAGGCTGCCCAGCGCCTCGGACATCCACGCCAGGAAACGCGCTCGCTGCTCGCCCGGCGCCAGGGGACGGGAGCCCGTTGCCGCCACGAGCTGCACCAGGTGCGGCAAACCGGGAACGCAGAGGCGGGATTGGCGGGCCATGCAATGGAGGGGGACAGGACTTGGGCCAGGCATGCCGGGTCGCGCCATGGGCCGCCACGCATGCAACCTTGGCGAAGCATCACCGCAACGGCCGCAACCGGACGGGCACCGGGCCGCATGCCACAGACCACAGGCCATGCCGCATGCTATTGCACCGGGCCGCGCAAGCCAGCCGGCCCGGCATCACCCTGGCCTGCAACCGGCGCGGGCCGCCACGCCATGGGCCAAGAATCGCTCACTACACTGGCCGCTCGACGACCTGCATGGGCGCACGCGGTTCTGCTGCACGCGCCGTTGAGACCGGAACCGGCATGCCCGACAAGGAAGCCACCGCCCGCATCAAGATCAACCGGCTGCTGGAAGCGGCCGGCTGGCGCTTCTTCGCCGAAGGCGCCGAGCCGGCCAACATCCTGCTCGAATCCGGCGTCACCGTCACCCGGCCCGCGCTCGACGCGCTGGGCGAAAACTTCGAGCGCAGCAGCCGCGGCTACGTCGACTTCCTGCTGCTCGACGCCAAGGGTGCTCCGCTGCTGGTGCTCGAAGCCAAGGCCGCGGACAAGAACCCGCTGGTCGGCAAGGAGCAGGCGCGCCGCTACGCCAGGTCGCAGCACTGCCGCTTCGTCATCCTGTCCAACGGCAACCTGCACTATTTCTGGGACCTGGAGCGCGGCAGCCCGCACCTCGTCACCGCGTTTCCCACGCCCGCCTCGGTCAGCGGCTACCGGCAGACCACGCCCGCGCCGCAGCGCCTGATCGACGAGCCGGTGGGCGACGACTTCATCGCCCTCAGCCAGCGGCCGCACTACGCCGCCGAGGCCGGCTGGCGCCACGCGGCCGAGCGGCCGGGCTACATCCAGGCCCACCAGCTGCGCTTTCTGCGCCCGTACCAGCTCCAGGCCATCCATGCCCTGCAGGCCGCCGTGGCCGAGGGGCGCGACCGCTTCCTGTTCGAGATGGCCACCGGCACCGGCAAGACGCTCACCGCCGCCGCCGTGATCAAGCTGTTCCTGCGCAGCGGCAACGCGCGCCGCGTGCTGTTTCTGGTCGATCGGCTGGAGCTGGAGGACCAGGCGAAGAAAGCCTTCGCCGCACTGCTGTCGGCCGACTACCACACGGTGATCTACAAGGAGAGCCGCGACGACTGGCGGCGCGCCGAGATCGTCGTCACCACGGTGCAGTCGCTGCTGTTCAACAACAAGTACCAGCGGCTGTTCTCGCCCACCGATTTCGACCTGGTGATCTCCGACGAGGCGCACCGCTCCATCGGCGGCAACGCCCGCGCCGTGTTCGACTTTTTCATCGGCTACAAGCTCGGCCTCACCGCCACCCCGCGCGACTACCTGCGCCGCTTCGACGCCGCCACGGCCGACCCGCGCGACCC
>JAJZDV010000116.1 GCA_021846025.1 Pseudomonadota bacterium
GTAACGCCCGGCTTAAAAACCGGGCGCGGATTGAATCGGTAAAAGACTTGCCCAGCAGGGTGGAGTGCGGCGACTCCCCTCAAACACTGCGATCGTGCACCGGCGCCTGCTCGGCATGGGCCTGCACGGCGGCGATGGCGGCGTCGCGGGCCTCCGTCTTGGCGAACATGGGGCTGGTGCCGACGATTTGGTGGTTGCCGGCTTTCAGGTTGAAATACGCGCGGCCGTCGCTGGCGGCCAGACGTTCGAAGCGCTCGGTCAGCAAGCTGTTTTTCTTCACCGAAGCGATGCCGTTCTCGGCCGAAGACTTGGACTCGTAGGTTTCGCTGCGCAACAAGGTGCCGCCGTCGCTGCCCTTGAGGGAGAAGTGGAAGTGGCCTTTGTCGTTCTTGAGCAATTCGAAACTGGCTGCCATGGTGGACT
The DNA here is from genome assembly GCA_021846025.1 of Pseudomonadota bacterium. Lineage (GTDB taxonomy): Bacteria > Pseudomonadota > Gammaproteobacteria > Burkholderiales > Burkholderiaceae_C > Thiomonas_A. Next base: position 424 of record JAJZDV010000116.1, read on the forward strand.
CCTGATCGTGGATTGCGAAGGCCCGTGCCCGCAGGCGCGCGCCACGTGGAAAGGGCGCCGGCACCCCAGGCCCTGGCTGATGGTAGGCGCCGCACCCGGCGAAAGCGATCCCTGTCCACCACCACCCTCGGGGCGGCAACGCGATCGGCGGGCCGGGAGGCCGGGCGCTCAGCCGCTCAACTCCTGGGCGCGGCGAAAACCGGGGCGAGACGTCAGAACAGCGAGCCCTGCCGTGCATCCACCGCCGGCGCCACTGCAGGTGGGCGAAACGCACGGCAGTCGAGCGCCATGAAGCCGCTCGGACTCAGCCCGGCGCGAGCGCGCGCCTTGGCGATGCGCTGGCGGATGAGATCGGCCCAGGGGCCGACGCCGTGCAGGCGCTGGCCGAAGCTGGCGTCGTAGTCGCGTGCCGCGCGGCCCTGCTGCGCGGCGCGTTGCGACGGGTCGATGCCGTGCAAATCCTGCACCCGCGCCATGACCCGGGCGGCGCGCTCGGGGACATGCACCTGCAACCATTGCCGAAACAACGGCGCCACTTCCCAGGGCAGGCGCAGCACGGTGTGGTGGACGCTGCACGCACCGGCATCCGCCGCGGCCTGGATGATGGCTTCGATGTCGCCATCGTTGATGAAGGGAATGATGGGCGCCACGTTCACCCCCACCGGCACGCCGGCCGAAGCCAGCCGGCGCACCACGTCCAGCCGGCGCTGCGGCGCTGCGGCACGCGGCTCGAGCGTGCGGGCGAGTTGCGCGTCGAGCGTGGTGATGCTCACGCTCACCCAGGCGCGGCCGGCGTGTGCGGCAGGGGCGATGAGGTCGAGGTCGCGCAGCACGCCGGCGGACTTGGTGATGAGGGCGTAGGGGTGGGCGCAGTCGCCCAGCACCTGCAGCACGGCGCGGGTGATGCGCAGCTCGCGCTCGATCGGCTGGTAGGCGTCGGTGATGGAGCCGATGGCGATGCAACTGGCCTGGTGGCCGGGCCGTGCCAGTTCGCGCTGCAGCACGCTGGCGGCGTTGATTTTCGCCACCAGCCGGGTCTCGAAATCCAGCCCGGGAGAGAGGTCCAGATAGGCGTGTGTCGGCCGCGCGTAGCAGTAGATGCAGCCATGTTCGCAACCGCGATAGGGGTTGAGCGAGAGGGTGAAGGGAATGTCGGGCGAGCTGTTGCGGGTGAGCAGGGAGCGAGCCTGCTCGTGGGTCACCGTGGTGGCGGGCGGCGGCGCCGCGCCGCGGGCCCGGGCGGCTTCATCGAGCGTGTCCCAGCCGTCGTCGAACGCCTCGCGTGTGCCGGGCTCGAAGCGGTGGGGCATGGCCACCGCCGTGCCCCTTCCCTTGAGCGTGTCGCGGCCCGGATCGGGTGTCGCCGCGGCGACGCCGGCACGCTGGATGGGGATGATTCTCGGGGGCATCACGACGCCTGATGGCTGGATAAAAAACCAGTGTATTGCGGGCTTTGATCGGCCGCAAGGGCGGCCCGGATCGAGGCCGATGCGGCGGGCGTCTCCACACGGCCTCCGGCCGGTCCGCATGGCCGGAGGCGGCGCTCGAAAGGCGCCAGCGGCAACAGCGGCGGCATCGCCGGGGAGTGCGGCTGGCGTCGATCAAGCCGGGCCAAAGCCCCAGCGCCACAGCAGATACACCGCCAGTCCCCCGGCGATGGCGGCCAGCAGGCGGCGCGTGCCCAGCACCAGCAAGGCGCTGGCCAGGGCCCCGGCCAGCCAGGGGTTGCGCCAGCTCAGGTCCCAATGCCGGCCGTCGGGCAGCAGCACCATGGGCGCGACGATGGCCGTGAGCACCGCCACCGGCACATGGCGCAGGGCCTGGCGCACGCGTGGCGGGAACCGCAACCGGCTGCCCAGCCCGAACAGGGCGTAGCGAATGGCGAAGGTGACGGCCGCCATGCCGCCGATCACAGCCCAGAGCGCGGCGCTCATCGGCGGCTCTCCCCGCCGTCGGGCTTGGGCGAACGCGCGGCGTCGCGCGCGTCCAGCCACACGCCGACCAGCACCCCGGCGAACGCCGCAGCCAGCAGCGAAAGCTTGTAGGGCAGATCGCGCGCCAGCAGGGCCACGGCCGCCGCGGTGAGGCTGGCGGCGATGCTCGGCGCGTCGCGCAGCAAGGGCACGACGATGCCCACGAACGTGGCCACCAGGGCGAACTCCAGCCCCAGATGCGCGAGCGCCGGGCTGGACTGTCCCAGCCAGGCGCCAGCCGCCGTCCAGCCCAGCCAGTTGACGTACATGATGGCGCCGGAGCCCGCCGTGTACCAGTGCTTGAATGGGGCGCCGTCGTCGCGGGCGTAGCGGTGGTACACCACGGCATAGGTTTCGTCGGTGAGCCAGAAGGCCAGCAGCAGGCGCCAGCGTTGCGGCAACCTGGCCACCTGAGGCTGCAGGCTGGCGGAGTACAGCACATGGCGCAGATTGACCACCAGGGTGGTGAGCACCACGATCAGCCCGCTGGTGCCGCTGCCCAGCAGGCTCAGGGCGATGAACTGCGCCGAGCCGGCAAACACCAGTGCCGACATGGCCAGGGCCCCGCCGGTGCCGAGCGCGCTGCCCGCCGCCAGTGCGCCGAAAATCAACCCGAAGGGCGCGGCCCCCAGCAGCAGCGGCACGGTGTCGCGCGCGCCGTGCAGGAATTCACGGCGGCGGTCGGGCCAGACGGCAGCGGGCGTGATGGCAGATGCGGGCATGTCGCGCAGACTACACGGCCTGCCGCGCAGGGTCTTGAACGTTCTTGCGCTGCGGCGTTGCCGGTCTGGGCAAGGGGTTCACGCGTGCCGGCGCCTTGCGCCTGGGCGCCACTCCGGCCGGGGCGGCGCGGGCGCAGCCAGCGCGTGAACCGGCCCTAGCCTTTAGCGCCCGAGCCGACGCTTGCCGCGCTGCCGGATTCCACCTGATAAACCCCGGGTGTGACGCCAAAGGCGCGCTTGAAATGCCGGTGCAGATGCGCCTGGTCGGCAAAGCCGAGCACCGTGGCAATCTCCGCTGGGGCCTGCCCGCGCCGCAGCAGGGCCTTGGCCTGCGCCAGCCGCCACTGGTTGCGCCAGGCATGCGGCGGCAGCCCCACCTCGCGGGAAAACACCCGGTTCAGATACCACGGGCTCAAGCCCACGGCGCTGGCCAACTCGACCAGGCCCAACGTGGCCCCGGCATCGGCGCGCAACAGGTCTTGCGCCCTGCGCACGGTGCGGGTTTCGCGCCCCGGCGGGCGCGGTGCGAGCCCGGCGTGGCGCAGCAGCAAGGCGCCCATGGCCGTGCGCCAGGCGCTGGCGCGGTGCAGGGCGTCGGCCCCGTCGTGCAGCAGCCGGTGCAGGCGGTGCAAGGCCTGGAACAGCGGTGGGTCGGTGAGCACCACGGCGCCAAAGACGGGAGGCGCCGGTGTCGCGTCCGTCCACTCCGCCACCAGCGCGGCCAGCAACTGCGGTGCGGGGTAGAACACGCGGTAGCTCCAGCCCTCCTCGCAGCCGCGCTGCCCGGTGTGCAACGTCCCTGGGGGCACGATCACCAGGCTGCCCGCCGGTGCCAGCCAGTCGACGGTGCCGCAGCGGAATTGCTCGGCACCCCGCTCGATCAGCGCGATGGCATAGGTGTCGTGCACGTGTGGCGCGAAGCGATGCGACCAGTAGCTCGCCGTCAGCAGTTCCATGCCGGCCAGATCCTGGGCGAAGGTGAGGTGGGCGCGTTCGTGCGGCGGTTCGGTTCGGGGCATGGGGTCAGCGCTTGCCGCTCGCGGCTTCCAAGGATTTCGGCACGATGCATGGTAGGCCGCCATCCGTCGTGCAAAGGACGAAAATGGCGGCTCATTCACTACGGCATCGGGGTCGACCATGCAATCTGTCTTGATCGTGACGGGCGGCAACCGCGGCATCGGCGCGGCCACGGCGCACCGGGCGGCGATGGCGGGTTATGCCGTCTGCCTGAGCTACCGCAGCCATGCCGCGGAAGCCGCCGCGGTGGTGGCACGGATTCGCAAGGAGGGCGGGGAGGCCGTCGCGGTGGCTGCCGATGTGGCGGTGGAAGCCGAGGTGTTGCGCTTGTTCGAGCAGGCCGACGCCTTGGGGCCGCTGCGGGCGCTGGTGAACAACGCCGGCATGCTGGAGCCGCGGGCGCAGGTGGCGGAGATGAGCGCGGCGCGGTTGACGCGGGTGTTCGCGGTCAACGTCATCGGCAGTTTTCTGTGCGCGCGCGAAGCGGTGCGGCGCATGTCCACGCGGCAGGGCGGCGCGGGCGGGGCCATCGTCAATGTCTCGTCCGCCGCAGCGCGACTGGGCTCGCCCGGCGAGTACGTGGATTACGCCGCGTCCAAGGGAGCGATCGACACCTTCACCATCGGCCTGGCCAAAGAAGTGGCGGCCGAGGGCATTCGCGTCAATGCGGTGCGTCCCGGCGTCATCCACACCGCCATCCATGCCAGCGGCGGCGAGCCCGACCGGGTCGAGCGGGTGAAGACCTCGGTGCCGATGCAGCGCGGCGGCCAGCCCGACGAGGTGGCACAGGGCATCATCTGGCTGCTGTCGGAGGCGGCTTCGTACTGCACCGGCAGCCTGCTCGACATCAGCGGTGGGCGCTGACCTCACGGAGACCGACCATGTACAGACCGTCGCATTTCACCCAGCCTGACGCACAGGCCCTGCAGGCCTTGATGCGCGACCATCCGCTGGCGACCCTCATCACCCACGGCGCGCAGGGGCTGGACGCCAACCCGGTGCCGCTGCTGTGGCTGGACGACGGCTCGGCGCACGGCCTGTTGCGCGGCCACGTGGCGCGGGCCAACCCGGTGTGGCGCGACACGCCCCAGGGCAGCGAGGTGCTGGCCGTGTTCCACGGCCCGGACGCCTACATCAGCCCGAACTGGTACGCCACCAAGCGCGAAACCGGCAAGGTGGTGCCGACCTGGAACTACGCCGTGGTGCACGCCCGCGGACCGCTGCGGGTGGTGGACGATGTGGCCTGGCTGCGCGAACTGGTGACGGCGCTGACCCGTCGGCACGAAGCCGCGCAGCCCCGGCCCTGGGCGGTGGGCGATGCGCCCCCCGACTACATCGAGCGCATGCTGGGCGCCATCGTCGGCATCGAGCTGCCGCTCACCAGCCTGCAGGGCAAGTGGAAGGCGAGCCAGAACCAGCCCGCCGAGAACCGCGAGGGTGTCGTGGCCGGCCTGCGGCAACGCGGCGTCCTGGCCGATCCGGCCATGGCCGAGATGGTGCTGCGACCGCAGGCCGCGGACCCGGTCAGGTGATGAGCCCCTGGTGCATGGCGTAGCGCACCAGGTCGGCGTCCTTGTCCAGCCCCAGTTTGGCCATGAGCCGGGTCTTGTGGGTGCTCACGGTCTTGCCGCTGATGTGCAATTCCTCGGCAATGCCGTTGACGCTGCTGCCTTGCGCCAGCCGCATGAAGACTTGCATTTCGCGGTCCGACAGGCGCAGGTGCGGCGCCTCGGTGCTGCCGCCGTCGTCGAGATGGGTGGCGAGCTGATCGGCCACCACGGCAGTGAGGTAGCGCCCGCCACGCGCCACCTTGCGGATGGCCTCGATCACGATTTCCGGGCTGCAGCCTTTGGTCAGGTAACCCGCGGCGCCGTTGCGCAAGGCGCGCAGGGCGAACTGCTGCTCGGGGTGCATGCTGAGGATGAGCACCGGCAGGCCGGGCTTGACGAGCTTGATGCGCTTGAGCAAATCCAGGCCGTTGCCGTCGGGCATGGACAAGTCCAGCAGCACCACGCTCCAGTCCTCCTCGCGCATGCGCTGCAGCGCCCGGCCGGGATCCGCGCACCAGGCGGCCTCGATGGAGTTGGCCTGCAGAAACCGCGCCACGCTCTCGGCCAGCAAGGCGTGGTCGTCGACGATGAGCACGCGCAGGCTGAGCTTAAGCATGGCTGGGCTCCTGCGGCGGCAGGCAGACCCGGATCATGGCGCCGCCCTCGGGTGCCGGGCCGTGGCTGAAGCTGCCGCCCATCAGCAACGCACGCTCGCGCATGCCGCGCAGGCCGTAGGTCGGGCGCTGCGCGAGGGTGGCGGATTCCGCCTGCGGCACGCCGAAACCCCGGCCGTCGTCGCGCACTTCGAGGCAGATGCCGTCGGGTTCCTCGACCAACTTCAGCCAGGCCTGGCCGGCCTGGGCATGGCGGGCGATATTGGTCAGCGCCTCCTGGGCGATGCGAAAGATTTCGGTGGCCATGAGTTCACCGACCGGCGCCTGCACCCGGGCACTGCAATGCAGGCGTATGCCGTAGCGCGTGCGGTGCTGATCGATCAGCCAGCGCAGCGCCGGCTCCAGGCCGAGGTCAAGCACGCTGGGGCGTAATTCGGCAGCGACCCGGCGGCCGGCCTCGGCGGCGGCGTCGATCAACCGGTCCATGCTGTCGAACAACTGCGCATGCGCTGCGCTCACGGGCTTGCGCAGCAGACGGTGCAACGAGGCCAGATCCATCTTCAGCGCCGTCAGCACCTGGCCGAGGTCGTCGTGCAGGTCGCGCGCCAGGCGCGCCCGCTCCAGCTCGCGCACCGACTCCAGCCGCACCGCCATGTTGCGCAGTTCGGCCGAGCGGTCGCGCAACTGGCTCTCGCGGCGGTGGCTCAGGCTCACATTGAGCATGATGCCCGCCGATTCGGCCTGCAGCGGCCCCAGCAGCCGGGTCTGCGCGCGGATGTTGACCCACTTCGGTCCGTAGGGGGTGCGCAGCCGGCCCTCCCAGTTCCAGATGCCACTGACGCCGCTGCCCTGCAGCGTGGCGTGGAACGCCGCCAGGTCGCGCGCATCGATCAGGCTCAGGAATCCGCCGTCCCGCGCATTCAGCCCGGCGCCATCGAGGCCGCAAACCGCCTGGCAGCCGGCGCTGGCTTCGGTGAAGCGCAACTGGTCGCCAGCATGCTCCAGGCAAAAGACGAAACCGGGCAGTCGGTCGATCAACTGGTGCGCCGCGGGCTGAGGCGCCGCCTCGTCCGACGCGGTCGTCGCTGGAGCCGGCGAAGTGCGCGGGGGTGCAGGCATGGTGTCAGGCCCGGGCCGAGACCTTGCAATCAGGCCGGTCGGGCGTCGGCGGCGGCAGCGCGGCCAGGCGCACCCATGCCGGCGTCAACGCATCGGCTGGCCTCTGCTGGTGGCGGGCAACGGCTTGGCATGGGCTCTTCGAGCTTGGGTGGCGGTAGGCAGCTGGCATCGCAGTCTCGGACTGCAGCAATTGTCGAGTGCCCGGCCCCCGGCACCCATCCCGCAATCGTGGGTTGTCAGGAAATCCTGACACGCGATTCAGTCGACGGCTGACGGTTGCATTCTGAAACCTCCGATGGAGCGGCCCGGCTGCGGCAACCAGAATGCAGTCATCGTGATCCGGCAATCCTTCACATCTTTGGGCCCGGTTTGCGGCTTTTGTCACCCGGCAGCCGACTGTGGAGCAGAACGCGTGAAAACCTGGCGTGTCGCCGCCGTGGCAATTGTTGGGGCAGGGCTCTGGAGCGCCGGCTGCAGCCACGCCCTAGCCTCAGCGAGCGCGGTGGTGAACAGCAAGGGTTGCACCGCTCAGGAGTTCCGGAAGCCGACCCAAACCGGCCATCGGGTGCAGCATCCGCCGCCGCTGGTGTGGCGGCTCTTTGCGGACGCCCAGCGCTGGACTCACGCGATGTCGAGCAGCAACCCGTGGCCAGCCATCGGGCTGCCGTCGCAGCGCCCCGATGCTGGCAACGCCACGGCCGGACGTTTGACGGTGGATGCTCAAGGGGACAACAGCGTTGCGTTTTCAAAGATCGCCGGGCCTGCCCGCTACGGCTGGAGCGGCAAAAGTCCAGCCAAAGGCTGGCAGTTCCGGAGCGACATCGACGTGGCCTACCCAGGGCAATTCGATGCGGCTGCTGCGGGGGACGGTGATCGGGGTGCATCGGGGCCTTCCGGCCTGAATCAAGCCGCGCAGGCGGCGTACTCGAGCGCATCGAGTCGATCTCGCTGGTATCCGGTTCTCCAGGTCGCCATGGCCTACCGGTTCTGAGCGATTCCGGAAGGATCGCCGGTCTTTTTTGATTTGCAGGATTTGCTTTTGTGGATTGGATGACTATGAATAGCCACGCATTAAATACAGCCGCCCTGGCGGGTTTCCTGGCCTTGACCTTGGCCGGTTGCGGCGGAGGTTCGGGCGGCATAGCCAGTGCCGCAGGTTCTTCGGGTACGAGCACGCTGGCCGCGACCGGGGTCGTGCCCTGCAAACCGACCGTGAGCAATGCTTCGAGTTGCACCGTGAGTTCAGCGGGCATTGGTGCTGTGACGCTACCGGGCACGGCCAGCGCTTCGACGACAACCGCTGTCGCGGCGCCGACGGCGATCGGTTCCGGCAGCAACGCCCCGGCGCCCGTTCCCTCCAGCTTTCAGTCCATCGCCACTCCGTGGCAAGT